>JAUHWX010000033.1 GCA_030427285.1 Bacteroidia bacterium
GTAAAGATGAGCAGGAAATCACTGTTACCATAAATAAGAAAACCGAAAAGGCTGAAGACGAATCTTAATCTTTTCTGATTCTATAAAATGTAAAATCCCTCATGTGAAAGTATGGGGGATTTTTATTAAAACTCTATTTTTTTGAACTGGGTTTATTACCCTCACGAAACATATCTTATAACCTGCAAATACAGCGGCATGCCCAGCGTAATATTAAATGGAAATGTAATAGCCAGCGCCATAGGGATGTATAAGCCAGGGTTGGCCTCTGGCGCGGCAAGTTTCATAGAGGCAGGTACCGCAATGTAGGAGGCACTGGCCACAAGTATGGAAAGTAACAACCTATCGCCCACACTATCGGAAACAGCCACACTCAAAGCTGCCACTGCCAATCCATTGATAAGCGGCACCAGTATGGCAAAGGCCAGAGGGAAGTACCCATTCTTCCAAAAGTCAGAAAGCTTGCGGCCACTACTAATGCCCATATCCAAAAGAAATACCGCCAAAAAACCTTTGAAAATATCTGTCGTAAACGGGGCAATACCCTCGGCTTGTTTGTCGCTGGCCACATAGCCGATTACCAAGCTCCCCAATATCAGCATTACGCTGCCATTGGTGATGGAATGTTTTACAAGAGACCCAATGGATACGCCATTACTCTTCTGCCCTTTTCTGAAAAAGGAAAGCAAGAGAACCCCCACGATAATAGCCGGAGCTTCCATCAGTGCCATAAGGGCAATCATATATCCCCCAAATTCTATTTCACTCATTTCCAAATAGGAAACACAAGTAATGAAGGTTACAGCACTTATGGATCCGTAAGCCGCAGCTATGGCTCCCGCATTTTCGATACCCAGTTTTTTCTTTAACAAAAAGAAAGAATAAACCGGAACCACAAGGGCTGAGATAACCCCAAAAAGCACCACCCACAGCATAGTTTGATTGAGCTCGCTATGGGCTAGCTCCTGCCCGCCCTTGAAACCAATGGAAAAAAGCAAATACATGGATATAAATTTGGAAGAACTCTCGGGGATGCAAAGATCGCTTTTGAGCTGAACGGCAAGTATGCCCAATAAAAAGAACAGTAATGCAGGGTTGGTAAGGTTTTCAATTAGTAGATCTAAATTCATCAGATGGATTGTGTAAGGTTCAAAAGAAACCCGAAGCTGTATGCTTCGGGTTTTTTAGTTTGAATGGTATATATTTTAAAATTTAAACAGCTTCTGCTTTTCTGAGCTGAATCACTAGTGTACAGCCAATTTCAAAATCGATGTGTTCGCCCTCGTGCTCTTCAAAAAGCAATTCTAGGTCACGCTTTTCTTGGCGTAGTTCTTCAATACGCTTGTTCATGTGCTCCGTATTTGAGCCATAGCGCTCTTGCATTGAGAAAATCTTATGGTTCAAAAATTTGATCTTGTCATTTAGTAATGAGCCCAATACTTCGCGGGCATCATCTGCACCGTAGGTGCTGTCTATCAATCGTATTTGATGTGTTTTCATGTTTAAGAAATTTTGAAGTTTACTATTTATTGTCCCTGCCCAAGTGAGTAGCCGCGTTGGCCGTCAAACTCATACAGGTTTTCGGTTTTTATTATATCCAGGTTTTCAGTTAGTGCATCCATCATTATTTTGGCAATACTGCCCATTTTGGCAGGATGTCCGTTTTCTACCTCAAAGCGGCAGCGCCAGTGATCGGTGCAAAAAGTTTCAGAAAAGCCTTCCGGCCACACCTTTACTCCCCTGTTGGTAATCATATTCAACTTTACATCACTGTTTAGTTTTTGAAGTTTTTCGGCCAGTTCCTCTGCATTACTACCTTTCCAGTCCACAAATATGTCCACACCTTTCAGCACCTTGTTGGCTTGCTTTCTGCGTATATATTTGGGTAGGTTCAACTTCACGTTTCTGGCGTAGCTTGCTGCCTCCAGTTTTTGAGGTTTTTGCCCAAGATGCTCTATCACCGCCTCGGCAAACTCTTTGGTTCCCACTTTTTGGGTGCTCACCGTCTCATTATAAATGTCAGGTGTATGAATGCCTTTTTCGATAACGCATGACCAGGCATTTTTGATTTTTTCGGCCACATCGGCTTGTCCCAAATGGTTCAGCATCATGATGGCTGCGCGCAGCAAGCCCGAAGGGTTGGCTATGTTTTTTCCGGCAATGTCAGGCGCAGAGCCGTGAATGGCTTCAAACATGGCACACTCTTCACCTATATTGGAAGTTCCTGCAAGCCCTACTGAGCCGGAGATTTGAGCCGTTATATCTGAAACAATATCCCCGTAAAGATTGGGCATCACAACCACATCAAATATTTCTGGCGTATCAGCCAGCCTTGCAGCGCCTATGTCTATTATCCAGTTGTCTGATTCTATTTCCGGGTACTCCGCAGCTATTTCTTTAAACACTTTGTGAAACAAGCCATCGGTGTGCTTCATTATGTTATCCTTGGTGAAGCAGCTTACTTTTTTGCGTTTGTAGAGTTTGGCATACTCAAAGGCGTAGCGCACTATTTTTTCACAGCCCGGGCGGGTAATCAGCTTAAGGCATTGTACCACTTCATCCGTTTGCTGGTGCTCTATTCCTGCGTACAGGTCTTCTTCATTTTCGCGCACTATCACAACATCCATTTTTGGATGCTTTGTTTTCACAAATGGGTGAAGACTTTTGCAAGGGCGCACATTAGCATATAGCCCCAGCGATTTGCGCATGGTTACATTAAGGCTTTTGTAGCCACCCCCCTGAGGCGTAGTGATGGGTGCTTTGAGAAAAATTTTGTTGGTACGAATACTATCCCAGGCCGACTTGTCAATTCCGCTAGTATTTCCCGATAGGTATACTTGCTCACCCACAGCTATGTGGTCGTATTCAAGTCGGGCACCTGCGGCTTTCAAAATGCTAAGCGTGGCGTCCATTATTTCAGGACCTATGCCATCACCTTTTGCTACTGTTACTTTTTGCATGGATTTATTTTTTTTCTTCGGGACAAAGCTCAATAGATAATTTCATTTATTTTTATTTATTCATTTAATGAAATGCATAAAATAATTTTATGAACTACACTTTACACCAACTGCAGATATTTTTGGAAGTAGTACAACAAAAGAGCATTACCAAAGCAGCTGAGGAGATGCACATGACCCAACCTGCCCTTTCTATTCAGCTCAAAAATTTTCAGTCACAGTTTGATATTCCCCTTACTGAGGTAATAGGTAGGCAGCTTTATGTAACCGATTTTGGCCACGCCATAGCAGAGCTGGCAGAAAATGTAGTTCGCGAATCAGAGGCAATTCGATACAGAACAAAAGAATACGAGGGTCTTTTTACGGGCAAGCTCAAAATCTCTTCCGCCTCCACGGGCAAATACGTAATTCCTTTTTTTCTGAGTGCCTTTTTGGAAAAGCATACCGGGGTAGATATAGTATTGGACGTAACCAACAAAACCACGGTAATGAACAGCCTGAAGGGAAATGAAATAGACTTTGCCCTGGTGTCTGTAGTGCCTGATGATGTAGATATTGAAGAAGAAATACTGCTCGAAAACCGCCTGTACCTAGTGGGCAACACCATAAAATACGATCGCAAGCGGCCATTTATTTTTCGTGAGCTGGGCTCGGCTACTCGGATTGCTATGGATGCTTTTCTTAGCCAAAAGAAGGAACGAAAGCGAATTGAACTTACCTCTAACGAAGCTGTGAAACAGGCCGTAATAGCGGGCATGGGTTTTTCTATTATCCCCCTTATTGGTATAAAAAACGAATTAGACACCGGAGAGCTTTTTATAATTCCCGCGAAGGGCTTGCCCATATCTACACAATGGCGCTTAATCTGGCTCAAAAATAAAAAGCTTTCTCCTGTAGCTCAGGCTTACTTAGATCACGTACGGGCGAACAAGCGGGAGATTATTGACAAAAGCTTCAATTGGCTTGTGGACTATTAGTGGTGAAAATTTCTTTTTGAATCCCAACATTAGAAAAACGCCTCTACCAACTCCTCTTCAGAAATATTATTAAAGTAAGCACTGCTTTTAAGCTCTTTCAGTTTTTGCAAAACAGCATCCTCACGGTGCTCTACTCCTTTTAGCCCTTCTATCAGCGGCTCTATATCCCTGTTCACAAAGAAATCGCCAAAAATGTCCAAATCGGTGATCATGCCTTTGTCTACATTTAGGTGTACTTCCACATGGCCACCGGTAGTTTTCACACCTTTTTTAAGTCCATACTTGGGTGAGTAGCCAAAGTTCCAATGCCATTGGCTGTACTTTTCATCGGCCAGTTTTTGTATTTCTTTTTTATCCGTTTCGGTAAGTGTGTAAGGCTCCGCATCAGGGTACAGCTTTGTAATGTGCATCATCACTTCCTGACGAAAAGCCTCTACACCAATATCTTCTTTTAGGTGGGTAGAAATATTTGTGACCCGGCTCACAACAGATTTTCGGGCTTTTCCTTCAAACTTCAGTGGATTTACTTTTAGCGCATCCGAAATGTCTTTCACATTAGAAGCATAGAGCAAAGTACCATGGTGCAGTACTCTTTGTTTTTGGTGATAAATATGCTCAGCATTTCCTGAAAACTTTTGATCATCAATCAAAATATCATTACGGCCAGAAAAGTGAGCCTTTACCCCCAATCCTGCGAGTACATCAATTATCGGCTGGTTATATTTTTTAAAATCTACCTTGGCTCCTTCTGCGCCATAGCCCATTATAAAGGTGTAGTTCAGATTTCCTAAATCATGAAATACAGCCCCCCCGCCTGTAAGCCTGCGCACCACTTTTATGTTGCGCTCTTTTACATTGTCCACGTTTATTTCCGCCAAAGTGTTCTGATGTTTTCCTACTATAATGGCATTATCATTTCGCCACAGCATAAAAATGTTTTCATCAGAATTTTTGAGAAAATACTCTTCTACCGCTTGATTGAAATACGGCTCTATATATGGATTATCAATGCACAGCATACCTTAAATTTTGGTGTGCTAAAGTATGATTTACGACTTAGAATACAGTGATAGCAACTGATGAATAGAAGTGAATAAAAACAAAAATCCCCGAGTAAAAACTCGGGGATTCTGTGGTAAGCTCTAAATGTGTGATCTAATAATTGTTAACCCCTTAACTAATCATCATTACTTAAAACCATGTTAGCGCTTACCATACTTCAACTAAACTAACTGCAACTACTTGAATGAACCAAGTAATGTGGTAATGCCCTCTCAAAAACATTACCAACTCTTAAACTAACAGTGCAAATATAATGTGCATACATAACATATCAATGGCAATTCGACAGATAACTAAATAATTCTGATGGCTAAACATTAAATACCGACAGTTAACCTTATAATGTATTTAACCTAGCCAGAAGCGCATCCCTGTGAGAGCGGCTGATAGGAATAACTTTATCACTTATAACAAGTGTTGTACTTTCTATATCCACAATTTTATCGAGATTAATTATATAGGATCGATGAACCTTTATAAACTTGGAGGAATTTAATCTTTCCTCCACCTTTTTCATCGTAGCGTTTATCACAAAACCTTTTTCTTTGGTTTTAAAAAGTACGTAATCCCCTTTGGCCTCTACATATAAAATGTCATCTTCATTTACCTTTACCAGTTTAGTATCCACCTTTAGGTAAAGATGGTGACGTCTCACCTCTGCCCCATCCACCTCAGGCGTCTTTAATTCACCCAAAAGCTTATGATTATTGATTGCCACTTCAATAGCAGCAAAAATATCCTTCATACCATAAGGCTTTACAATATATCCATATGGCCCTTTTTCTTTTGCCAGATTTATGGTATCACTATCAGCATAGGCGGTTGTAAATATAAATGGAATGCGGTTGGTATCCTGGATTTCACCTGCTACCTCAATACCGCTCATCCTTCCACGCAATTGAATGTCCAGCAATATCAAATCTGGCTTATTCCTTTCTAAAAACAATAATGCCTCAGGACCATTATCAAAACTGCCAACCACCTCATAATCCATGGTTTCCAGCATATCTTTTAATGTATCAGCAATATTTTCATCATCTTCTACAATGAGAATTTTGTACTTATTCATTTTTCAATCAGTTTGTTGAGCTTTTGTGTGTACGGTTGTCTTATAATAAATTCTGTTCCTTTTCCCTCTTCGCTATTTACTTCAATGGTTCCATCATGCAAGTCTACAAATTGCTTTACAATGACCAAACCCATTCCATGTCCTTGGATATTTTTTACATTACTACCTCTAAAAAAAGAATCAAATAAAAGGCCTAACTCCGCATGCGGTATTCCTATTCCACGATCTTTAACTGTGATTTCAAGCTCATCATCTTTAAAGTTTAATTCTAATCTTGGGCTTCCTTTAGTTTTAGAATATTTAAAAGCATTTTGTAAAAGATTGGAAAGTACGTGTGAATATAAACTCTCGTCCAGATCTAGCATTCTTGGTGTACCCGAAACGGTCATGTTCACAACACGTCCATCGGGCTGATTTGCAAATGAATTTTCTGTTAAAGAAGTACATAATTCAACCATATCAGTAGGTTCTGGTTTTAGCGGTAGCGTTCCGGTTTCAAGCTTACCCACCGTTAAAATGTCATTCACCAGGCTATTGAGTCTGTCTATTTCAAGGTTTATTCGATTTACATTTTTCTCAATTTTATCCCGGTTTTGTAGTTCTTGATTTTCAAGAATAAAGCTCAATAAATCTAAACTGCTCTTTATTGTGGTAAGTGGTGTGCGATACTCATGAGATGTCATACTTATAAGTCTTGACTTTAGCTCCGCAAGCTCCTTTTGTCGCTGCAATGCTGTGGACATATCATTTTCTGCCTTTTTTCTAAGGGTAATGTCTCTTATAAATGCACTAAATAAATACCCTTCATTCAGTTGAATTGGCACAATACTAAGTTCTACAGGAAAGTAGCTTCCGTCCTTATGTTGTGCATGAATCTCTATTCTCTTGTTCAAAATCGGGCCATTTCCTGTTTGCAAAAAATGCTTCATGCCCGCATTATGTGCATATCTATATTTTTCAGGTACAATTAGTTCGCTTAGATCTTTACCTATCGTTTCTTCATTAGGAAATCCAAAAATTTCTTCCGCTCTAAGATTCCACTCTGTAATGATTCCCTGTTCATTAATGGTAATCATCGCATCCAGGGCAGAGTCTAGTATCGAGCGTAATCGTGCTTCCCCTTCTTTTAGTGCCCTCTCTGTTTCCAGCCTTTTCAGGCTTATCAAAGTACTTTTTATTCTGTTTCCCGAGAGGTTGGATAAAGTGGTCAAGGTTTGTAAATGCTCCCACTTATTATTTGATGTTTTTGACCGTATAGCTCCCAAAATTTCTCCATCAGCTATAATTGGAACATTTAATGTAGAAGATGTTTCTCCATTTTCCACTCCTGTTCCTCCTTCCTCTACTACCCGTCTTAGAGTTTCATTTTCTGGCTCGTAAGCCAAAATATCATTTGGAAAGTAGGCCACTTGTCTCAGCTTATGATCATCTTCACTAAACAGATATATTCTGCAGCATTCAAAACCAAATCGCTGTACGATGCTCATTGTCATCTCATCCAATATTTCACCCAGGCTAGATGACCGTATCAGCTTTGCTGCAAAATCATTGATGGATGTCAAGAAATCCTGCTTTTTCTTTAAGTCTTCATTTCTGCTTTCTACCTCTTCCAGTAGTTCTTTTAAGCTTAGCTCTTGTTCCTTTCTTTCCGTCACATTATGCACCACACACAGGTGCCCAATCTCTTCGTTGTATTTATTCTTTATCGGAACCGCAGAGATTAATACCCAAACAGAGCTCCCCGATTTATTTTTCAACTCCATTTCCACCGCTGAATTTTTAGATAAATCAGCCATGCTTGCAAAACCGGATTCATTCTTAAAAAAACTAAATGCACGTTTAGTAATTAGCTCATCTAAAGTATATCCGCTGAGATTACAAAAAGATTGATTTGCACTAATAATGGTATCATCTTCAGTTACCTCCAATGTACCCAGGTTTATATTTTCAATCACATGCCTATACCGTTCTTCAGTATATCGTAGAGATCGAGCCGTCAATACCCTATCTGTAACATCGTTGCTTACCGCCAAAAATTCAACGATCTCATCGTCTGTAGTAAGAGCCTCTACACTTTGTCCTACCCAACAGTCTTTACCCGATTTTGATACCACCGGAAACTCAAAATATGTGGAAGGCAGCTTACGCTCGAATTGATCCAGGTAAAAGTTATAAACTCTTTCTCTGTAATCTTCACGAATAAGATCTGTGAAGTATAGCCCAAGTAAGCTTTCAGCAGTAACGTTAAAAAATCTAGCCGTGGCATCATTTACAAAAGTAAAGCGACCCTTCGCGTCCAGCTTATAAATCATCGTATGCCCGTGGCTATTCACCAAATATTTATCTGAATTTGTAGATCGTTGTTTCAAGGAAATAGAGTTGTTAATCAGTATATCACTATTATATTTTGTGCGTTTGCTTTCAAATACATTTAAGTGAATAACTCTACATTTAGCGCCATAAACTCCGTAGATGAAAAATTTAGTAACACTCCTGCTAATTATGATATATAGCTGTGCCATTGCTCAATATAGGCCACAGCAAAATACGCAGCAGCTTATCATTCAATCTGAACAAAAGGCTGCACAAGTTAGGCATCACAAACAAGCCGCACAAGGCGCTTCTGATACTTATGACTTATACTACGCCATAGCTAATTGGGAAATTGATCCTGCTATAAAATATATACAAGGATCTGTTCATTTTCGATTTAAACCCCACCAAGGCAATCTTTCTCAACTTGAGTTTGATATGCACGATAGCCTTGTAGTTGATTCAATTATATATCACAATGTATCTCTTACTTATAGCCGTACACAAAACCATGTTTTGGAGGTTCAGCTCCCTGCTCCTTTGGCCTTAAATTCAAATGATTCTTTAACAATATACTACCAAGGAAAACCCGTAAGCAACGGATTTGGATCATTTGAACAAAACTCGCACGATAACACCCCTATTATTTGGACACTCTCTGAACCTTACGGAGCCATGGAATGGTGGCCTACCAAGCAAAGCCTCAATGATAAAATAGATTCGCTTGACGTATTTGTTACCGCTCCTGTGGGAAATAAAGTTGCCGGAAACGGAAAGCTAGTTAGCGAAATAACCACTGGCGGTAGTGTAACCGCTCATTGGAAAAGCAGAAACCCGATAGCTGCATATTTGGTAGCTTTTGCCGTAACTAACTATTCTTCATACTCAGACTACGCAAATTTGCGAAATGGGCAGTTAGAAATATTAAACTACGTATATCCAGAAAACCTTACTCAGGCTCAAACTGAAACACCCGCTACTATAGAGATTTTGGAACTTTTTGACAGCCTAACCATTCCCTACCCATTTTCAAATGAAAAATATGGTCACGCACAGTTTGGCTGGGGAGGCGGAATGGAACATCAGACCATGAGCTTTATGGGTGGATTTCCTTACTCCCTGATTGCTCACGAAGCAGCCCACCAATGGTTTGGAGACCATGTAACCTGTGGCAGCTGGCATGACATCTGGTTGAACGAAGGCTTTGCCACCTACTTTGAAGGACTTACCGTAGAGCGCTACCAATCTATTGGTCTTTGGAATTACTGGAAATCTTTAAAAATCCAACATATTATCTCAGCCCCGGATGGCTCCGTTTACGTAGACGATACCACCAGCATTCCAAGAATTTTCAGTGGGCGTTTGTCATATAACAAAGCTGCTATGGTTATTAATATGCTTCGCTATCAAATTGGTGATTCCGCCTTTTTTGCGGGGCTTACTAATTATCTTTCTGACCCTAATTTGGCCAGTGGATATGCAAAAACAGCTGATCTTAAGCAACACTTGGAAGCTTCTAGCGGACAAAACTTAAGTACTTTTTTTACACAATGGGTTTATGGACAAGGTTACCCTACCTACCAGATAAGCTGGGGCCAAAATGGAAGCAATGTTACCATCACAATCAATCAAACTCAGTCGCATCCATCCGTAAGTTTTTATGAGATGCCCTTACCTATTCGCCTCGAAGGGGCCGGTATGGATACCGTTTTGAGACTAAATCACGTCAGCAACGGGCAATCATTTAATGTTACCGTACCATGGCATGTTAGCAAATTAGTTTTTAATCATAATTTAGAATTGATTTGCGGCAATAATCAGGTGGTAGGCTTAAGCGAATATGGGGCAATCTCTCCATTTAGCATTTATCCAAACCCTACAAGCGATGACCTCCAGTTAAGTTTTGCAAGTGAAGATGTAAAACCAAGCCAATTGGAAGTTTATGATATGAACGGTCAATTAATTAAAACCTTCAGCTTTACAAGCAAACTATCCCTGCAAGAACTTCCCCCGGGCTCATATATTTTAAAAATTTATGCCGGTGATGAATATTACCATCATCCATTTATAAAAGAGTGATAGCATTTCTATTTTAGCCCCAATGAAAAAACATTGGATATCGCTCGCCATTGGGCCCTTACTTTTTCTTATTTGTTTAGCCCTGGGTGGCGACAATGTACAAGTGCGCATGGTAGCCTCGGTATTGTGGATGCTGGCTTGGTGGATCGGTGGCGCCATACCAGCAGGCATCACAGCGCTCCTACCTATTATCCTTTTCCCATTACTGGGGATACTTGACTTAAAAGCCACTACCGCCAATTATGCTAACCCGGTTATTTATCTATTTCTTGGAGGGTTTATTCTTGGCTTGGCTATTGAAAAATGGGATTTACATAAGCGCATTGCCCTAAACATTATTAACCTGAGCGGTGAAAAACCTAACCGAATTATATTGGGTAGTATGATAGCCACAGCTTTACTTTCGATGTGGATTAGCAATACAGCCACCGCAGTTATGATGTTGCCCATTGGAATGTCTGTAGTAGCTCTTTTGGGCGATAAAATAAAAGACGTAAAAGCTGGCAGAAACTTTGGTGTAGCGCTAATGCTTGGCATAGCCTATTCAGCAAATATTGGAGGTATTACTACACTTATAGGTACACCACCAAACTTAGTATTGGCAAGCATAGTTTCGGATAGCGGCCTTCTGCCCATTGACTTTTCCACTTGGTTGATTTTTGCTCTACCCCTGGTTATTGTATTATTTACGTGCACTTATTTTATTTCAACAAAGGTGATATTCCCTATTAAGATTGAAAAAATTGACGGTGTAAGCACACTCATAAAACAAGAGCTAAAGGAACTTGGAAGGCTTGAGGCTGGCGAAAAGCGTGTGTTGATTATTATGGTTTCCACAGCGCTATTTTGGATTTTTAGATCGCAACTAAACAAGTTGGAGATCCTGTCTTCTCTTTCAGATACTGCGATAGCCGTTATGGCATCCATTGCTCTTTTTATCGTTCCGGGCAAAAAAAACAGTGAGCCTTTACTTCAATGGGAAGATACACAGAAACTGCCCTGGGGTATTTTGCTGCTTTTTGGTGGTGGTATTTCCGTAGCCAAGGGTATGGAGGTAACCAATATTGTAGAACTTGTAGGAAGCTGGATAAGCCAAAACAGTACACCACATGTATTTATGTTAGTATTGATTATTTGCGCATTAGCACTTTTTCTTACCGAAGTAATGAGCAACGTTGCTCTGGTTTCTGTATTTATACCGGTATCATTTGTAATAGCCCAAAGCTTTGGGCTAAGCGAAATGCAACTGGCTGTACCGCTAACGGTAGCAGCAAGTTGCGCTTTTATGTTTCCTATTTCCACCCCACCAAACGCTATTGTTTTTAGCAGTGGTTACCTGAAGATGGGCGACATGGCTAAAACCGGAATTTTACTAAACCTCATCAGCATCATCATAATATCTGTTTACTGTTATTGGTTTGTCCCCCACTTCTTCTAGATTAGCTTTTTATCCAATTGGTTTTGTCCTCTATTTTTGTAATCCTCCTTCCATTAGGGTTTGGAATAGCCGGTTTTCCTATAAAAAATAAGCCAAGTGAAAGGTCCTTATCACCTAGCCCAAAAAGCTCACGCATTTCGGGTGTAAATGCTTTTGCTCCAGTGCTCCAATAAGAGCCTAACCCCAATGCGTGGGCCGTTAACCACATATTTTGTACCGCCATTGCTGTAGCACAAATCTCTTCTATTTCAGGAATTTTTGGATTATCCCCGCGCTTCATTCCAATACCTACCACGTGAGAACATTTCAATGGACTATTTCTTAATCGGTCATATCTAACCTGATTAAAACCTTCGGCCTCCTTATTAGGTTGATCTAAATCGGCAAGAAAATCACCCAGCCGAGCCAAGCCGTCTTCAGCAAAAACCGTAAAACGCCAGGGTTCGGTATAGCCGTGTGTAGGAGCCCAGTTAGCTGAGTCCAGCACCTGCTTGATTATCAAGTCATCTACCTTTTCACCCGTAAATTGATCTGGCTTTATGGTACGTCTTTCTGTTATAATTTCTTTCAAATATGTCAAATGCTCATTCATCGGTATATTTTTTTATTTCTTTCAGTATTTCTGGCTGGCTTAGCTTTCCTGCACTTATCACAGCAGTGGCTTTTTCATAATACACACTCCGCTCAAATAAATGCTTACCTATATATTCCAATAGTGCCTCGCCTTCCAAATGCGCTATTAGCGGTCTTTTTTGTGAGTTAACTTTTAATCTTTCAAAGAGGTCTTTTACATTGTATTGTAAATACACACTTAGAGAACTTTTATTTATCAAATCCATATTATCATAATAACAAGGAGTACCTCCACCCGTGCTTAATACAAAGTTGTCTTTTGCTAAAATTTCCAGAAGCTTTTCTCTTTCAAGTTTCCTGAAATAAAGCTCACCCTTATTAAAAATAGTTTCAGTAATTGTGTATCCTGTATGCTTCTCAATCTCGGCATCCAAATCATAATAATCTAATCCTGAAAGGACTGCCAATTGAGGGCCCAAAGTAGACTTACCAGAGCCCATATATCCAATGAGTGAAATCTTCATAAGGCCAAAGTAGAACAGTATTTTTCATTTACCAAACTGACTTTTAGCCGCTTGAAAAATAAATGATTAAAAAATCATTTTACGGCTTGTCATTCAAACATAAAGTCCCTTATATTTGCAGCCGCTTTTAAAAAAGCATGATTCAGTAGCTCAGTTGGTAGAGCATCTCCCTTTTAAGGAGAGGGTCCAGGGTTCGAGCCCCTGCTGAATCACAAAATAGTCCCGATTATATCGGGACTATTTTTAGTTTAAAACATACCTTTACATTCACTTACCTAAGTGAAAAAGAACTCTTAAACTATCTGGCCCAGGTGGTGGAATTGGTAGACACGCCAGCTTGAGGGGCTGGTGGCCGTTTTAGGCCGTGCAGGTTCAAGTCCTGTTCTGGGCACTAAAAAGTTCGTAGACAAATTACATTGTTTGCGAACTTTTTTATTTTAGGTAAGTCCCTCGTATCAAAAAACCATCTGGTTATATACTTTTACTATGTGATAATGCGTAAGTAATTGAACTCACTAGAAACCTATCCATGAAAGCAAAAGGAACATTTGAAGTAGAAATGCAACCCCTTGACTATTCTCAAAAATCGAAAGATGGCGCCCAACTCGGCCGAATGTCAATTAACAAAAAATTTCAAGGAGAGCTATCAGGCCATAGCCAAGGAGAAATGCTAAGTGCTATGACTGCTGTAAAAGGATCAGCAGGATATGTAGCAATTGAGCAAGTTTCAGGAACCCTGCAAGGTAAATCTGGTAGTTTTATTCTTCAACACTTTGGCACAATGGCCGGCACTGATAATCGACTTATTCTAGAAATTGTTCCTAATTCCGGAAGTGGAGAACTTGAAAAGATTTCAGGAACTATGGAACTGCTTATAAAGGACGGTAATCACCATTATCATTTAGACTATCAATTATAGTCGGTATATATAGGTTAGCTTCTGTGATTTAGATCACGATTGATTGAAGTTTAATGCGGGTTAGGTTATCTGCTCAAAATGAACTATCAAGTTATACAACACATGCATCCCTGAAATCAGGGATATTAATCATCAGCCTATCTTAAATTCACTTTGTTTAATCACTATCCCATTGAAAATAAGTACATTTAATTCCACCAAACCATACTTATTATCATGCGAACGATTACAAAATTTGACGACCTATGCAGTTGTTTCAAGCTTCATGGCCTTTATAAAGCATTTATTGGATTTTGTCTTTTCATAACTCCGCATCTTAGTACATCACAGTCTGGTTTCCTCTCGGATTATGCAATTTTAGGCGGTGACTCCACTTGCAACGTTCCAAATGATTGCAGCGTATCGCTTGGACCAACGAACGTAATCTTGGGGGGCATGGTTGGTAGTCATTCCAATATCAATACATCCTATCACTTAACATTACAAGGATCTATTTATGCTCGAAACCAGATGCATATTTTTACGGACGCACAAGTTTCTGGAAATATCTGGAGTGCCAATAGCAAGGGAAGTCCCGGGAATAATTTAACCATTGGCCATAGACTGGATTTAGCGGGTAATATATTTGGCAATGGTGATATAGAAATTCAACCTGGCATTATACAAGGGCAAGTTGTACACCCGGCTAATACTAGCTACAGTGGGCCTATTCCCCAAAATGGAGAAGTTTTATCAAAAACACAATTTAATGCTTTACCAGAGTTTCCAGTAGTCAACAGCTTTCCTAATGCCGGAAATGTTTCGATAAACGGCAGTGCAAGCATTATTCCTGGTTCATATGATAGCATAGCCTTATCAGGTTTGGATGTTTTGGTTTTTTCCGGAGTGGGTGACTACATTTTTAGCGGTATAAAAAACACAGGTTACTTCAACACTTTTACTATTGACTTTCAAAATGCTCCCACAGGAAACATTAGGTTATTAATACACGGTGACGTAGATCTAGGAAGGATTAAGGTAAATATTGTAAATGGAGGTGATGCTTCACGTGTATATGCCGAAACACATGGCACAGGGTCTTCTTCCAGTGATGGAAAAACCGCATGGTATCAAGCTCCCGGTTGGATTGGACTAAACAAATATTCGGACTGGAAAGGCACTGTGTGGGCTCCATTTGGAGCAATTAAGGTTGGAACCAAAACAAGTCAAGCATTTATTACTGGCGCTTTTTTTAGTGCTAAAGCAGTTACCTTAAATAACGGTGTGACTTTTCAACATGCCCCCTTTAATTTTTGTGACTCATCGTTTGCTTTGAGCATTAATAATCCTGACTCTGTTACTTGTAATCAGCCCAGTATATCTCTGCAAGCCAATACCAGCGCTATCAATGCAGTGTATAATTGGTACACACCCAACGGAAACATTGTAAGTGGAGCAAACACTTTATCACCTGTTGTAAATAAAGGTGGACTTTACACATTAACTGTGTCATTAAGTACTGGTTGTTCGCAATCTATAAGTGTTGTGGTACCTTCATCCTCTTGTATTATTCCATACTATCCACCACCCGCTAGTGGAAAATCTCTTAATCCAACCGGGTCGGAACTTGGATCATTGATAGATAACTCAAACTACAATGACACAGCAGGAAACATATTTATTGTTGATAGTGGCGATGTGTATATTGAAGTAATTTCTATCAATGGTAAATACCAAACATTACTGAACCTGCTTCAAACTGCACCTTATGGAATGACTAATATCATCGATAATGGTCCTTCTTCATTAACCATTACCGGATTATTCCCAATCCAAAACCTAAAAAAACTGGACAGCCTACCGCAGCTCATCAACTATGTACGCCCTTTATTTCCGCCTGTTGTAAATAGCGGAATTGCACTAAGCCAGGGAGATAAAGCATTGCGAGCACCATTTGCGAGACTAGGCTATGATATAGCCGGTGAAGGTGTAAAGATTGGTGTACTTTCAAACAGCTACAATACTCAGCCAGGCAACAAAGCTCAGATTGACGTTTTGAACGAAGACCTACCTGGTGCCGGAAACACAAAAAATACTTACCCCGTCAAAGTACTCCAGGACTACCCCTATGGAATACAATCTGATGAAGGTAGAGCCATGCTTCAAATAATTCACGATGTGGCACCCAAAGCCAAGCTTGCTTTTACCACGGGCTTTTTAAGTGCAGGCAATATGGCCAAAGGTATTTTAGACCTCGCTGCTGATAGCTGCGACATAATAGTAGATGACATTACCTTTATTACAGAGCCCTTTTTGACAGATGGTGTGATTTCTAAAACTGTAAATGCTGTTGCAGATTCTGGAGTAAGTTATTTCTCTTCAGCAGGTAATTTTGGTGAAAAATCCTATGCCTCTACCTTCCATTCTGCCCCTGCGCCAAATAATATAATTGGTGACGCTCATGATTTTGGTGGTGGAGATATTTTTCAAAGTGTATCTCTTCAACCAGGCAATTATACCATCGTTTTGCAGTGGCAAGATTCAGTTTATAGTATAGGCCAAACCTCTACTGGTACCAACAACGATTTGGACATTTATCTAACGGATGATTTTGGTAACACCCTTTTTGGTTTCAATAGAAATAACCTACACAATGATCCCCTCGAGGTGATGCCTTTTACGGTAACGCAAAACACTCAATCAAACATATTGATAGTGCGGGCGGCAGGTACACAAAATGTATTTTTTAAGTACGTTGTATTTCAAGGAAACATGGTGATAAACGAATATCAATCTGGTACCAGTACCGTGGTTGGACATGCTAATGCTGAGGGTGCAATGGCAGTTGGAGCCGTGCTTTATAGCAATACCCCAGAGTTTGGAAACACACCCTCTGTTGCTTCATTTTCATCACGTGGTGGCACTCCTGTAAATGGCACAGTTAGAGTGAAACCGGAATTTTGTGCTCCAAACGGGGTGAATACCACAGTAAATCTTGGTGGACCAAATATTGAATCTGATGCTTTTCCAAACTTTTTTGGTACCTCAGCAGCAGCTCCGCATGCCGCTGGTGTTGCCGCTTTGCTAAAATCAGCTCAAGCCAAATTTGAAAGCCATAACAGCACACCTTTAGAAATTAAAAACATGATGAGCAATACCGCTATTGATATGGGTGCTCCTGGAGTTGATAAAGAAAGTGGGGCTGGTTTTATTCAGGCCGATCAAGCGCTACTTTCATTTGCCAATCCAAAACCTGATTTATACCAAATTTCGTTTCTAGACACAACACAAATCCCGGGCATAGATACCACTCAAATAAACATTAGCGGAAACTACTTTACCCCATCAAGCATCCTTTTACTTCGTGATGATACTATTAAGATTAATTATACCAGCTCTTCCAAGGCAGAAGCTTCACTGCCTCCATTTAATGGCAATCCGGCTATCCGAATTTATAATAAACCCATTTCGAGCTCTCTGCTGGATGGTGGTCTTTCAGACACCTTGCTCCTATTTTCACCAATTAAAAAGACAGTACAAGTAATTGCTCACAGTAAGGAAAAAAAATATAGCGAAGCCATTCCAAACTTAACTTTTGAGGTATTGGTAGACAGTATAATACACGACAGTACACAGTACAGTTTAGGTGATTTAGGCCTTGATAGTGTGACCCTCTTTACCACGGCAACTTCTACTAGTGATGTTGGTATTTATCTTATCCGAGCGGAGAGGGATTCTTTGGATTTAAATAATCCTTTTGAACTGGGTCTCTCTGAGTTGTTCAATTTTGAGTTTATAGATGCATCCTTATCCATAAACCCAATGCCTTTAACTATAAAAGCTAAAGATACAACAGTAGAATATGGCTTCCCTTTGGGAGATTTTCAGTTTAAATATTCTTTTGATGATTCACTGGTCGACCCTGTGGAACTTAACATATTTAAAGATTCAATTGCAGTAAACCACCAAACCAACCTTACAAATGCAATAGCCTTGACCAGAAGAAACACTGCCAGAGGAAGAGCTTTAGTGAATGCTGATTTGCTAAGACTTTCATTTGCCGCAAGTGGCAGAGCCTTAGTAAATGCAAGGTCTACAACCAGAGCGCGAGGACGGGCCCTTGTAAATGGTACAACGGTGTACGATACGACATACTTCGTTGATATTTCGGAAGAGTCTGTATTTGACTATCAACAGCATCCTGATAGTGCTACTTTTTATGATGTGGCAGTGAAAAAAAACAATCAAACGGCCTCAGCACGCGGTCGAGCTCTTGTAAACGCAAGGTCGGTTGCCCGTGGAAGAGCCTTGGTAAATGGTTATCCGCTAATAAATGCTTATCCACTAGTAAATGGCTACCCGTTAATAAACAATTTTCCTCTTGTTAATGGCATGGACACTATTGTGGATAGTAGTGAAATGGTACTGGTATTTGACGAGGATGATTTAGACACCACTGGTACAGATACCATTTTAAGCTTCACTCCAATTAACCTAATCACGGGAACGGATGTGGGAATACATGCAATAGTTCCAGGGCCAATGTTAAACTCTAACTACAGTATAACCTACGAGTTGGGTAATCTTATAATTACACCAGCCACCCTTACAGTTAAGATCGATTCTGTAAATACCACGTATGGAGATAGTATACCGTTTTCTTATACTACTCTAGGCTATCAGTATGATGACGCAGATTCAAACGTAATTGATAGTATTCCAGTCTATTCATTGCTTGATACAAATGGCGCCACCATAAATGTGAATTATGTAAATGCTGGTAAATATACTATTACCGCAGACACTTTGATTTTAAAGCAACCCAGTAATTACGTAATACAGTATATCAACGGTGAATTAATTGTTTCTAAAGCAAACCTAGTAGCTACAGCAGACGACACAACCCGAACATATGGAAAGCCAAATCCCTCATTTACTATAACCTATAGTGGATTTGTATACAATGATTCTGTATCGGATATCACCACTCCTACCGCCAGTTGTTTAGCTACCGATTCCAGCAGTGTGGGTGGGTATCCAATAACTTTATCCGGAGGGTCATCCATAAATTATGATATCATTCTTATTGATGGCATGTTGACTGTAGACTCAGCCAGGCTCTACATTTATGCACGAGATACGTTTATGTATCAAGGAGCTAGTTTACCTTCCTTTAACTATAATATTATGGGTGATCTGTATAGTGGTGATAGTATTATTAGCTATCCCACATTATCATTGAGCTCAAGCTATAATGGTGCACCCGGAGATTATGATATTACTCCTTCTGGTTTTGATATATCCAATGCGGCAAACTATAATATTACCTATGCTAATGGCACACTTTACGTAAACCCAAAAGGACAAGGAACAAAGAAAATATTGCTTGCCTTAGATTGTGTAGAGCCGTTAACTAATCATACTTCTGGGTTTAGCCATGTGGCACACATACAGTATGAAAATAGGAACAATACACCTGTATTTATACCAAACGGGAGTAATAATATGATCATCTCGGCAGGTCTAACTAGCGCAGACCCTGCTGAACTTTTTCAACCAGGAATTGGACAAAAAGATATTTACTTTGATGGATCAGGATTTATGTGGTTTGTGTTTTCTTATCAAAACCAAAAACTCAACTATTCTTTGGTTTATGCAAATTCACAGGTATCTCCTTGCCTATCCAATAAAACCAGCAGGCGATCTGATTCAATTGCGCAGCTGAGTTACATACCTGTACTATATCCAAATCCTGTAAAAGACTTTTTAACTATTACCAGTTTGGATACCTCTGATAGTCAGGAAATATTTATTTATGATTTGAACGGAAAGCGCACCCATCAAAATTACGACATAACAAAAATGCCAATGGGTGATCTTAAGATCGATTTTGCGGCTTTGAGACCAGGAATGTACATGCTAATTGTACAAACCACAGAAAACAGATTCACTTATAAAGTAATAAAGGAATAACTATCTTAACCAGATAATTATCAAGAATGTTAAGATTCATACTGTCCATTTTAGTACTTACTTCTGTGCATTTTT
>JAUHWX010000034.1 GCA_030427285.1 Bacteroidia bacterium
TAGCTCTCCCGATAGCTGTCGGGAGGCTAGAGCGCCCCGAAGGCTTTCGGGGAGGTCACTCCGAACTTGTTTCGGAGCTCCGATATTCTCCACATCAAGAAGCCTTTCGGAAACGAGAGGCTTTTTGCGTTTTAGGGATTAGCATCATTCTTTAGAACATCGCGAAAACTTTAAACAAAGGCCTTATGTTGTTCTTCCAAATTTCTACAGGAAAGAATAGATTTACAAGCGCCATACGCGACCTTTAATTCAACCTAAAAGCTACTCACCTTACACGCCAACACATAATTTCCACCTTATTGCGTTTAACAAAAACTTGCCACTAAGGCTCGACTTTTGTACGTTGGTATAGCTCACTATGATACAAGATAAAGACATATCTCAGATAGAACGGCTCATTGAGCTGAGCGAAACGAACCCTCTGTTACCCGACAGCTACATCCCTTGGGACACCCCTGAAGAGGGCAACCCTTTGATGCCAGAGGACAGCGTTTCATTACACGGCCACCCATTATATGATGAACTTAGCGAGGAGCAAAAAAGGGAACTGGGCCGCAGAGAAATGGTGCAGGTGATGTGGTCCTATGCTTGGTCTGAAGGGTTGGCGTGCATCATCTTCAACAGGCGTCTGCTGCAGCTTTCGCCAACTTCGCTCGAGTATCGCTATTTGGTAAAAGAACTCATCGAAGAGTTCAGGCATCAGGATATGTTTTCGCGTGCCGTTCAGCTCTTAAACGTAGAGCCTGCGCGACAACCAGCCTGGGCCCGAATGCTTTCCTCGTTGCATCTTAAATTTATGCCCACCCCGGCATTGTTTATTTCGGTACTGGCCATTGAATTAGTTACAGATATGTATGGCAAAAAGATAAGGCGTGATAGCCAGGTGTATCTTCCTCTGCGCAAGATTTCGGAGCTGCATCATATCGAAGAAGGCCGTCATATTCACTACACTAAGCTGTGGCTAAAACACTACCTGGAAAACATCGGGTTTTTAAAAAGAACCCTTTATAGTCTCATCGTAATGGGAAATATCTGGTTTATGCGATCGCTTTATGTGCGAAAGTCATCATTTCAAGAAATAGGTGTGGATAAGCCTGACAAATTTGCCAAAGCCGCACGGAAGCAACTTCATGTAAAATTTGCCGACTATTGCTATGATGAAGCTATACCTTTTGTAGAGAGCTTTGGCGGTTTCAACTTTATCACTCGTCCACTGTGGAAAGCTGTACTTAACGTAAAAATCTGATGGGGGTATTTATAAAAAATATAGAAGTGTACTTGCCCGGTGAACCTATTACCAATGCTATGCTGGCCAATAAGGTGAGTGTACGAGGCACGACCTTTCCGGCTGACTTACTCCAGAAAACGATGGGCAGCAAGCACAGGCATCATGCGTCCCAAGGTGAGCAGGTATCAGATCTTGCAGTGAATGCTGCTCAGACTCTTTTGCAGAAATATAAGAAGCCCATAGACCTGCTCATATTTGCCTCTGCCAGTGCTGATCTTATAGAGCCAGCTACCTGCAACATTGTGCATCAAAAGCTAGGGTTACAGTGTCCGGCATTTGATGTAAAAAATGCCTGCAACAGCGTGCTCAATGCGCTTGAAATTGGACGATCGTTTTTGCAAACCTCTGAGATTTCAAACGTGTTGATTGTATCTGGCGAAAAGCCCAGCGACAGTATTACTTACACCCTCTGCTCTACCGAAGAAATGCGGGAGCGCTTCGCTGCCTTTTCTTTTGGGGATGCCGGCATGGCCCTATTGCTGGAAAACACTTCCCAAGAAAAAGGATTCGTGTTTCAAAAGAACAGAACCTTTGGTAAATACTGGCCCCTTTCCACCATCAAAGGTGGTGGTTCAATGTTTCCACATGATGCCTCACAACTGGTGTTTAGTGGCCAAACTTATCAGCTAAAAGGCGTTTTTGATGAGATTACCAAACCGTTTATGGAGGAATGCCTTGATGAGGCAGGCCTACATCTTAACGATATACGCTACATCTGCACCCACCAGGTTTCGGCTGGTATGTATGCTGATATGGCCAAGTACCTTGGTATTCCGCTAGAGCGGTTTGTGCCTTTATTTGAAGAATTTGGAAATACCGCTTCGGTATCAGTACCTCTGGCATATCACCACCTTATCCATACCAAAGAGGTAAAGCAGGGTGACTATGTGATGCTACTTGGCCTGGCTGCGGGTGTCAACATTTCTGTGCAAATACTAAAAATGTAGAATGCTGTACACTTCACCTTTTTTAAAGTTACTCCAAAGCCTGCCTGATGAACACGTGGTGTGTGAAGAGGGAACCACAAAACTTAGCGTAAAACAGCTTAAAACAAAGAGCGAACAACTGGCGCTTTATCTCGGCCAAAAAGGAATGAAACGTGGCGATAAAGTTTTTTTAGCCGTGTCACCTGGCATTGAATTTCTGATTGTATTTATGGCACTGCTACACCTGCGCACCCTTACAGCTTTGGCGGATCCGCATATGGGCAATGCTTTGTATAAATCAAAGATAAAGCAGTTTCAACCCCAATATGCGTTTATTGACAGCCGCCTGTTGTTTCTACAGGAGCATCCACTATTGCGCTGGCTTTATTTAAAGCTAAAGCCCAATGGGTTTTATATTCCGAGTTCACGTGCTTACACCGTATTTCGTACAGGGCCGGCCCTGCCTCTGGTAAAAAACTATAAAAAGCTAGCTTATGTCAACAATGAAAAGGTGATGTATGGGGAGCCGGGCAAAGATGAGGAATCCATTGTGGTATATACTTCGGGCACCATTAGCGAACCAAAAGCCGTGATGCACACCTTCGGCAGCCTTTACAATAGTCTGGAAGCACTGGGTACCCTCATCAATAAAAAAAAGGATGGAAGACTGGCCACCCACCTACCACACTTTGCCATGATAGGGTTGTTTACTGGTTTTCGCACGTTCTTTTGGTCTGATGGCTGGAGCCCTTCAAAAAAAATCAGTTTTATCAAAAAATATGACATCACAACACTTTTTGGCCCACCTGCCGAGTACACACCCCTAGTGGATTATTGTAAAAGTCAGCACCAACAATTGCCTTCGAGCCTCAAGCACCTGTTTTTTGGCTCCGCCCCCGTAACCAAATCTTTTCTAAAAACTATACGGCCGCTTACCAATGCTCAGCTCACCTGCTTTTACGGCATGACCGAAAACCTTGTGATAGCCCATGTGGATGGCGATAAAAAACTCGCCAATAGCCAGGAAGGTGACATGCTGGGGAAAACAGTTGACGGACTTTTTCACAAAATAAGCACAGACAAAGAGTTGCTTATAAAAGGTAAGTACCTCTTTAGTCATTACTATGGTGATGAGCGTGAAGACGAATGGTTCCCCACCGGTGACCTGGTACGCGAGGATGATGAGGGCCACCTGTATATGATTGGCCGAAAGAAAAATATGATCATTCGGGGTCACAAAAACATCTACCCGGGCCTGTATGAAAATACCATTATGGAAATTAATGGGGTGAAAAGCGCGCTCCTCATAGGGATATATGACGAGCAAAAATTTGACGAACAGGTGGTGCTGGTGGCCGAAGCCGAAGAAGACCTTACTGAAAAAGAACTGGCCAAAGCCTTAAGATCAGGCAAGCACTCTATTGACTCAGATGTACTACCTGACCACATAGTGTTTATGCCTATCCCCCGCAAAGGACGCCAGCAAAAGGTAGACTATAAAAGACTTAAAAAAGAGCTGAAATCAAAACTTCGTATCAACTCATAGTAACCGGTGCCACCGGATTTGTAGGTAGCCACATGCTTCGTTTTTTCAAAAAACAAGGCTATGAAGTGCTGGCTCTTGGGAGACGTGCAAAATCTGATGTTCCAAAACGCTTGCTTCAATATGCCGACTACGCTACTTATGAGGAGTGTAATGGTAGGAAAATATCATGCGAAGCCTTAATTCATACTGCCGGATTGGCCTCCGAGCGCGCAGCACATTCTGAATTGGTTCATTCCAACATTGACCTGACCCGTTCGGTTTTTGAAAGTTTTGAGGCACGCCATTTTATTTATATTTCTTCAGCTTCGGTATATCCACCATCCAAACAGGCGCATGATGAGGATGATTTGATTCCTGAAAACAAAATCTCAGAATACGGCTTGTCAAAACTAAAGGCAGAGCAGTGGCTTTTACAAAACTGTGGAGAAACCCGTCTATCCATACTTAGGCCACGCGCCATCTATGGTGTAGGCGACCAAGTGCTTCTGCCACGCTTGCTAAGGCTAAAAAAAGGCCGCTTTTTCATAAAGCCCCACCCTTTAGATTATACAGTTTCCATGACCTGTATAGGCCTACTCTTGGAAGTAACTAGCCGCATTATAAAAAGTACCGAACTTACCCATCCCTTGGTATTGAATGTAGCCGATAATCGCACATACCATCTAAGCGATGTGTTTGAGAAAATCGCCCTATTAAGTACCTCAAAAAATATGGTGAATATTCCTGAATCAGTTTTACAGACAGTGGCCACACTCGGCTTATCAAAAAACATAAGCAAGGGTGGCCTCGCTTATTTTCTTACCGACCACTTTCTGGATACCAACCGTCTTGAAAAAACCCTGGGCCAGTTTGACACTCCTCATTTTGAGTGGTACTCCGATAATACCCTGAAGCAATGGTTACTGGCGGTGGGTTCCAATAAACTGCTGCAGGGTGATGGTAATCTACCTTGGCATAGTGCCAGTTGCACTTTACATTAACTGTGGCTTGAGTTAATTTAGAATTATTTATGATGAACGGTTTTTGTACATCCTCATAACTCAGCGCTTATTGATTCTAATACCTTAGTAAAAGAAATTGTTTCCCATGAAATACTCCTCACCTCTACATCCACAGCCCGGGACATCGCCTTACAGATGAAGTTTATCAGTTTGTTATTGAATAAACATAGCTCCAACTCAATCCTTCACAAACCTCAAAAACTCCACCTTGCTCTCTTGCTCAACCTTTAGCAAGTACATGCCTTTAGGTAAATTTTGAATACTCAAACTTCTCTTTTCTTCAAGGGATACTTTTGTTGATTTTGCCGCTCCCTTCAAATCGAAAATCTGTACATAAACTGGCTCAGCAAGATTTTTATCAGTTTCAATATAAATCAAATCTCCGGCTGGATTAGGAAACAGACTAAAAGAGTTTTTGGATAATTCTTCTATGGATACAGGATCCCAATACCCTGCGTACACAGAAATATTATCGATATATAAATTATTACCACCACGATTTACACCCTCAAAAGCTAGAATAACTTCCTGGCCAGCTAAAGAACTTAAATCCACATATTCGCGTCTCCAATCGTTTCTTCCAGCCGGCACATAATCAGATCCAGTGGTTCCTACAGTGTTCAGGTCTGCATCACTTTTTTCATAAAGAAGATAAGGGAAGGTTTTACCACAATCAGTAGAAGCCAGCACTTTAAGAGTATCCTGAAATGCAGAAAATGTAACTCTTTGCTGATAAGCCAAATCAAACCCTAAACCTGCCGCACCACTTGGCATAGTAAAAACAGGACTCCACAACCTATCTTTTTGACTTGACCGAGGATTGTAATTAGCATATGGAATAACCATAGCAGTGGTATTTCCAGGCCAATTAGCGACACTTGCGGGCTGCCACGTTTCTACTAAATCCTTGTCTTCCACATACCAGTTTTCAAACTTGGGCCCTTGTTCAAAATCTTCTGCAAAAGGGAAACTTACCTTATTCCGTTTGTTGAAGCGTATAATTCTTTCATTATTGATATAATCGTACTCTGGTGAATGAATTCCAACAGCTACTTTGATTTCATGATCACCCATAGTATTCACATTTATAGTGGGAGAATATTGAAAACTAAAACCTTGACCAGGAAAACCAGGCCCAACCATATAAACTGGTGCAGGAGTAATTGGCACACCATCCAACCACACACTCAAGTAAAAGCTATCAATAGGATTATTTCCAAGGTTTTTGAGGCCTATAGTTATCTGAAAATTATCCCAACAAGTAACTTCATCATCAATGGGCGAGTAACTCAAACTAGTAATTGCCAAGTCCCAATCCACCTGATTTGGATCAACAGGCATATGGCTTTGCGCCAAATGTTGGTAGGCCGCATACACATCTATCAGGCCATTACCATAAGTGTTGTCCTCACCTATCGTACCCATATCAATAGCAGTTACATATAAGGCATTCAGTAAGTCGGTTCCACTAAGCTGCGGAAAAGCTTCCTTGAGCAAAAGCACAGCTCCCGAAACATGCGGTGCGGCCATGCTGGTTCCCGAAATTGTATTGTAACCGTCAGTACCCCATGCCGAGCGAACATCCTGCCCAGGAGCCACCACTTCTGGGTGAATTTTCAAATTACCAGTACCAGGGCATTGCGTTGGCCCACGAGAAGAAAAGCTGCTAATAGGGTATGGAAATGTGAGATTACCATTTACACTGCCTACAGAAAAAGTGCTTGTCTTGTTTGTATTGATTCGCTGCGGGGCACTTACAGTTGAATTATTAGGTCCCGCATTTCCACCCGAAAACACATTTGCAATACCCGCTGCTTCAATGGCATTCATAAGCTGAACCACATAACCACCGCATTGAACCGTGTCGGGGTCATCGCGCCAACGCCAGCTATTGTTTATCACATCGGGTACATCATCGCTAGTGCTGGTATCACCATCAGGGTTCAGTGCCCATTCAAAAGCCTGAATCATTTCGGCAATGGGCGGAAGCGTGGCCACCGTGCTATTTACATAATCATTGGCCATCCAATACGCACCAAAAGCCACACCTATGGTGTCATTAGTTGCCATGTCCAAACCTGCCATAGTGCCCAAAGTATGAGTTCCGTGGTTGCTAATTCTCCCATCGGGGTAATTCTTTTTGAGACCATACCAAGATTGTGAAAGTGGTTTGTAGTTTCCTAAAAAACGATTACTGTATGCAGGGTGGGAAGCCCAAACACCTGTGTCATAATTGTAAAGTAACCTCCCACGACCAGTGTAACCCAGCTTCCACATAGCAGGCGCATTGATGGCTTCCAGGCCCGGCTCAGTTCCGTTTACAGCTACAGTTGATTTTTTGGAGGGTATGATCGGGTCATGAATCAAAAACTCATCATCTGCCAAATCGATCCAATCCACATCGGGCATTGCAGCCAGCTTATAAATCACATCTGCTTTAGCTTCCAGCACCATCACGTTTACAATGTAAAATGAGCTTATGCTTTTCACCTGATCCGCATTTAATTCATTCAAATACTCCAATGCTTCTGACTGTGTATTGGCCGCCTGCTTCATCAAAGCTCGGTTTACCAACCTAGGCCAACCCGCTACTTCTGTATTTTGTGATTCAAGTTCTAAATTCTGCCAATCTACCGTAGTACTAAACTCGACCAACACCGGAAAAAAGACTTGTGAAGATTGCCTCATTTGACTTTCCAGACGCGGTGAAATCTGTGAAACAGAAATAAATACTGTGAACAATAAGACTGTGGTAAGTAGCTTTTTTAACATGGCACTAAGCTTAAGTTTGTGATAAATGTACTGTTTCGGGCTTGGACATGGCTTATCTTTTCCAAAGATCAATATCCACTTCAACATCATTTAGTGAAGCCGTGATATATTTACGGTAGTTCTTTGCATCTTCCACAAAGTCGCCAATACTATGCTGTGGCGGAGCCTGATGGACGGAGCCCTTATTAAAATCTATACTTTTCCAAAACCGAAAATCGTTGCCGTAGTAACCGGAGTCGTCTTGGGTATGATAGGTGCCAACCTCATATTCCAAAATACCTTGTTCAAAAAATATAATCCATTTCCGGCAAAATACACCCTGCCCTTTTCCATCCATCAGGCTCATGTCAAAAATACTCAGACTAAGATGCCACTCCCATTCTCCCCGCCTATCCTCAAAATTTTCAAGAATCTCCCTTATCTCTTCGGCATACCGAAGTTCTTTTAGAGTTCTTTCACCTATGCCTGTCAGCAGGTTTAGAAAATGAAATATGTCTTTTATTAATGTCATCGTTAGCTGTACCTACCTTTTCCAAAGGTCCAAACTTTGGATTAGTTTCTTTTGTTTCAAACCCTGGCAGGGTTTTAAAGACCTGTGAAGTCTCTGCTAAATACAATAGGCGCCTTCGGGCGCCTAAGGAGGCTGGCTTGGATCACTCCTCGCCTGCTCGTTAAATATTGTTATTCAAAGGTAACTTTTTTCAAAGCCCATCAAGGGTTTGAAACCCTTGAGGGGCTATAGTTCCACAGATTTGGTTTTTCTAAATCCTGAATCTGTAGAGAAGCTTGTGATTCGCTAAAAGACCTGACAGGTTTTAAAAACCTGTCAGGTCTCAATTAACGTCTTGGGGCGGTGGCTCTTATTCAATGGTGTGCCATAGCTTAGTTTATACCCTTTTTAGGGAGGAGGATGGTAAGTAGCTTTAGTAATTGAACAGGCTTACCTTTTATCAAGTAATAAAATACAAGGAGTAAGACTACTACTATAATGAGCCACTCCCACCAAACTAGCTCCATTGTCAAATTTATCATTGTCTTTGCTTATATATTTGGTGGTAAACATATAACCCCCGATTGATTACGAAAAGGACAAGCAAAGCACCCTTATGTGATTACCAATCAAGTCGTTGAAAACTAACTTTTTAGTTAATCGAGCTACAGCCCTTGATTTTACTGAAACCCAAAGGATTTATTCCTCACAAATTTTTCAATCTCAGACCTATCACGGGATGCAGCGGCACCTTGGGTCAGCTATTCCGAAATTTTACCCTCAAAAAAACCTACATATTTACCTTCGGGCTATAGATTTCATTACCATCCTTGTTCTGATCCTCATAGCTATACCCGTCATCATTGTATTTACCTGGGGCCATATATGTGATTGTATCCCTCTGCATTGCTTTACCTACGGCCATAATTGAAGACTTTATCGATTTTTTAAAAGTTGATGTAGGCCCAGGTTCGTTTAAATATCTTGTGCGAAACCCCGCAAGGGTTTTTAACCTGTCATGGCTTGTTCGTGCTTTGCAAGTCGTTTTAAGCCCTTCAAGGGTTTGAAACCCTTGAAGGGCTAACAAATTATGCTTTTGCCTCCCCTACATACTCCCCATACAGCTCAAATAAAAACTCAATCCTTTCGGTTTCGCTGGTGAAGGGTTTGAAAAGGTAGCGGAAACCCATAAAAAAAAGCAACCCGATAGAGTTGCTTTAATATCCGGGAGACGCTCTTGGGACTAACCGCGAACTTAATCGGATGGGTAAACTTAGCTAAATAAAAGAAGTTTTTAAACCTAAGACAATTCACTACACCGCTAAAAGATCCATGAGGTATTTACTTACATCCATTTTTTGCACAAGTAATACTGGCACTTGTATTTTCCCAATGAGTTGGTTTTTCATTAGTATTGGTTCCACAACCGGTTTTACCGCCTTTTGCACCTTTGTGCACTTCGTTTGTGGGGACGTGTCTTACTGCCATGTTTTAAATTTTTATGGATTCAACCTTAAAGGTTATCATCTCAATTGATTACGGCAAATATTAGCTTTCTATTTTATGACCAATAAAGGCTGCTTATTAACCAAAATGACCTGCCTCAAACTTCATTTTCCTTCTGTCCCCACATACTCCCCATACAGCTCAAATAAAAACTCAATCCTTTCGGTTTCGCTGCTGAAGGCTTTGGCGCGGTAGCATTTATCCACAGCTTTATCAAGGGCGTTATGAGCCTTTACCAAAGCCGGTGGCATGGTGAGGGGATCGTACAGATCGGCCAGGCTGCTGCCGGGAAATTGCGCACGGGCATCCAACACCGCTTGGGCTTTGGCCTCTACTGCTGCTTTTTGTTTGGCGGTGGGAGCTTTGGGCCAGGGGTAGTTGTTGTAGACAGTAAGCACACTGTATTGATAATCGGATTTCAAACGTCCGGTGACAACCCTCATCCAAGCCATATGCATTATTGAAACTAAAACTCCAAAATGAAAAGGAGTAGCGGGATTCAATATTCTAAGCTTATCACTACATACAATTCCAGGCTCCTCAAATGCAATGGGAATGTAAATTCTCCTTTCCGAAGAAACTTGGGGGATTATCAGGAAATTGCTTAATGGATAATTTTCAGTGTGAAACTTAGTTGGTGTGGTAGCGATTCTTTGGGTTGGCTTGCTAGTACTACTTTCTCGGAACTTTCGAACCCGCTCGATTCTCTCAAGAACCAAAGGCAACTTCTTAAGCTCAGATGGAGCAATGTCTTTTAGCCATAAAATGTGTCGTGGGTTGCCATTAATAAACTCATTAGCACCAATAAAAGGCTTGAAGTAACTGGAAGCCTCTGGTTCTAATTTCAAAAATTCTTGCTTTTGGTTTTCGTCAAATATGTAATGGCCACCATCTACGGGTTTATTGCCCGTTTTTAATAACGACACGTTGCAGATGGGTTTACTTCTATTGGTTATCGCGAAATCCGGTCCTTCTATTAAATACGGGCTGATATTCTTTACCTCCCTCCCCTGTGGTTCACTTTTCACAGATTCATACGAGAAAAGAAATTTTGGAAAGTCATCAAAAGCCGCGAAGCCAATAATAACAACATGGACAGCCGCATTTCCTTTTGCTTCATTCTTCCAGTTAAAGGTTTGATGGGCAAAATGAATTTTGATGGAATAGTTCTTAAACAAAGGATTCCATAAAGTTCCAGCTTGTTCACCTTGTGTAATAGAGTTGGTCGAGACGAATGCAACTTTAATCTTAGTTCCTCCTATAAACTTTGCCGAAAGAATATACCAAGCAGCTACATAGTCCAAAATCCCAATCCCCTTAATGTTATCATCAGCAACCTGAGCAATATCTGTTCTTTGTTCCTTGCTTAACCATTTTGCCCCAATAAAAGGCGGATTCCCCAAAATATAGCTCAGCTCTGATTTCGGCACTACATCCTCCCAATCCAGTTGCAGGGCGTTGCCATGCACTATACTGGCTTTCTTTTTTAGCGGCAAGCGCACAAAGTATTGCCCAAACTCTTCGCTTATGCGCATGTTCATTTGGTGGTCCATCAGCCACAGCGCCACCTCGGCAATTTTGGCTGGCCACTCGTCATATTCTATTCCATAAAACTGGTCTACATCCAGCCACATAATATTTTCAATGGCGGTTACCTGTTGGTTTTTAAACTGGTGGCGCAGGATTTCAATTTCCAACAATCGCAGCTCGCGGTAGGTTATCACCAAAAAGTTTCCACAACCACAGGCAGGGTCCAAAAACTTAAGTGTTCCCAGCATTTTGTGAAATTCAGCCAGTTTCTTTTTGCTTCGTTTTACTTTTTCAAACTCTTCCCACAGGGCATCCAAAAACAGGGGCTTTATCAGTTTCAGGATGTTGGTTTCTGAGGTGTAATGTGCGCCCAGGTTTCTGCGCTCTTGCGCATCCATCACACTTTGAAACATACTCCCAAATATGGCGGGAGATATTTTTCCCCAATCCAGGCGGCAGCACTGTAGCAGCAAATCGCGCATGGAGCTGTTGAAAGAGGCAATGGGAAGGGCTTCTTCAAACAGGCTTCCGTTTACATAAGGAAATTGCTGTAGTTGCTCGTCCAGTGTTTTTTGCCGTTTATTGTGCGGGGTGTTCAGCACCTGAAAAAACTGGGCGAGCGCCATGCCCAGGTCGCTGCCATCCTCATTGGTGCGCTGGTCCAGGTAATCTTTAAAAATGTCTTTCTCAAAAATGCTGGTGTCATCGGCAAAGAGGCAAAAGAGCAGCCGCACCAAAAACACTTCCAGCGAGTGGCCCTCATAACCGGCCTCCTCCAACTGGTCGTGCAACTTGCCCATAAGCTCAGCCGCATCACGGTTTACCGGATCTTCCGGCTTGTATTCCTTTTTTTGGTATCCGGCTATAAAGCCAAACACTTCTACATTTTGATGAAACTCAGCAATCGGAAATTCATGCTCTTTACCCTCGTCAAGGTCATAGAGTTTAAAGCGCTCAAAATCACTCACCAAAACATATTTGGGAAGGTCGCGCTCCTTTATTCCATGAAAATAATCGGTGGCTTGCGAGAAGGCGGCACTCAGGTCTTTACCCTTGCTCTTGTGCTCTACCAGCAAAGTACCTTTCCAAAAGAGGTCAATAAACCCTTGCCGGTTATCCAGCTTTTTTACGGGTTCTTCAAAGGTGGCTACCCGCCTGCGCGAAATGCCAAACACATTAAAAAAGTCATTCCAAAAGGAATCTTTCTCCGCACGTTCGCGGCTTTCGCCTTCCCATTCTTTGGTGAATTTTAGTGCACGGTCTTTTATTTCATTCCAAGAGAGGGCCATAGGTAAGCTTAGTTTTTAGTTGATGGTGGTAAAAGTAGTTTTCACAATGGTGAACCAATAGCCATTGCAAAGAAAAATCCTGACTAAAATACAGGAAAAAGCCTCTTACCAATTTTTGGAGGCCATGATAGATTTACATAAATCAATAAACCAAAACCATGAAAACTATTTTTTTTAGCATTTTATGCATCACTTTCTTATTTGCCGATGGCCAAAATAATTCCGAGTTGGAGTCCAATTATTTTTGGAAGAGAGAAGTGGTAATGGAGGCAGTAAATTTAAACGGCACAAAAACGGGTGAGGTGGTAATTTCACTTGTGGGACAAAAATTTAGAGTAATAAGTGAAAAGGAGGAAGGGGACAAAGTGCTAATCCGCATTCTTAATTACAAAAAGGTAGATGACCCTGGCTCCAACTTTTACAAGTATAATTACGGAACCAAAGATTTAGCTAAGGCCAGTCTTATGGATAGCGCAAAAGCCCTGTCCGCTCAGGATTTCAAAACTGGCACCTTTGGAGATTATCAAAAATACTTTTTGGTAGATAAATCAAACATATTAAAGCATGCTACTCCCTACAGTGTAATTGACCATTCGCTGGCTTTAGGGTTTCTCAACCTCCCCTTTAAAGCGAGGATTCAAAAAGGGAAGGAAGATTTTAGCGGCACCTTCAACTTTGGTTCTGCCGTGGGGTACAAATTTAAGCATTACAGCTACAGCCCATGGGCGCATAACGTTGTGTTGGGCTTATCTTTTTCAAATGTGAGTTTAGATTCGGTCTCTGTTTCTAAAAACCATGAAGACCTCTCCGAAACTAATGAGTTCACAGCGCTCTCACTATCTGTAGGGTATATGCTGGAATACAAAAATGTACAGGTGGGGATATTTCTTGGCTGGGATCATATTGACAGAAAAGTTCAAAGCAATTATGACTGGGATTATCAGGGAAAACCCTGGATTAGTTTGGCACTCGGTTATTCCATTTTCTCTAAAGAAGAGCAAAAGAAGGATGTGAGCAATATTCAATAAGGCGAGATTCAAAATTACTGACAAGGCCAGCATTAACCCTTGGAGGGTTGCAAACCCTGTCAGGGCTTCATACAATAACCTTTCAAGTGTTTGAAACCCCTGAAGGGTTATTGCTCTTTTAAGGCTCCTTCCCTCCTCAACTGCTCCGTAGTTTTCCGGCTTCCATCGTGGCTCCACCCTGGTGGGCCAAATGTATATTGCCATCCATATTTAGGATGTTGCCACACATCTTTGCCCAAGGCAATCCATTCATGCGTGGCGATTAGCAGAGGATTGAACGTATTGATATTGGTAGTCAAACCATACTTTGGTTTTTCCTTTTCCACTTGAAAAGTGCCAAACGTCCTGTCCCAAATAACCAGAATACCTGCATGATTTTTATCCAAATATTTTAAATCTGAAGAATGATGCACCCGATGATGCGAGGGCGTATTAAAGATAAATTCAAACCAACCTGGCATTTTATTTATCACTTCCGTGTGAATCCAAAACTGATAGAGCAGACTTACACTTTGAAGGAAAACAATCATCAAAGGTTCAAAGCCGATGAGAGGCATCCAAAGCCAAAAGATGAAGCTTCCGGTAAAATTGCCTGTCCACGTTTGACGCAATGCCGTGGCCAAATTGTAACGTTGCGAAGAGTGATGCACCACATGGCTGGCCCAGAAGAACCGCACATTGTGGCTCGTACGGTGAAACCAATAATAGCTGATATCATCAGCAAAAAAAGCAATAATCCAAACCCACCAAGCGTAGCCCAAATCAAAAATTGCCCACTGGTGAACAAAGGTATACGCCCCAAAAACCAGCGCCTTTCCAATGATTCCGAGAAATACGTTTCCCAAGCCCATGGCAATGCTGCTCAGCGCATCCTTTGTTTCATAGGTCTTTATTTTCATGTAAGAGGTGATGATAATCTCCAATAAAATGAAGCCTACAAAAAATGGAATAGCTGCCTGAATAAGATTGGGAAACATGTAAAAAAAGGTTTTCGCCAATTTACCAAAAAACCCCTTTTAGGTCTCAACCCAATTATTGTTTGAATCTACTGCGGTCATTCCTTCACGATGAAGCTTAGAAACCGTTATTTTGCATGAAAATTTACCGATTTGATTGAACTATTAAAAAACATACTGACAGACAGCATTTCCATTTTCACCATAATGAATCCCCTTTCCGCAGGGGCTATTATGCTTACGTTGGTGGATGATACTACCACAAAAAAAGAGTTTAAAACTATAGCCGGAAAAAGCAGCAAAACGGTTTTTCTGGCGATGCTCATTCTATTTTTGAGTGGCACATACATCTTTAACTTTTTTGGTATTCAACCCGATGGACTTCGGGTGTTTGGAGGTATTATTCTATTGGTAATGGGTTTTGATATGGTACAGGGGCATGGTAAAAAGAGTAATCACCAGTCTACTGATCACGCAGCCGCCCAGCAACAAAACGATATTAGTATGGTGCCGCTTTCCATCCCCATTATAGTAGGACCAGGACTCGCCACAACTCTTATCAACCTTAGTATTTCAAATAAGGGCTGGGAATCATACACCTCTGTGGCTGTAGCTATTATAATCTGCTCGCTTGCCAACTTTTTAATCCTTAGCCGAATGCCTTTTATAAAAAGACGCTTGGGCATAAATGGTCTTAAAGTATTCAACCGATTGATGGGACTAATTGTAGGCTCATTGGCTGCACAAATGCTGATTACCGGAGCTTTTGGTTTGTACAATAACTTTTTTAAATAATCAGGTATGGAAATTATTTGGCTCATAGCCGGGCTTCTTATTGGTGGAGTTATCGCCTGGTTAATTTCTAAAAACAAGCTTGCAAACGCTGAAACCGCGCATAGCAAAGAAACTAATGAACTTCGTAGTGCTACAGCTCTGGCCGAAGAGCGCAATAGAGGTTTAACTGAAAATTTGGCCCAAGCCAAAAACTCATTGGATGATGAGCGCAGGCAAACTTTGCACCTAAGCACTGAGCTGAGTAAGCGCGAAGCTGAATACCGTGCACTTTCCGAAAAACTGGCCGAGCAAAAAGCTGAAGTGGAAAAATTGAACGAAAAGTTCTCTGTAGAATTTAAGAATCTCGCCAACGAAATACTGGAGGAAAAAAGCAAAAAATTTACCGATCAAAATAAAGAGAACCTGGATGTGCTCTTAAATCCTTTGCGTGAAAAACTGACTGACTTTCAAAAGAAAGTGGAACAAAGTAATATGGATGGTGAGAAGCGTGGGGCTGCCCTTAATGAGCAGCTGAAAAACCTCCGTGAACTCAACCAGCAAATTACACACGAAGCCAAAAGTCTTTCGCTTGCCCTTCGCGGGGATAGCAAAGCACAAGGTGGCTGGGGCGAAATGCAACTGGAGTCTATCCTTGAAAAAGCAGGGCTACAAAAAGACATTCACTATTTCAAAGAGAAAAACTTTAAGAATGAAGAAGGCGCTAATCAGCGATTAGACTTTATCATCAATCTACCGGATGACAAACACTTGGTGCTAGACAGCAAGGTTTCTTTAACCGCGTACAGCAATTATTTTGACACCGAAGATGAGACTGAGAAAAAACAATATCTGAAGCAACATGTCAATTCTATTCTAAGTCACATCAAGCTTTTGGGTGATAAGAATTACCAAAACCTTTACGACATCAAACAGCCAGATTACGTAATGATGTTTGTGGCTAATGAGCCCGCCCTTACCATGGCCCTCAAGGAAGATTCAGAACTATATGACAAGGCGTTGAGAAGCAATATCGTGTTGGTAAGTACTACTACTTTGCTAGCTACTTTGCGCACCATAAGCTACATCTGGAATCAGGATTTACAAAACAAAAATGCTGAAGAAATTGCCCGCCAGGCGGGAGCACTTTACGACAAGTTTGTGGGTTTTACAGATGATCTACGCAAACTTGGCACTCAATTGAATACAGCTCAAAAAACCTACACTGACTCCATGAAAAAGCTTACCGAAGGAACCGGAAACTTGGTAAGGAGAAGTGAAAAAATAAAGGAGCTCGGTGCAAAAACTTCTAAGCCTCAAAATCCAAAATTGATAGATAGGGCGCTGGATTAGAATACTTACACCACAGAGGTCACTGAGTTTCACAGAGGTGAATCGGATATTTATTCTTTTAGCCTAAAGAAAAATCGAGGCTACAATATTTTTTACAAGTTATGCTTCACAAATCCTTCTGCTTTCTGTATTTACTGCTCTTCAAAGAGAAATAAGAAATCGAGGTAACACAAGAAAATCAAGGCTATTTATTCAACCACCAGCTTTCGCTGAAAAGATTCCCCATCAAGAGTTTGAAACTGTAAAAAGTAAACCCCGGCCGCCACATCCTGAATGTTGATTTTGGAAAATTGATTTTCGTGACGCTTCACTACCTCCCCTTGCAGGGAAATCAACTGAATGGATTTCAATTCCAAACTTGAGCTGATAGTTACAAAACCAGAAGCCGGATTCGGAAAAACCTCTACATCGATAATCTCATTTTCGTGCAAAGTGGTGGTTTGGCAAAACACATCCATTAGCAATTCCCAAAGTTCATTGTCAAAAGCTGATAAGGCCGGCAGTGAAGCATAGGCCTCTTCGCCCTGACGCACCACTACCACATCCATGGATGGAACCACGTAAATTCTTTGGTCATTTTTACCAGCGGCCATGTACATATCCGCAGGCGCAGCTGGCACCATTTGCCCATTAAACACTATATCGCTCCCAGGCTGCTTATAAGTACTTTGACCATTGAGCCACCATAAATATCCGTAGGCACTATTTAGAGATTGAGAAGGTCTCACCATAGCATTAAAATAAGCTGTGTCTTGTAATGTTTGTGTTCCATCCCATTTTCCTTTGGATAAGTTTAACAAGCCAAAGCGGGCCATGCTTCTCGCATTACTAAAGAATATTTTACTAAACCAAAAACCAGAGATGCCCGTGGATGAATACAGTTTTTGCGTGGTCAATACATTCATTCCTTTACCTGTAGCGTTACTAAGCACATCTTGCACCAACCTATAAGGTGCATTGTAGTAATACCAATGTGTGCCGGCATCCTGCAGGTAATCAAGGCAGGTATCCATTGTACAGTTTTGGTCTGATACATTATAATCCAAACCAGTGGTCATGGTGAGTTGATGGCGAACGGTAATCAAATCTTCCTTTGCCTTGGGGGCTACAGTCCACCCCACACCCAGATAATCGGAGGCTTTATCATTAATGTTGAGCAGGCCATCATCTTGTGCCATGCCTACCAAAAATGCCACCAGGCTTTTACTCGCTGAAGCCCAGTACCAGGAAGAATCGGCTTTAAAACCATTCATGTATCGCTCATCTGCGATTTTGCCTTTATGTAAAATAATGAAGCTTTTGCTGTGCCGTGCTTCCAGATAGCTGTGGAGGGTATCTAGCTTTTGGGAACACCACCCTAAAGAAGATGGATTCACGGTATCCCAAGCATTTCCCGCTAACGGAGGGAAATAATATTGGCCGCTAAGTGAGCCATACAAAAGTGCAAAAAGGAAAATGTAGAGAGATTTCATACTACTAAAGTAGTATTAATCTTCGCCAAGTATAGATTTATAGATTTCAAAATTTTCATCATCAAAACAGACAAAGCTTACTTTCATCTGTTCTTTACGCGAACCTAAAAAATTTTGTACCGTGCAGATAGCCACATCTGCGGCATCTCTTTTGGGGAAACCATAAACCCCCGTTGATATATTTGGAAAGGCAATAGAGCTGAAGCCATTTTCGAAAGCAATGTGTAAGGCATTGATGTAACATTCGGCCAAAAGTTGATCTTCGTTGGCCACACCTCCTTCCCACATAGGGCCCACGGTGTGTATTATTCCCTTATGGGGAAGTTTGCCAGCGGAAGTCATCATAGCTTTACCCGTTGGTAGCTCTTTATTTTTACTAATCCAGGCTTTACATTCTTCCACTATTATAGGCCCTGCTGCGCGGTGAATTGCACCATCCACACCTCCACCACCGCGAAGGGCAGAATTGGCCGCGTTTACAATTACATCCGCGGTGGAATTTGTAATATCCCCTAAACTAAGTTTGATCATCTGTCTATACTCCTCGTCCGCCAATAAGTCTGAATAATATGGCTATGATGGCAAACACCAATAATACATGAATAAGATAACCGAGTGAAAATACAAAAACACCTAACAGCCAGCCAATTAAAAGAATGACGGCAATGAAATACAATAGATTACTCATTACTTTTTGTTTGTGATTAATATTTAAATAAACCCTCAAACTCATATTAAGTTCTGAGCATTAAATTCTCAATTTTCAAAAAAAAATCATCCAACCCAATCTTGTTTCAGGTGTAACCGAAATACCACTTAAAGAAATTTTGACAAATTTCAGCTAGAATCATAGTGCTGGTATAAACTTTGATACTATTTTAGCCAGTGTCTTATTCGACTCGAATTTTGTGTTAAACGTTCAAAATTTAAATGATTAAGACCTCTATATAGTGAGAAAGCCCCGACCTAGGTCGGGGCTTTTGTTTTTTATGACAGATCAATTACTGGCTTTCTATCACTGACCGAATGGCTTCATGAGCTTGCTCAAAAAGCTTTAATCCAGAAATAGAATCAACTGAGTAATTAACAAAGTTTTTGGGCTCACCCGATCTAACATCATACATAGAGTAGCTTTTGAAGTTTTGTTGTATTTTTTCAATTGAAGTTAAAAAAGAGAAAGTCACTTTTGAGGCTGGCACCTCCCAAATCCTTTGCCCGCTCCTATTGTCAAACTTTGACCAAGTTCCCTTTAAAGTGTCTTTTTCAGGTAAAAAAACCCAAACTAAATCATCTAATCGTTTCCAACTTATTTTGGATGTGTCTATATCCGAAAGGGCAATCTTAAATTGAAATTGAAAGTCTTTGTCAGAAGCTTTTGTGCTGTCAGGGTTGTTCCAAAGTGACCAATCTGTAGAATACTTTAGTGTATCATTAGAGAGTGCATATAAATCCACTGATCTATAGACATGATAATCATCAATACCATTTGTTGGTTTCAGAATGGCATTAACTTCCATCACACTGACCAAGTCCTTGTAATAAGTTCTGAGTGAGTCATATTCAAAATCAACTACCTCAACTACTTCATCTCTGACCGCTTCATCTGCTGAATTTGAATTGCAGGAAATAATAACTCCAATCAAAAGAACAACCCAAAATCCTCTCATAGTTTGAAGCATCTTAATACGTCAAACAAACATTCTTTGCCTCTGTAAAAAAATGTAGTGCTTCATAACCACCTTCGCGACCTACTCCGCTATTTTTCATTCCCCCAAATAAGGTTCTCAAATCGCGAACCAACCAGCAGTTTATCCATACAATTCCGGATTGCATTTGAGCCGCTACGCGATGTGCCCGGTTTAGGTTTTCTGT
>JAUHWX010000035.1 GCA_030427285.1 Bacteroidia bacterium
AAGGTAATTTACCTTAGTTCTGCCGCAGTGTACGGCTTTAAGGAGGTAGAGTCTGAAAGCACGGTGGCCGAACCCTCTAACTATTATGGCATTTCTAAGTTACAAGGCGAGGAGTATATGAGTTTACTTAAGCCTAAGTCTGAAGTGGTGATTTTGCGTTCAGCTAATGTATTTGGGTACAACCCCATGGTAAGACTTGACGCGGTGATCAATAATTTTATGTTTGAAGCACTGCTGTATGGTAAGATTAAGATACACGGCACAGGTAATCAAACGCGGCCATTTATTTATCTACCCAATTTGGTTGACAAAATAAAGGCGTTTGCATTGAATGTAGACGAAAAGTCAGGTGTGTATAATCTGGTAGAAGACAACCTATCACTAAATCAATTGCGTGACTTTTTGCTGGATAATATACCTGATATGGAGTTTACTTACGTAAATTCAAACTCAGACATACCCGGCATGAAGATGTCTTCAAATAAGATAACTTTTACAAAAGGACTGCAAAAGTCTCTTGCTCAGGCTTTGCAGGATTTTAGAAATGTAGTATCTATTAAAAATCAATAAAGCTTCAGAGTGGACTCTTAAGCTGTCCCGTTTTTTTAAAAAAACATCAACCATTTTAAATGCTTGTTGCTCACCTTACAAATGATGAAAAGTTTATTGATGGATTCATAGAAATTCAGCAACGGCTATTTCCTGAAATTACTAATGTATATTTTGTACTAAGTGAAGACGGTACCTTTAGGCATGTTTCATCAAAAAATATAGTTGCGTTTTCGGGAAAAAATGACGGTTATCAAAAAATTAGGGAGCAGCTAGGCGAAGACCCACATTTGCTTGTGATTCATGGGCTCAACCCTTGGAAGGTACAGGTGCTGTTGAAAATGCCCTTGTCTGTAAAGGTGGCTTGGATTTTTTACGGATTCGAAATTTATAACAGAGGTGAAAATGTATTGGCCTTTGTAGGCCCAAAAACCAAGCAACTGGCCTTTGCAGGAGCTAAGCATAAGTTGAAGCTTGTCATACGAAAGTTGCAATACAGTATATCCAGATTTTCAGGTATATCAGGCCAACTAATGCCCTTCAGGGCAGCATTAAATCGTATCAATTATTTTGCCCACTGGATACCTCAGGATTTTGATTACCTGACCAAAAGGTACCCAAATCACGCAATGGAGTTTGTTGATTTTTGCTATTCAATAGAGCCCTTACGTCTTGAAGTTAATGACCACAGGGCTGACTTACTTATAGGCAACTCTGCAGCTGATACCAATAATCACGCAGATATAATCGAATCATTATCGGAAGATTTTATTTCTGGATTTAAGCGTGTCATTATCCCCTTGTCTTATTCTGGTGAGCAGGGATATGTAAAGGCGGTGAAAAAGCTTGCGCAAGAAAAACTTGGCGACAAAGCATTGGTGCTGGATTCTTTTATGAAAAAAGAAGAATACTTTGATATTTTAAAGGGTGTGAAGCTTGCCATTATGGGGCAATTAAGGTCTCAGGGAGCGGCAAATATTCGTTTTTTTCTGAGTAGTGGAATTGATTTAGCCATGTATCCTGAAAATAGTATTTATAGATTTTACACGGAAAAGGGGATGGCTATACATTCAATTAATCAATTGAATACTGATGGTTTTACTCCCTTTGCCAAGGATGTGCTAGAGCATAATAAAACCATAGAGCACGAAATACACCGAGGAGAAGCCATTCAAAAGTTTTATGCTAACCTTTTGAAAATAAACAAAGAATAAAATGGGGAATACCTCCACTTACCAGCTAAGTAAATGAATGTACTACTAAGAGCATTAGCCTACGGAGTAATATTGATAAACCTTTTGCCGGCAATAGGGGTGGGAGGCTTCCTTTTTAAGCCTGACCTATTGATTGTGGGCTTAATGTGCATAATAGTTTTATCAGATACTAAGAATTATGTTTTAAGGCAAAAGGAGGTAAAGTTCCTTTGGGTTATTGGAGTTTCACTTTTCTTGCTAATGTTTATTTCAGATAACTTAGGGTATTATTACTACAAGCCGGATTATTCACTTTACTTTCCTCGAGAATCAATTCAAATATTTGCCAGAATATCTGCATTAGTTGCCTTTATGTACATTGGGCATGGGCAAATTATTAAATCTAAAAAGTTCTTCCGCATCGTTTCATTAAGCTTTCTTTTGTCTCTGGCCTTTGGATTACTTCAAAAGGTGGGAGGAGTACCTTTGATTGAGAGTATTTCGATTGACTTTTATGCCTTGTCTGAACAGCAAATACAATCAATAACAAGCACAAATGCGCGTGTTTTTGGCACGGCAGGGAATGTACTGACATGGGGAGGACTTTCAATGATGATGTTTTTTTACTTCTACTTTATCGAAAAAAGGAAAGTGTTCAAGACTGCAGGAATATTGTTAGCCCTCACAAATGTTTTTATTTCAGGAAGTAGAGCTAGTATTCTAGCCACCATTATCGCATTCGTTTTTATTCAATTCTATAGAGCTATAGCTATTGATAAAAAAATTTCCAAAGCCTTTTTGAGAGTTGTGGTGATGGTGATTTTGGGACTAGCGTCTGTGTGGGTTCTGCTATTTTATTTTTCAGAGCAAATAGAGTTTATCGCATTTAGATTTCTCAATACCCAGGATGACCTCACTCAACAGGGAAGAGGAGCCCAGCTACAATATTTTCTAAGGTATTTTGATGGACAGCCTATACTGTACTTTTTTGGAATAGGTAAACCTATAATGGATGATGGCTTAATGCTAATGGAAATAGAATTCACCTATTTACTATTTGCATATGGATTGCTAGGATTTGTGCTGCATTACTGGCTTATATGGTTAGTAGTGAAACTAGCTCGCAAGCTATGGTGGATTAATGAGAAATATTATTTGTTTTTAATCACTGGAATTGTAGGTTTTATAATTTTCTCAGTAGGATATTATTTTTTCCGGGAGATTATTGGAGGACTTCCATTCTGGTGGCTTTCAGGATACCTGCTTGGAGTAATGCTAAGAGAGCAGGTGGAACTTAGAAGAGCTACCGAAAAAAACAATGAACAAATTTTTACGGGTGCTGATATTGGGATTAATAATAACAGGATATAGTAATGCAAGAAACTTATATAGTAGACTATGGTGCGGGTAATATAGGTTCGGTTGCCAACATGATAAAAAGGGTGGGGGGAAAAGCTTTCATTGCATCATCACCACAAGAACTGGAAAAAGCTGAACGTATTATATTGCCTGGTGTAGGTTCTTTTGATAGTGGTATGGGAAAGCTTGAGGCCAGCGGTATGATTGAGATGCTCAACGAAAAAGTACTGGTAGAAAAAGTTCCCTTCTTAGGAATATGCTTAGGAGCACAGTTGTGTACCAAGGGAAGCGAAGAGGGCACGTCAAAGGGTTTAGGCTGGTTTGATGCCGATACGCTTAAATTCAAGTTTAGCAAGGAGCAAAACTTAAAACTCCCCCACATGGGTTGGAATTATGTGAAAGCCTGCAAAGAGCACCCTATCCTTAATGAATTGCCACAAAATTCGCGTTTTTACTTTGTTCACAAATATTATTTGCAAGCTCAAAATAAGCAAGACATACTGTTTAGCTCCGAATATGGAAGTACATTTGCCAGCGGTTTACAAAAAGACAATATTATAGCATTACAATTTCATCCGGAAAAAAGCCATAAGTACGGGATGCGCGTAATGGAAAACTTTATCAACCTCTGAATGTGATATGCTGCAGAATAGGTTAATACCAGTGCTTTTGTTGCGAGGCGAAGGTTTGTATAAAACTGTAAAGTTTAAGAACCCAAATTATATTGGGGACCCCCGTAATGCGGTAAAAATTTTTAATGAAAAGGAAGTAGATGAAATTTGCCTGCTTGATATTACCGCAACTGCGGAGAAGCGGGGTCCAAATTTTCAACTCATTCAGGAAATTACCAACGAAGCCTTTATGCCACTAAGCTATGGTGGAGGAATAAAAACTTTAGAAGATATTCAACGACTTTTTTCCATTGGCATTGAAAAAGTAATAATAAACAGTAATCTGTACGAATCACCAGAGCTTATTACCAAAGCCTCAGAAATATATGGCGACCAAAGCATTGTTGCCTCAATTGATGTGAAAAAAAGCCGCTGGGGTGGGTATAAGCTGTACTCCCAAGGAGGTAAGAAAAAGCAAAGCAAAAAACTTATTCCATTTTTGCAAGAATTAGAGAAGATGGGAATAGGGGAAGTAATAATAAATAGCATTGACCAAGATGGCACTATGCAGGGCATGGACCTTGACCTAGTGCGTGAAGTAGCCAGCTCACTGAACGTACCAGTGGTGGCAACTGGCGGTGTGGGTAGCATGGAGCATATTAAGGAAGTTTTTGCGCAAACTGAGGTTTCTGCACTTGGTGTAGGAAGTTTTTTTGTTTATCACGGAAAGCAAAGAGGAGTTCTAATCACATACCCATCCAGAGAAGAGCTGGAGAAAAACAATATTATATCATGAGTAATTATCAAAGATGTACTAGATGTATAATGGATACATCTGATCCAGACATAACTTTTGACAAAGATGGTGTATGCAATCATTGCCATAGGTATGATGATCAACTCAATATAAGGGTATATAGCGAAAGTGAGGGTAAAAAGGCTCTGAATGAACTTGTTGGAAACATTAAAAGAGCTGGAAAAGGAAAGGACTACGACTGTATAATAGGCGTAAGCGGTGGTGTAGATAGTACCTATGTGGCCTACCTTACTAAAAAACTAGGTCTAAATCCATTGGCCATTCACTTTGATAATGGATGGAACTCTGAGCTTGCAGTGAGTAACATCGAAAAGGTGCTCAATAAACTAGACATAGACCTTTATACCTATGTGATAGACTGGGAAGAGTTTAAAGATTTACAATTGTCTTTTCTTAAGGCAAGTACACCAGATGGTGAGATTCCTTCTGACCATGCTATTAATGCACTGCTATTTCAAGAAGCCTCTAAAAGAGGTATTAAATACATTATTAACGGAATGAACTTTAAAACAGAATCGATGAGTGTGCCAAAATGGGCATACGGTCATGCTGATTGGAAGTATATCAAATCCGTTCATAAAATATTCGGAACTAAGAAGTTAAAAAAATACCCGCATTACACCCTTTTTGATACATTCAATTACTTATTCGTTAAAAGAATCAAGTTGATTTCTATACTTAATTATATAGATTATAATAAGGAGGAAGTGATGAAAGTGCTTCAGCAAGATCTTGACTGGAAGTATTACGGTGGCAAGCACTACGAATCGGTTTACACACGTTTTTACCAAGCCTATATTTTACCTAAAAAATTTAATATCGATAAGCGAATTGGCCACCAGTCGGATCTAATTCGCTCCGGTAATGTGACACGCGAGCAAGCGTTGGAAGAAATTAAAAAGGAAATTGCAGATCCGGCTTTACTGGCTCAAGACAAGGAATTTGTCATAAAAAAATTAAGTCTCACTGAGGCAGGTTTTGAAGACATTATGAATGCTAAGCCTAAACTCTTTACTGATTATCCTAATAACTTTGATAAAGTGCAAAAGTTAAAAGGGGTGATGAATGACCTAAGGGCAAAGGGCACAATGTCTAAGTAATGAGAATACTTAATCTATCATCTGATTATAGCAAGCAAGGAATTTACAAAAACCTGGCCGAGAAGATTGCTGAACAAAGTGGCGTCTATCAGGACATTTATGTACCAGTGCGAAGCGAGCAGGAGATAGGGAAAAACAACCTGGATTTGGAAAATGCAAATGTGATGTATAGTCATATCCTCACCAAAAAAGATAGGTTACTCTACAGTACAAAAATTAAAAAACTAGAAAAGGACGTAAATAAGCGTTTGGATATTCATGCTTGTGATCTTATCCACGCTCACTTTATGTTTAGTGATGGCGGTGTAGCCTACCGTATTTGGAAAAAGCACAAAATTCCCTACATCGTAGCCATCCGAAATACGGACATTAATTTTTTTTTAAAATACGCTGTACACCTTCGTGCCTTCGGTTTGCAGATATTGCAAAACGCTAGCAAGATTATACTTTTGTCTCCCGCTTATAAGTCATTGCTATTTAAGTTTTTTGGCAAAGAGGCAAGAGTGGCACTTGAGGATAAAATAGCGGTGATACCTAATGCGATAGACAATTTCTGGTTCAAACATTTAGGTACACCAAAAGAGGCATCATCCGGCAAAATACGCCTGTTATATGTGGGTGATTTTACTAAGAATAAGAACGTACCTTTTTTAATAAAGGCCAAACAAAAGTATTTTCCGCAGGCCACCTTGGATATAGTGGGGTCAAACGGAAATGATGATAAGGTGATAGAGGAATTGGCAAGTGGAGATTCTAATGTGGTGCTTCATGGTAGAGTATATGATAAAGAAAAGCTCCGTCATTATTATAAAGATGCCGACATCCTTTGTATCCCTTCACGGCATGAAACTTTTGGAGTAGCCTACATAGAGTCGCTTAGCCAGGGCACACCTATCATTTATACCCAAGGTCAGGGGGTGGATGGTTATTTTGAAAAACCCGTAGGAGCAGCAGTACCTTTTGGTGATTCAGTTTCTTTTGAAACTGCTGTAAATAAGATATTAAGCAACTACAATGAGTATTCTACAAATGCTCTAAACTGTATAGACCGATTTAACTGGAGCACTATCTCAAACCAATACATAAAGATTTATGAAGACTATGGATCAAAAAATTAACATAGCAATAGTGGGCTGCGGCCGCATAGGAAACCGCCATGCCAAGCACATTTCAACCTATGCCAAATTAGTAGCTGTGTGTGATAATGTAGAGGCAAAGGCAGATGAACTAGGAAAAGAGTACGGCTGTGATGTGTTTTATAACATCAGTGATCTTTTGGATAGTGATATAAAGATAGATGTGGTGGCCATTTGTAGTCCTAACGGTTTGCATGCAGTGCATTCAATTGAAGCTTTAAATAAAGGATTCCATGTGTTGTGCGAAAAACCAATGGGAATAAATGTAGCGGAATGTGGCGAAATGCTAAAAGCGGCAGAAAAGAATAACCGTAGGTTGTTTGCCATTAAGCAAAATAGGTTTAACCCACCAATAGCTGCTGTAAAGGAAGCTGTTGATAATAATGTATTGGGTAAAATTCTGAGTGTACAGTTAAGTTGCTTTTGGAATAGAAATGAAGATTACTACCATAATTCCTGGAAAGGATCAACAGATTTGGATGGAGGTACTTTGTATACACAGTTTAGCCATTTTATAGATTTGCTATACTGGATAGTAGGTGATGTAAAAACGGCTAAAGGTTTTAGCAGAAACTCAATGCACCAGGGCATTATTGATTTTGAAGATAGTGGTGTAGTGGCACTAGAGTTTCACAATGGCGCTATCGGAGCTATAAATTACACTGTAAATAGTTATGGCAAAAATATGGAAGGCTCGCTTACCTTATTCTGCGAAAAAGGAACGGTAAAAATTGGAGGGCAATATCTCAATGAGCTGGAGTATCAAAACATTCAGGACTTTGAGTTTAAAGATTTGCCAACAGGAAATACTGCAAATAACTATGGCAACTATCAGGGCTCTATGAGCAACCATGACAAGGTGTATGAAAACCTGGTTGATGTGCTACAAAACAACGCAGCTATTTCTACAAGTGCGTTTGAAGGCTTGAAAACGGTGGAGATTATTGATAAGATTTATTCTGAAATCAGATAATGATAGAGTATACTTCTAAAATAGTAGATGTAGACATGGGTGAGGATGTAAAAGTGGTGCATCCTGTAAATGTGTATGGCTGTAAAGTAGGTGATGGGTGCTTTATTGGCCCTTTTGTAGAAATACAAAAAGACGTAGTTATTGGTGCTAACACCAAGGTGCAGTCTCATACCTTTATTTGCGAACTGGTAAATATTGGAGATAATTGCTTTGTAGGGCATGGAGTAATGTTTGTAAACGACTTGTTTAGCGAAGGGGGGCCAGCCCGTGGTAATAAAGCTCTTTGGAAGAGTACCCATATTGGAAATAATGTTTCCATTGGTTCTAATGCCACTATCTTACCTGTTTCCATTTGCGACAATGTGGTAGTAGGTGCCGGAGCCGTGGTAACAAAAAATATAACCGAACCTGGGGTGTATGCCGGTAACCCCGCAAAAAAACTCAGATAAGATGAATATTCCTTTTGTAGACCTTAAAGCTCAGTACGATTCAATAAAAACTGAAATAGATGCTGCTATAGCATCGGTACTAGAAAATACCGCGTTTATAGGTGGTGAGCACGTTTCTGACTTCAAGGCTAACTTTGAAAAGTTTTATGGAGTAGATCATTGCGTGCCTTGTGCCAATGGTACTGATGCTCTTTACATTGCCATGAAAATGATGGGGATAGGTGCAGGTGATGAGGTAATTACAACTTCCAGCTCATGGATTTCTACCTCAGAAACTATAACCCAAACGGGAGCTCAGCCTGTATTTGTGGATGTGGATAAGTACTACACCATTGATCCTACAAAGATAGAAGCCAAAATCACATCAAATACAAAAGCAATAATTCCGGTACACCTGTATGGACAAATGTGTGATATGCCGGCTATTATGGCTATTGCCAAAAAACATAACCTTAAGGTGATTGAAGATTGTGCTCAAAGTCACCTTTCGGCTTTGGACAATAAGAGAGCAGGATTGTGGGGTGATGCAGGAACGTTTAGTTTTTATCCTGGTAAAAACCTGGGCGCGTATGGTGATGCGGGTTGTTTAATAACAAATGACGAGAAGCTTGCTACAGACTGTAAGCGATACGCAAATCATGGTGCTTTGGTGAAACATCAACATGATATAGAAGGTATAAACAGTAGGTTAGATGGATTGCAGGCCGCGGTACTAAATGTAAAGCTACCACACCTTAGCCAATGGACTACTGAGCGTGAAAGAGTAGGAAAGAGATATTTGGAATTACTAGCGGATGTATCAGAAATAGAATTGCCACAATTGCGCGCAAACACACTTCACAGCTTTCATGTATTTGGAATCAAGGTAAATGACCGAAGCAAAGTGCAGGAGTATTTGCAATCCAAAGGTGTACCCACACAGATTCACTATCCACATGCAATGCCATTTATGAAAGCCTATGCTTATATGAAGGCAACACCAGCTGATTATCCAAATTCGTATGATCTGCAGGAACGTGAACTTTCGTTGCCAATTTATCCTGAGATGACGGATGAACAAATCGTATTTGTGGCAGATAGTATCAAGAGTTATTTCAATGGGTAAAACCAAAGTTTGGATAATTTCTAAGTATGCTACCCCTACCAAGTACCCTCGTCACTTTGGTATAGGAAAGGACTTGGTTGCAAAGGGTTTGAATGTTACCCTCATTGCCTCAGTGTCTAATAGTGTTGCTCCCGGGGATGTGCCCAAGTTCAAAGGTTGGTCCAAAGTTGAAAATCACAATGGCTTAAAAGTGATTTGGATGAATGGACCATCCATCACCAATGCAGGAATTATTCGAATTTTTTCATGGTTTTGGTTTGAGTTTAAAGTATTGATGACAATGCTATTTAAGAGCAAACCTGATGCTATTATTAGTTCTTCTCTTTCTTTATTAAGTGTTTGGTCCGGTTATTTTCTTTCAAGGAGGTTTAAGTCTCGATTTATATTTGAAGTGAGGGATATATGGCCTTTGAGCCTTATTGAGCTTGGAGGTTACTCTGAGTCTAATATTTTGATTCGTTTTTTGCGATACACAGAGCTGCTGGGCTACAGGAAGGCGGATGCTATAATTGGTACCATGCCTAACCTAAAAGGACATGTCCAAAATGTGTGTCCGGAAGCTGCGGAAAAAGTGGTTTGCGTGCCACAGGGTGTTTATCTTGAGATTTTTGAAGAGCAGTCACAAAAGTTGAGTGCTGAATATTTAGACAAGTATATCCCTAAGAATAAATTTATAATAGCATATACAGGTACGCTAAATCCTAATAATCCCATCGATACTTTGTTTGAAGTAGCCAAAAGGTTCGAAACGGATTATCCACAAATTCACTTTTTGATTCTTGGAGAAGGGAAAAATAAGGATAAGTATATGTCGGAAACGGCTGCACTATCGAATGTTTCTTTCCCACCTACTATTTCAAAAAACCAAATGGCGCACTTCCTTAGCTTTGTAGATGTAGGTTATGATGCATTTTCTTCTACTCTTGCGGAGTTTGGCTTGAGCCGGAATAAGTGGATTGATTATATGTACAACAGCTGTATTATTATATGCTCATATGATGGATTTCAAAGTATGATAAATGAGTCGCAGTCTGGATTGTTCGTTCCTTATCAGAACGAGGAGGCTCTATACAAGGGTATATCTCAAATCTACAATATGACGGAAAGTGAAAGGGCAAACATGGGGGCTCGTGCGCGAGCCTTTATAGCAGAAAATCGCACTTTTGAAAAGTTAGGAGATAAGTATTTAGCTTTAATATCGGGATAGATGTACAAGTTGATTGTAAAACGATTGATAGATGTTATTGTAGCCTTTGTGGTGCTTACCCTCAGCTTGCCTCTTACCATTTTTATTACCGTATTTCTTTTTTTTGCCAATAGTGGTAAGCCTTTCTTTTTTCAAAAACGCCCGGGTAAGAATAGTCGCATTTTTAGTATCGTGAAGTTCAAAACCATGAACGACAAAAAGGATGCAGCCGGAAATTTATTGCCGGATGCAGATCGACTCACGGCTGTGGGAAGCTTTGTGCGCAAAACATCGCTGGATGAAATACCTCAATTACTAAATGTTTTGAAAGGTGACATGAGCTTGATTGGTCCCCGACCTTTGCTGGTTGAATATTTGCCTCTTTACAATGAAAGACAGAGAAGGCGCCACGAAGTACGGCCTGGTATCACGGGTTGGGCTCAGGTAAACGGAAGAAATGCTATAAGTTGGGAGCAGAAGTTTGAATACGATGTGTACTATGTAGAAAACTTAAGTCTGAGTTTAGATTTAAAAATAATATACCTTACTGTTTTAAAAGTTTTTAAATCTGAGGGTATTAGCGCTGAAGGCTCTGTAACCATCGAAAAATTTGACGGTAGCAAATGATAAAACTGATAGGGGCCAGTGGCCATGCAAAAGTTATTCTGGATATATTGCTTCAAGGCAATCTTGAGGTCTCTGGATTTTATGACGATAACCTATCTATTCAGGAGTTTAAAGGCTTAAAGAGCCGTGGTTCTGTTTCCCAAATTACTCCTTCACAGGATTTACATATCATAAGTATTGGCGTAAATAGTATTAGAGCCAAAATAGCAAATCGGCTATCGGTTTCGTATACAATGGCAATTCATTCTTCGGCTGTGCTTTCACCTAGCACCAATATTGGAGAAGGGAGTGTGGTAATGGCTGGAGCTGTTGTAAATGCTGATAGTGTAATAGGGAAACACTGTATTCTCAATACACAATGTTCTATAGATCATGATTGTATTATTGAAGACTTTGTGCATATAAGCCCTAACGCTTGCATTACAGGTGGGGTTTATATAGGTGAAGGTGCGCATATTGGGGCAGGTGCCGTTATAATTCCCGGGGTGAAAATTGGATCCTGGAGCACCATTGGCGCGGGTGCGGTGGTGATTCGGGATGTAGAGCCTAACACTGTAGTAGTAGGCAATCCGGCAAAACCCTTAAAATGAAAAACCTAAAGGATATTTATATAGTAGGAGCGGGTGGTTTAGGACGTGAAGTTAGAACTATGTTGGATGCAAACGCATTTTCATTTCAAGGATATATTGATGATGATACTTCTAAACCCAATGTGAAGTTTGATATTGACACTTTTAAAAATCGAACCATACGAAATAGTACTATTTTATTAGCCATAGGCTCCCCTAAAGTTCGACAAGCTTTGGTTCAAAGGCTTTCTTATGGGGAAACCTTTCTATCACTTACTCATCCCCAGGCCATTCTTCAGGATAAAGATTCCATTAAAATTGGAAAAGGCTGCATTATCTGTGCAGGCTCCATTCTTACCTGTGATATAGTCCTTGGTGATTTTACCATTATCAATCTAAACTGCACTATTGGCCACGATGTAATGATGGGTAATTTTTGCTCATTGATGCCAGGAGCAAATATTTCAGGTAGCGTTACACTTGGTGAAGGTGTTTTTATAGGGAGCGGGGCCACTGTTCTTCAGGGCATCCAAATAGGTGATGGAGCTATAATCGGTGCGGGAGCTGTAGTTACTAAAGATATTCCTCCACATTGCACAGCAGTAGGCATTCCCGCAAAACCTATCAAGTTTCATAGGTAGATTCCTCCCTCGACCTACGCCCACCCCCTCCAAAGTGGGATATTATTTCAAATCAAAAATCTCCAATGCCAGCTCCCCATTCTTTACATTTGCGCGAATTTTGAAATACCCTTAGCAGCATGAGTACCGAAAAAATATGGCTATCATCCCCACACATGGGCAGCAATGAGCAGAAGTTTGTAAACGAAGCTTTTGATACTAACTGGATAGCACCTCTAGGGCCTCATGTAAATGGCTTTGAAGAAGACATTCAGAACTACAATAAAGTAAGTCATGCTGCAGCCCTTACATCGGGCACGGCTGCCATTCATCTTTCCCTTATTTTGAATAATGTAGGAGCTGGTGATTATGTACTGGTGCAGAGTTTTACTTTTTCAGCTACAGTAAACCCTATTGCTTATCAAGGGGCTACCCCGATTTTTATTGACTCTGAAGAGGATACATGGAACATGTGCCCCAAGGCCTTGGAAGTGGCAGTTCAAAACTGCCTGGCCGGAAAGTATGGCGAGGCTAAACTGCCAAAAGCTATTATCCCCGTTCACTTATATGGCATGCCAGCCAATATGGATGCTATTATGGCTGTAGCCAATGCCCACGGTATACCTGTAATTGAAGATGCTGCAGAGTCTTTGGGTTCAACTTATCATGATAAACATACCGGTACTTTTGGCAAAATGGGTATCTATTCCTTTAATGGAAATAAAATAATAACCACAAGTGGTGGTGGGGCCTTGGTTTCTGAAGATGCTGAGCTCATTCAAAAAGCACGTTTTTTGGCTACACAGGCCAGAGATAACGCACCTCATTATCAGCACTCGCATGTGGGTTATAACTATAGGTTGAGCAATGTATTGGCGGGTATTGGTCGTGGCCAAATGCAAGTGCTGAATGATCGAATTGCGCAGCGGAGAAACAACTTTAAGCGATATGAAAGCTTTTTTGACAAAGTAAATAGGAAGGGCTTTAACATCGTATTGCAGCAAGAGCCACAGGGTAGTTTTAGCAACCGTTGGTTAAGCTGTATATTGGTGAATCCATCCGAAAATAAAGGCATTTCACGAGAAGATATCCGATTGGCCCTTGAGGTTGATAATATTGAATCGCGCCCACTGTGGAAACCGATGCATTTGCAGCCAGTGTTTGAGAAATATCCCTTTGTGAGCACTGGCGTTTCAGAGCTTCTTTTTGATATTGGATTGTGTCTTCCAAGTGGATCGAATCTTACGGATGAAGATTTTGATAGAATTTTTTCGAGTCTTGAAGCCATCTTTAAATAGACAGCGTCTTCTGTACAATTAGTTTTATTACTTAGGGTTATCAAGGCAGAATACTCAGGCCTTTTATCTATCCTTGGTAGTGATATTTGCCAGGGCAATTACTACTGCCACAACCACCTACTGTTGTGCGCATCAATTCAAGAGCGGGGGCAAAGGCTTAGGAACTTACAGGCAAGGTTAAGATGGAAGCTTCGTAGTTTCAGGCTTGCATGGTACCTTTTAGTTTCCACAAACCCTTTCAAATTGATCCATCGCTTCCTAAAAGTAACCATTCACTAAGTTGCATTATATATATGGATATTATTGGAATTCAATCCCGTGAATTAGAACTTATTAACTAATTTAGCAGCCGCTAACACTCTCTTTTAGTCATGATAAGAAAGTTCGTACTTAAATATGCCGATCGCTACCTAGCGCGATGGATTATTTTAGCTGGAGATATATTCCTGGTTTCGATTACTTATTTATTTGCAGTTGTGGTACGCTTCAATTTTGACTTGATTGCCACACAAGAGCATGGTGCAATTACCAAACTTCCAGTAGTTGTTTTCTTTTATACCATCGGTTTTTTAGTCACTCGCAGTTATGTGGGGATTATTCGACATACAAGTATTAGAGATGCAGCCAATGTTCTTAAGGGTGCTCTTTTTGCAGCATCAAGCTTATTTGTACTGTCATTTGTAGAGAGTAGTTCAGCGGTAAACCGAGGAGTATTTTTCATTCCAAGCTCCATTCTTTTAATTCACTTTTTAAGTGTTCTTTTTACCTTGATTGGTTTGCGTTTTTTGGTGAAGTATTTTTATGAAATACTATTAAGCTCAAAACGAAAAATGCAGAGCAGGGTGCTTATCTATGGTGCTGGATCCTCAGGTCTTACCACCATGCGTACTCTTTCTCAGGATGCTACTCGTGATTTTGATATTATCGGGTTTGTGGATGATAATCAAAATAAGTTTGGAAAAGCTATAGGTGGAGTATTTGTTTACAACCCCTCTAAGGTTTTTAGCAAAACTTTTATAAAAAAACACCGCCCCGATCAACTTATAATTTCCATTCAGAAATCACTTTCCCCAAAACGTAAAAAAGAGATAGTAGAACTATGCCTGGAATTTGGTTTAGAGGTGAAAATCGTTCCACCATTAGAAAATTGGATTCAGGGAGAGCTTAGTACTAAACAGATAAAGTCAGTAAGGATTGAGGATTTACTAGAGCGCGATCCTATTATACTGGATAATGTAAATATTTCCAGAGAAATTAAAGGAAAAGTGGTTTTAGTGACTGGCGCTGCCGGCTCTATTGGTAGTGAAATTTCACGACAACTACTTCATTATCTACCCAAGAAAATCATTCTCCTCGATCAGGCAGAGTCCGCACTTTATGATTTAGAATCTGAGATTAAAGTGCAGCACCCGGATTTATTAAAATCTACTGAGTTTGTAATTGGAGATGTTTCCAATAAGCAACGAATGAACCGTGTTTTCGAAGCTTTTGAACCGGATTTAATTTTTCACGCAGCAGCCTACAAGCATGTGCCATTAATGGAAAGTAACCCCTATGAAGCGGTAAATGTAAATGTGTTTGGAACCCGTATTATCGCTGATTTGGCTGTAGAGTATAGAGTGGAAAAGTTTGTAATGGTTTCTACAGATAAAGCAGTAAACCCTACCAATGTAATGGGGGCAACTAAGCGTACCGCAGAAATATACGTGCAGAGTTTAGCCCAGAAAAAGGCTACCCACACTCAATTTATCACTACTCGTTTTGGAAACGTGCTGGGCTCCAATGGCTCGGTAATTCCATTGTTTAAAAAGCAAATAGAAAACGGTGGTCCCATTACTCTTACTGATAAGCGAATTACACGCTATTTTATGACGATACCTGAGGCTTGTAATTTGGTATTAGAAGCTGGTGCGATGGGACAAGGTGGGGAGATTTTTGTTTTTGATATGGGTGAGTCTGTTCGCATTTATGATTTGGCCAAAAAGATGGTTTTGCTAAGTGGGTTAGAGTTAGATAAGGACATCGAGATAAAAGAAGTTGGATTGCGCCCGGGAGAAAAGCTTTATGAAGAGCTACTTGCAATCAAGGAAAATACCAAGGAAACACACCACCCCAAAATCCTAATTGCAGACACTACTTGCCAAAGTCATAAGGATATTGTTGTGCAGTTTGAAGCTTTGAAGCACAGCCTTTTGCATGAAGATAACCTTAAAGTGGTGGCTGCAATCAAAAAAATTGTACCTGAATTTATTAGTAATAATTCCATCTTTGCGAGTCTTGATCTCAAGAAAATCGTAAATGACTAGAATTCTTGTTTCTTTCTGTTTGTTCATTGTGGTATCACCTGCATTTGGGCAATATCAGTTTCAGCGTTTAAACCATATTCAGGATGCGCGATACAATGCTATCTTATACCAAAAGGATGTAAATCTTCATACCTCTGTTCGTCCTTTAGATTTATGGGAATTAGACTCTAATAGCTATATTGGATCTGTTCAGTCTGAAAAGTCGAAAAACTTTGGGTGGCTGAGAAGAAAAGCTTTTCACGAACATTTAATTAACCTTGAAGGCGATAATTATTGGATAACCATTGACCCAATAGTGAATTTTCAAGGGGGTGCCTTAAATGACCCAAGTGGTGTGGGCTATGTAAATACGCGAGGATTTAATGTAGAAGGTAGACTTGGAGAGAAGGTCACATTCAGAAGTTCATATTTAGAGAATCAAGCGGTTTTCCCCCAATACATTTCAGATTTTGTTGAGTATCGAAAGGTAGTTCCCGGACAAGGGCATGCGCGTGATTTTGGTGACAATGGCTATGATTTTGGTATCCCTTCCGGAGAAGTGACCTTTACACCTGATGACATTTTTTCTTTCACTATAGGGCAAGGTCGAAATTTTTTTGGTGAAGGATACCGCTCAATGTTTTTATCTGATGCAGGTTTTAACTATCCATTTCTAAGAATTGAAACCACTTTTGGTCCTGTAAAGTACACCAACCTTTGGGCTCAAATGTATGATGTAAGGCCTGAGGTTAGTCCTGGAAACAACTTTGCCAAGAAATACCTTTCTTCTCATTACCTAAGTATAAATATCAATTCGCGACTCAACATAAGTTTCTTCGAAGCCATTGTGATGGGAGATACCGCTCAGGTGGAAGGTATAGATGCTTCATTTTTTAACCCCATTATATTTTATCGCCCGGTAGAATATGCTGTTGGCTCGGGCACTGGAAATGCTTTGCTGGGAGCAGCGGCATCCTATAAATTGTTCGATGGAATTCAGGCCTATGGGCAATTTGTATTAGATGAATTTAGCCTTAGCGACCTCACTGCTCGTAATGGTTCATGGGTAAATAAATTTGGATGGCAACTGGGCATTAAAGGCTATGACTTCATTATCCCTGGGCTTTTTAGCCGATTGGAGTATAATGCCGCAAGGCCATTCACGTATTCTCACAGAGAAGTATTAACCAATTACGCGCACTATGGACAACCTTTGGCTCACCCATGGGGAGCTAACTTTCAGGAGGGAATTTTACAATTGATATACACGCACAATCGCTGGGAGGCTGAGGTGCGATTCCACTATGGTATAATGGGGCTTGACGGTGCCGGAGAGGACTGGGGAATGGATGTGTATAAAAGTTACAACGAACGTGAGCAGGATTTAGGTAACACGGTTGGCCAAGGACAAACCAGCACTTATACCTATTTGCGATTGCGCGGAGCATGGTTGGTTAATCCAGCCTCTGGGCTTAAAGTGGAAGCGGGCATGAATCTAAGGAACCTTAAACAAGATGTTACCACAACTCCATTTTCATCTGGTGAGTTTAGCTACTACTTTGTTGGGCTCCGTACAGAATTCTTCAATTCATACTACGATTTTTAATTATGTGGAAAGAGTTTAAGCCCACCATTTTATTCCTTGCCAAGTTCTTTGGGATTTACTTTTTGTTTTCCATGTTATACGGATTTTACATCAGTAGCTATGATACTTCGGACCCTCCACAAACAGACCCGATTACAAAGTACATTGCTGTAAACTGTGGTAAAACAGCTTCAATTTTAGGATACCAATTTCGGATTATAGAAGATGACCATGTGAACGCTGTGAACAAATCTGAGGTAACTTATGACAGTATTTGGCTGGATAATAATTACGCCATTTCTATAGAAGAAGGTTGCAATGGAATTAATATCATGATTTTGTTTGTGGCCTTTGTGGTGGCTTTTGGTGGCAAGTTGCTCAATATGGTACTGTTTATTCCGGCTGGTTTGTTGTTTATTCACATTTCTAATATTGCCCGCCTGATGTTGCTCAGTTTACTCAATGTGGAGTGGGGGGGCGAAGCTTTCCACTTTTTTCATAAGTATGGTTTCACTGCGGTAATCTATCTTTCGGTGTTTTTGCTGTGGTACCTTTGGGTGGTTAAGTTTTCTGGAAAACAAGGCTTGTCTTTAAAGAAAAAAGCATGACCCTTACTCGTTGGTTTTATATAGCACTCGGCTTGCTTGGCCTTTTCTTGGTTTACCTTTTTCAGGATTATCTGGACTTTCACTCCATACTTTTTAAAGCTAAGCTTCCGCAAAAACTGGATTACGCAACTTCGTATGCTGACACCGAAACTTTTCCTTTTGTGGTAAATAAAGTAGGGCGATACCTTTTTAATGATCTATTTTCAATTTCCATTATTTATGGAATTTTTGGTGAAAAGAAATACGCGCGCTTTGCCATGTACGTTATGTTCTTTGGGCTGCTTGTATTGTTGCCAATTTATCTTTGGCTATACCTTGCCCAGCCGGCAGGTTTTTCATCCATGATATCACATTTGCATAGAGTGGTGATGAATCCCGTGCTGATGATGTTGCTTATACCAGCCTTCTTTTTTCAACGAAAAAGTCAGGCGCAGTAGTCATTAATTTTTACCTACTTTTGATGCACCCAATGTCTGCTGCTCTTGAAATTTCACTCAAAGTATTACTATGATTGAACTTCAGGGGATTAAAAAATCCTACTACACAGGTGGAAAACCGTTACAGGTTTTAAAAGGAATAGACCTCCATATAGGAGACGGTGAGTTGGTTTCTATAATGGGCTCATCAGGTTCCGGTAAATCTACCTTACTCAATATTCTTGGTATCCTCGATTCTTATGATGAAGGAGAGTATACGCTGGCGGGTACTTCAATGAAAAACCTTACCGAAACCAAAGCGGCACAGTATCGCAATAAATTTCTGGGCTTTGTATTTCAATCATTCAATCTTATTAGTTTCAAAAATGCCATGGAAAATGTAGCCTTGCCGCTTTATTATCAAGGTATAAACCGGAATAAACGCAACGCTTTGGCCTTAGAATATTTGGAAAGTGTTGGGCTAAAAGATTGGGCGCATCACTTACCCAGTGAGCTGTCCGGTGGGCAAAAGCAGCGTGTGGCTATAGCCCGTGCACTTATCACTCAGCCTAAAGTATTATTGGCCGATGAGCCTACAGGAGCTCTGGATACAACTACTTCTTATGAAGTGTTGGACATTTTTAAACGGATTAATAAAGAGGAAGGAATAACGGTTGTAATCGTAACACATGAACAGGATATCGCTGATATGACCGATAGAATTATTTTTATGAAAGATGGACTTATACAAGCTAATACGCGAGCGGAAATAGTAAACTCTAAAAGCTAAATACTAGACAAATTCAAAAACCTCAAATCGTAAATCAGAAGTAGCCCCCATGTTTGACATAGACAAATGGCAAGAAATATTCACCACCATCCGTAAGAATAAGCTTCGCACTTTTCTTACCGGCTTTAGTGTGGCGTGGGGTATTATGATGCTGGTGGTGCTGTTGGCTGCTGGTCAAGGTTTGCAAAATGGCGCGATGTCTGAGTTTTTGAGTGCTGCCACAAATAGCCTTTGGGT
>JAUHWX010000248.1 GCA_030427285.1 Bacteroidia bacterium
AAAACCTCGCTTCATTCTTCCTTTATTTTTACCAAAAGCTATCCTCAGATTATTTTGTGAAACAGCTTCAAGTGTGTAAGCATCCGTGAAAACGACTACCAGCTTTTGTTTTTGTGGAAACAAGGCGTACACTCCAAAGCCTACAAGTATCACCACAGCAAGGGTCAAATACATAAGTATCGGCCGGTTTTTGTTTTTTGTTTTTGCAGTTACTTTATTTTGATGCTTAAAGTCGTCCCAATTTTTAAAACCACAATACTGGCTCAATAAGTTCAGTACATCCACACGGGGTAGTTTATCACTTTGGTTTTTAAAGTGTAAGTACACCCACTTTTCACTCACAGTGCTTTTACATTTTTCCTCAAGGTCTACTTGAAAAGTCTGAATATCACTGCCTGACCATTCTTTAAATTCTTTGCGAATGTTCAGGCTCGTTTCAACTTCTTTTTGCAACGTGTATTTCAGTTGTTCAAAGTAGATAAGCTCTTGTTTTTTTGTGGACTCCAAATCTAGATAGCTGTGTTTGTAATGTCTTGTAAAACTCCTGTAAAATAAGATACAATCCTTATACCGAGGGCTTACAAGGTTTTTTTTGTTGCAATGCTGTGCTTTGATCCCAGTATTAATTAAAAACACAAAATCATGTTTAGATTAAAATGGATAGCCACAGCCGCACTGTTTAGTACAGCCCTTATGGTGATGGCGCAGGTAAAAGGTAATTACGATTACAGAGCCAATAGTAGCATTGCCACCATGCGGGAGGCTTCTTCAAACCACAATTACGGACTCATTAATATGCCTGCTTTGGGGGATTTGACTTTTAGCATAAAAGGATTGTACAATGCCCAGGCAGATTCATACTTGGCCATATTTACATCCACCCAGGTGGGCGAAACCCAAAAGGAAGCCAATGATTTACTCAGGGCAAAAATCGACTCCGTAAGAAGCAGGGCACTTAGAAAATCGGGTGATGTGGAAATGTTTGTGGACATGATTTCATTTGTTCCGTTGTATGAAACCCAATCTGAGAAAAAGATTTTTTCAAAAACCACTTACAATGAAATCCCTATTGGCTTTGAGCTAAAAAAGAATTTACACTTTAAGTATTCTGACCCAAAAGTGTTAGAATATCTGGTTACCATTTGTGCTGAAAATGAAATTTATGATTTGGTACGTGTGGATTATTTCATTGAAGACATTGACAAGAAAAAGGACAAGTTGATAATGAAAGCCGAGGGGATGCTCAAGCAGAAAATATTTAGATATGGCCAGCTTACCAATGAAGATTATAAAGATAAAGATCGCCAAATGACGGAAGGTTTTATGATTCATTTACCGCATGAGCAGTATCAGTCGTACACGGTTTTCAGTTCAAATGCCATGTATGTAAAACAGTCGGGTGCTGTAAATGTGGCCCCAAAATCTACATCTCAATTTTATATGCCCAAGTTCAATAAGAACTATGATTTTGTGCTAAACCCTGCCATGCTGGAGCCTGTGGTACAAATAGAATATGAAGTAAAAATGAGATTGATCCCCAAACCCGAAAAGCCAAAAGAGAAGGAGGAACCCAGGGAGGTGACAAAAGAAAAGATAGTGAAAGAGATTTTTTGGGTAACACCAGCTGGCGATGTACGGAAGTTGGATTTGTAAAAAAAGAGTGTGGTGGACGGACTGGCCTATTGGTCGGTCTTGTCTTGCCCTTTCTGTTTTTTTAGAACGCAGTTAATTGTTTTTGAGTTACTTTGGCTAAGTTCATATTTATTAATTATAAAAACCAAATCAATGAAATCACTATTACTAGGCGCTACTTTATGTATTAGCATTGGCTTATCGGCACAAAACTACGAGCTAAAATCGGATGAGGTAAAAGGGCAAATCGTTACTTCAAAAGGTGAAGTTTTAAATGGCTATATCAAACTAAAAGGAGACGCTCAAAGCCCTTGGAACAATCAAAAAAAGGTGGAGTTTTTTACTGAAGAAGCTTTGGCTGATGGGAAACTTAAGGGCAAGGAGCTGGAGAAATTTAAGCCAAAAGACATAAAGGCTTACATAGCCGGAGACCGTTATTTTGAATCGATGAAAATTTCTGCAGCCAAGCTTACTTTGGGCATGGGACTGGACCAATGGACCTTTGTGGAGAGAATGGTTGATGGAAAAATAAAAATGTACCGATTATATGAATCTCCAGATCCTGCCACGGTTACAACTTCAGAAGAACAGCGCGTGGCCCTGGAGCAGGAGTATGAAAGAATGCGCAATGAACCTTTGATTGTACTTCAAAAAGAATCAGAAGACATGGTTCTTCTCACCAAAGTCAATTTAACGGAGTACCTGAGTGAGTGTCCATCGGTACAAGAGAAATATAAAACCGGTGGGTATGGCATTGAGCCATTTAATTCTGATGCTGAGTCATCCGTAGGCAAATGGCTGGCACGCCAGATGGATTCAGATGTGGTGGAGTCTATTTTGCCAGAAATATTGGGTGACTACAATACTTGCGTTCAATAAAGATTGAAATTTTAAAATTTCTAAAATGAAGAGCATACTCACGTTTGGCTTGTGCATATCGTTTTTTTTGGTGGGGCAGCTGGCCGCCCAAAAGATTGATAGGGAAAAGCTAGGGTATTTTAATTATTTGCAGCCACCTGCTTCAACGGTACTTGAAGATGATGCGTTTTACCTCCTCTTGATAGAGCTGGAAGATAAAGATGCCTATAGACGGCAATTAGCAGAGCAAAAATTCAAGGCGGGTAAATTTAAGCAGGCAGATACGGATAACCCTTATGATTTTACCATACGGATAACCGAAGGCGCCTTTAATTACGGAAGTTCGAAAAAGAATACTACCTCAGAAAAATATACGGTAGATAAAGTGGAGAAAACACGTGCCATATATTACTATAAGGGGGATGTGCGCTATCATTATACTTTAAAAGTGATAAACAACAATGGTGAGGAAATATTTAGGGAAGATGCTACAGGAACCACCACAATGACTGGTGATCGATCAGAATCCTTGAGCTTGGCGCACGATAATTATGTAAAGCAAAAAGTAAAGGTAAAGGAGGAGATATTGATGGAGCAGGTTCAAAGGTTGAATGACATATTTAACAACCAATATGCTACCGTTGAAAAGACCGTGCATCTTACCGCTATTCGCATTAAGGAAAAGAAGTACGACTATCCTTTGTTCAACCAGGCTTTTGAAGATATTGAGCGTGCATATAATATTTTAAAAACTGCATCCGCCCCTACAGCTGAAAGTGATGAAAAGCTAAAAGGTGCTGTTCATGTATATACCAGTTTTGTAAAAGGAGCCACTCCTAATGAGGGTAAGTCAAAAAAGAACAATGACGTAACCGCAGCTGCATATTACAATCTGGGCATAGCTTATTTTCTAGTGCAAGATTATGCCAATGCCACCACAAACTTCAATATGGCGGCTAGCTTTGACGATAAGATTGTGTACGATGTAAGCCATCTTTCTGATGTTTCTGAAACACTGGCTCAGAGGTATGCTATGCAGCAAAATGGTGATGGTATTTTAAAATATCTAGGGGAAGAATAGGAAAGGTTTGCTTAAATTAAAAAAGGCGGTCTTAAAATCACTTTTTAGACCGCCATATCACTCCAATGCTTCTTTTCAGTAAGATTCCCGACCGCTTAAAATAAGGCTTGGCAGCACAGCGTATATAAAAAACAATAGAATAACCCTGCGCAACCGGTTCATCATAAGTGCAAAGCTGCAACTTTACTCAAGCCATTCAATTGGTAATTAAGGTAAACCATACTTAAACGATTTACGCAATCAATTACTACGAGCAACCCCACCGCCAAAAACAACAAAAGCCGCCCGTAGGC
>JAUHWX010000036.1 GCA_030427285.1 Bacteroidia bacterium
TTGTCATCCAAGAATTATAGGAGCACTTAAGGCGCAAGCTGAGCGCATTACGCTTACCAGTCGAGCTTTCTACAATTCACGCCTTGGCGAGTTTGAAAAATACATGAGTGAGTATTTTGGTTTTGATAAAGTACTAGCCATGAATAGTGGTGCTGAAGCTGTGGAAACGGCTATCAAAATTGCACGTAAGTGGGGTTATGAAAAGAAAGGTGTAGCTGAGCACGAAGCACAAATTATTGTGGCTAAGAACAACTTTCACGGACGTACCACTACCATTATTTCATTTTCTAATGATGAAGATGCCCGCAAAAACTTTGGGCCTTATACGCCTGGTTTTACAGCTGTGGAATATGATGATACAGATGCGCTGGAAACGGCCCTCAAGAATACAAAAAACGTGGTAGCATTTCTTGTAGAACCTATTCAGGGTGAAGCTGGCGTGTATGTGCCAGATGATAATTATATGCAAATGGCCAAGGATTTATGTGCAAAGCACAATGTACTTTTTATGGCCGATGAAATACAAACAGGCATAGCGCGTACAGGTAGTCTGCTGGCCAGTTGTGGAAACTGTACCTGCAAAAATCATTGTGAAAAACAATCTACTTACACAACTCCCGATATTTTGATTTTGGGTAAAGCGCTCAGTGGTGGAGCTTATCCGGTATCTGCGGTTTTGGCTAATGATGACGTGATGAACGTAATTAAGCCCGGGCAGCACGGTTCTACTTTTGGGGGAAACCCTCTTGCAGCAGCCGTAGCTATGGAAGCGCTTGAGGTGGTACGCGATGAAAACCTTGCCGTAAATGCACGTGAACTGGGTGAGTTATTCCGTGAGAAGATGAATGAGTATATCGCGAAAAGCAATTTGGTGAAGCTTGTGCGTGGTCGCGGATTGCTCAATGCCATTGTAATAAATGATAGTGAAGATAGCAGCACGGCCTGGGATATTTGTGTGGCTATGAAAGACAATGGTCTTTTGGCCAAGCCAACCCACGGCAATATTATCCGTTTTGCGCCACCATTGGTAATGACCAAAGATCAACTCTTGGATTGTGTTGATATTATTACCCGCACTATTTCAAAGTTTGAAAAATAAAAAAGGTCTTTGTAAGGGTAATGGCATTATACCTCAATCTCAATGCTGACATTGTACGTACATTAAAAACAAAACAACAGCATGCAAGAGATTTGGGAAAGTGTTAAAACATGGTTTTTGAGCCTTGGAGAAACTTACGGGGTAGACCCCATAATATTTGGAAGCATTTATGTGGGGGCTATTCCGTTTTTTACGCTTTCTGTAGCATGGATAGTGCGTAATTACCGAAAGGATAAATCCATTACTATACCTGTGCTCTGTGCCGGTTTTTTCTTTATTTCGGCATACCTTTATCTTTTTATAGTAGGAGAAAATATTCCGTGGTGGGTATATGTTTTGCTTGGCGCAATGATAGCTTATGGCGCCTGGAGCACGTATCAAAGTACCAAAAAGAAGGCTCTAAAGGCCAAAGAAGAAAAAGATGACGATTAGCGATTTACAATCAAAATTTATTGAAAAGCTGGAAGGGCTTTATACTAAAGAAGAGGCAGAGCGCCTCTTTTTTATTGGACTGGAAGATCTGCTGGATATAAATCTTTCACAGTATAGAGTAGGGCAAAATCATACTACAAAGGAGATTGACGCCAAACGAATGGGGGACTACCTTCAGGGCTTGCTTGAGGGGAGGCCTTATCAGCATTTGATAGGAGAGGTGCACTTTGCTAATCTAAAATTAAAGGTGGGGCCAGAGGCGCTGATTCCAAGGCCAGAAACGGAGGAGCTGGCATATCTGATTAAGGAAGAAAATGATACTGTTGCTCAACTTAGTATTTTGGATGTAGGCACAGGAACAGGATGCCTGGCTCTGGCTTGTGCCAATTTTTTCAAAATGGCAAAGGTTGAAGCCGTTGATATTTCTAATGAAGCTTTGGGTTTAGCTACAGCTAATGCTATGCAGAATTTACTCAACGTAAAGTTTTGGGAGGCAGACATCCTGGATAAAAACAAATGGCCATCTGGAAATTGGGATTTGATAGTGAGCAACCCCCCATACATTGGCGAAAGCGAATCCGTAGAAATGGATGATTTGGTAAAAGAACACGAGCCGCATACAGCGCTTTTTGTTCCAGATAATGACCTGCTCGTTTTTTACCAAGCTATAATGGAACTGGCCAATGAGAGACTAAATGCAGGGGGGAAGGTGTATTTGGAAATCAATCAAAAGCTTGGTGAGGCTACCCGTGAGCTTTTTGCAAATGGAGGCTATAAGTCAAGGCTGATAAAAGACCTTAGTGGTAATGATCGATTTGTGGTAGCGGAGAGATAAGTGACTTTGACTTCCTTTAGAATCACTCTGTGCAACCCTGTGGTGAAAAAATTGCGCAAAGATTATTGACCACTGAGGTCATGGAGTTGCACTGAGATGAACTGTGTTGAAAAACACTTTAAGATAAAGCAGGACAAGGAAGCATAAAAAACCCCGACTAAAAGCCGGGGTCTTATAAATATCTTAAGATATAATTCTTACAGCTTAGCAGTAAGCTCAGAACCTGCTTTAAACTTAGCAACAGTTTTAGCTGGGATTTGAATTTTTTTCCCGGTTTGAGGGTTTCTTCCTTCGCGAGCCGCTCTTTCGGACGTAGAGAAAGTACCGAAACCTACTAGTGATACACGACCACCTTTAGACATGGTGTTAGCCACATTTTCGGTAAAAGAATCTAATGCTTTTTTAGCCGCAGCTTTAGAAATACCGGCATCAGCTGCCATAGCATCGATCAAATCTGATTTGTTCATGATTATAATTAATTTTAGTTAAACAATTATCAACTCTCACAAAGGTAGACTTATAGCGGGATTGCGCAAGTTTAGGCCCAAAAAAATGCCCTAAATGTTGAAAATTGTGCGTATTTGTTGAAAAAGGTAGGGTTAAACCTACTGTGAATAAGGGATTCAGGCCATTTTGGCGTTTTTTGAAATTTTAAAGCCATTTAGTAATTCTGAAACGTTCATTCGCCTTTTTCCCGCTATTTGTAGGCTTTTCAGCCGTATCATTTTGTCTTGGCAACCCACATTTAATTCATTTTTGTTGTCAGTTTCTAATACGCCTGGTCCTTTGCTATATTCGTCAGTAAGTTCTACCTCAAATATTTTAACTCCAATTTTAGCATCATCCATTATAATGTTGCTGATGGCAGCAGGGTAGGGTGAAAGCCCTCTAATGAAATTATAAACCTGCTCGGCTGGTTTTGAAAAATCAATAATAGTATCCTCCTTAAAAATCTTAGGGGCTTCCTTATTTGCTTCGCTGTGACCTTGTGGAGTAGAAGGTGCATTTCCACTTTCAATTTTATTCACGGTATCCAGTAGTAGCCTAGCTCCCTCTATCATCAATTTATCATGGTAAGTACCTGCTGTATCATCTTTGGCAATAGGCACTTTTACGTTTTGGATGATTTCTCCAGTGTCTATTTTTTCATTTATAAAGAATGTGGTGGCTCCACTTTCCGTCTCTCCATTAATAATGGCCCAATTAATAGGAGCGGCACCTCTATATTGCGGAAGTAATGATCCGTGCAAGTTTATGGTTCCCTTTGCAGGTAAATCCCAAACCACCTTTGGTAGCATTCTGAAAGCAACTACTACTTGTAAATCAGGCTTTAGGGCCGATAGCTCTTCTATAAAACCTGGGTCTTTAAGATTTGTAGGCTGTAGAATAGGTAAATCCTGAGATTGAGCATATTCTTTTACAGCCGACTGCTGAAGCTTTCTTCCACGGCCAGCCGGTTTATCGGGAGCGGTAATTACAGCTATTACGTTTTTTCCGTTTTCAACAAGCTCTTTTAATGAGGCTACCGCAAAGTCAGGGGTGCCCATAAATACAATTCGCATGATTATGATTTTATGAAATACTGCTGCGCAGCAATGGATTCTGAATAAGTGGTAAAATTAAGAAGCTATTTGACATCTCAACTATTGAGCGCGTAAACGTCCTGGCTTACAGCTTTAATGTAGTTGGAGTCTAGCAACCACCGAAGGGCTTCTAAACATAGGGTATCGTTAATTTTCAGCTTGCTTCGAATTTCTGAATGCGAAAGTGGAGATTGCTCTTTTAGTAATGATTTGATAGAGGCAATGGCTTTATCCATTTTCTCATCCGCATTTTCGGCCCCTTTCTTAGTACGGCAAACATCACAATGGCCACAGTCTTGTGTAGCTTTTTCACCAAAGTATTGAAGTAGTTTTACACTTCTACAGGTTTTACTATCGTTCACAAAATCTTCAACGGCTTCTATTCTTTGTTTCTTATCTCTAAATCTATCTCTCAAATTTTCATTAGAAATAGCCAGCTTCTCTGTCACCTGGCGAGGCCTGTTAAAGGTGATTTCGGAATCACTCTTATTGGGAATATAATCAAGTATTCCTTTTTCTTTTAGGTAGTGAAGTGCTTGACGAACACTGCTTTCTGTAGTTTTTAGTCGTGACGCTAATAAGGACTCTTGTATTAATGTGTATTCTGTTTCTAATCCTCCGTAAGATCTGGTGAGCGATTTTATCAAAATATCCAACTTTGGATAGCGCAACTGAAAATCGTACAAGGTGGTTCTATCCACCAAAATGTGAACACGCGAACTAGACTTGAAACCTTCATTAAGGGTAAGCCAACCTTCTTTTTCAAGAATTTTTAGAACCTCGTAGGTTTTTAAAATAGGCAGTGAGTAATGATCAACAAAGGCTTTAAAATCAAAAGGAAAGTTTTGACCTTCACCAGTTCCTGCAGCCAATTGTAAATGATTATTTATAGCCTGATACGCATGTTTTACAAACTTCAAATCAGGGAAACTTTCTAAATGTCGTCTTTTTAACTCGTCTAAATCCGGAGGTCCGACAAGTACCACGGAGTAAGCGGTTTCTCCATCTCGCCCTGCACGGCCTGCTTCCTGAAAATAAGCCTCCAAAGATTCAGGCAGCTCTAGATGCAATACTATCCGTACGTCAGGTTTATCGATGCCCATCCCAAAGGCATTAGTGCATACAATCACACGAAGTTTGTTTTTAAGCCAAGCTTCTTGCTTTTTCTTTCGGTCTTCCGAACTCATGCCAGCATGATAAAAATCTGCTGAAATACCATTTTGCATTAGCCATTGAGCAATCTCCACCGTATGCTTCCTATTGCGCACATAAATCAATCCCGAGCCATTTATTCTTCTCAATATTTCTATGGCCTTGCTCCATTTCCGTTCTGTATGGTTTACATTATAATAGAGATTGGGGCGGTAAAAGCTTTTTTGGAGTACATGCTTTTCAGAAAAGTTTAGCTTTTCTTGAATATCGTGCACCACATTGGGGGTGGCGGTGGCGGTTAGTGCTAATACGGGGATGTTTGGGAGTAATTCTCTTATCTCGGCAATCTTGGTGTATGGAGGCCTAAAATCATATCCCCATTGAGAAATACAATGCGCCTCATCTACTACCAGTAAATTTACCTTCATTCGCTTTATTCGCTCTTGCACAATGTCTGACTGAAGACGTTCGGGTGAGAGATATAAGAACTTGTATTGCCCGTGAACACAATTGTCCAAGGCTATATCAATTTCACGATAAGTAAGACCGGATGTAAGCGCAAGTGCGGGTATCTCTCTGCTTTTTAGGTTTTGTACCTGATCTGCCATTAACGCAATCAGTGGAGATACGACAATACCGATTCCCTTTTGGGCCATTATGGGCACCTGAAAACAAATAGATTTTCCGCCACCCGTGGGCAGCAAGGCTAGTGTATCTTTACCAGAAAGAACGGCATTTATAATATCTTCCTGTAATGGGCGGAAATTTCTGAATCCCCAGTAGGAAAATAATATGTCATGGATTTTGTCTGTCATTCAACACCAAGGTGCTCCAAAATAAACTTTACGCGTTCTTGCGGAGAGCTTTTCGGTACCTCAATTACCTCATATCCAAAGCTAGTGTAGGCTTTAATAAGCTCTTGGTGAATAGCATTCATGGTGGTAAAATCCTCTCTGCGCTCGTCATCCATGGCGTAAATTTCTTCCCACGGTGGAGTTAAAAAAATCTTAGAATGGTAGGGGTAGTGCTGGGCTAAATCTTCAAGTGCATCTGAGGGTAGATTGTCTTTTTTCAGGTAGGCTATCACATCTATTAAGCCGCGGTCATAAAAGTTTATTTTACCTGATACTGCAGCGCGGTATTGGCTGGTTTGTCCATCAAAAACTAAGTCGCTAAATCCAGATATATCATCCCACGGTAACTGAGCTGAACCCTTGGCTAATTCTTCCTTTATCACTGCTCGTGAAACTTCGCGATGGCAGGTATATCCGCCTTGCTCCATCAAATCAATGATGGTAGATTTTCCTGTTCCGGGTCCACCGGTTATAATTACGCGTTCTGTAGTGCTCATATAAAGTACTTAGTTCCTTGTGTGTTAAAATAATCAATAGGCTAAATAATGTACAATGTCTCCTCAAACAAAGTAAGCCGGCCCGAAGATAAAATATTACTTGAAACAGAAGCAAACTTAATGACACGGGCAAATGAGGCTTTATTGTATTCAATCTTTACAAATTCAAATAAACTTAAAGTAAATTCGCAACCCCTAATAATAATCGCAAGAATGGAGGATAAAGAACAAAAGTACGAGAAGTTAAAGGTACAGTTGGAAGAAGGTTTTGAGTGGCCTACACTTTATATGTTTAAGTTCATTATTCCTGCAGATAATGAAAAACTAGCTCAGGTAGAAAGTTTATTTGATTCAGAAGAAGCAATGATAACCACTCGCCAGTCCAGCAAAGGAAATTTTATAAGCGTTACCGTAAAAGAAATGATGATGAGTCCGCAGCGGGTAATAGACCGCCTCGTGGAGTCGGAATCTATTGAAGGTTTGATCTCTTTGTAAGTTATTGACCAATAGGCGCTGCATCAAAGGCCTCTACTTCCTGGTTCTCATTTATTGAAATGGTGAATTCAATCGGATTACAACACCTTTCACAATCCTCAATATACTGCTGCTGATTCACAGAGGTATCTACAAGTATGGATACTTCAGTAAAGCAATAGGGGCAGTGATAAAAATACTCTTCCATATCTAACTCTATTTTAAGCTTTAACCATTCTTTAACTTTGTAATTAACAGGTGTACAGTAGTTTATGTTCTAAATTTGAGCAAAACAAAACCTGAATTATGAAAAAGAATGTATTCACTTTATTAGCGCTGAGCTTTTTTGGAGCTTATTTATTGCCACTAATGGCGCAAGATGATGTTCAAAAAGTAAAGGTACAAGTTGAAATCATCAAAGATGGCGAAACAGAAACTATAGTTAAAGAGTATGACGTTTCTGATCACAGTAGTATGCATTGGGAGTTTGATAATGAGGCAAATGACGGCAGTGAAGTTATTATTAGTAAGGTCATAGGCTCCGATGATGAGCTTGCCTGGATGAAATCATCAGAGCTTTCAGAAACAAAAAATACTGCATTTTTAGGAGTGGTTGGCTATACTATAAATGAAAATGGAGGAGGATACAAACGTGTACGAATTACAAAGGTGATACAGGGCGAAGCTGCTGCAAAAGCAGGTGTTGAAAATGAGGATATCATTGAGTCTATTGATGGCGTGCCATTAGAAACTTATGAAGAGTTAGTGGAATTAGTCAGGGAAAAAAAGCCTGGAGATATTCTCGATGTAAAAGTAAATCGGGAGGGAAAAACAATAAAAATGAAGGTGACTCTTGGGGAAAGAAAACTGAATGAGAGATTTTTTACCCAAGGTTTGGAGGACGCAAACAATACAAGGGTGCGTGTTGAAAGAGCAATTGCAATAAGCAAGGATGATTATGATCTTATACAAAAAGCTATTGGTGTGAATCCTTCTGATGGAAATTCCTTTAAAAAAGTAACTATGGAACTTTATCCAAATCCATCTGACAACAACTTTAGGTATAAACTGAAAATTGATGAGGGAGGGGAGCTTGAAAGAATTTTATTGGATACCCAAGGTAGGGTTATGGAAACAAAAACTTTGAAAAATAAAAATGGTATTTATGATGGTGAGATAAATCTAATGGATAAACCAGCCGGAAACTATCTTTTGATTTTTAAAAGAGGAGAAAAAATTGTTTCTGAAAAGCTTGTAAAAAAGTAATGTGCTATAATCTCTTTTAAACAAACTATGAGGCCTCCTGGGGCCTCAGTTTATTTTTCACCAATTGAAAGGCCATATAAGTAGTTAAAAGCATTAATGCTCCGGCAACCAGGTTGGGCATATAGTACGTGAGTCCAAAAAGAAAACCTCCTAGTGAAGGACCAAAAACACGGCTAAGTGCACCCACGGATTGAGCTAACCCTAAAATTTTTCCTTGCTCTTTCTTCTTTGCATTTTGTGAGAGTAAAGAAGAGATAATAGGAGTGACAAAAGCATTTCCAAACGAGATAAGAGTAAGGGCAATTATGGTCAAAATAAGGAAGCCTCCGGGAGGTGCAAAAGGAAGGCTGGCAAGCCCTGCAGCCATCATAAGGTTGCCCACTACAAATAGTCTGCGTTCACCAAATAGATTACTTAGTTTGCCAACGAATAGCCCCTGAATAAGAGCGGTAGAAATTCCAACGTAGGCAAACATAATCCCAATTTCCTGCTCATTTAGTTGGTACTCTTTAGACCATAGGAGTGAGGCTGTAATCTGCATCATAGAGAAAGCCATGATAAACACAAAGTGAATCATCAAAACACTGCGAATCTCAGGGCGTGGAAGTATTCGATATATTTCAGTAAACGGATTTTTAAAAAGTTTAGATTCTGGATTTTTGTGTTTATTAGATTCAGGCAGAAAAAAGAAAGCTAGCACAAAATTTAAAGCAGAAATACCCGCTGCAACATAACCTAATCCTTCAATTCCAAAATTGGTTTTAAGATATCCGCCTAATGGAGGACCAAAGATGAAGCCTATACCAAAAGCAGCCCCAATGTATCCGAAGTATTTTACGCGTTCTTTAGGCTTTACTAAATCACTTATAAAGGCTTGAGCGGCACTTAGGTTGGCGGCCCCAATTCCTGATACAATTCTTGCCAGAAATACCAAGCCTATAAGCGTAGCATTGGCTAAAATTAAATAAGAAAGTACCATGATACCTATGCTAATAAGGATTACTGGCCTTCTTCCAATACGATCGCTCAGACCTCCCCAAAAAGGAGTGAAAAGAAATTGTGCAGCAGCAAATGAAGCTTCTATAAGACCAATGGTAAATTCTGACGCCCCTAACTGATCAGCATATACAGGGAGAACAGGAATGATAATACCAAAGCCAAGCATATCTATGGCAATGGTAATTATGAGAACTAGAATGGGGAGTTTTTTCATGGGGCGCAAATATACCCACGTTCATTATTATGAGCTCAATTCTATCAATAACTTTTCGGAGGATTGTAGCTTGAAGGTTGTTTTTTCAACTGCAATATGAGTTTTAGGAAACACAGATTGAGCTTCTTGTAAGAGTTCATCAAACTCATCATATCGTACAGAAAAGTGACCTATTATCAAATGTTTGGCCCCAATTAATTGAGCCACCTCTGCCGCTTGTTTGGCAGTAGAGTGCTTGGTTTGCTTAGCTCTGTCTTTTAAATCCTCAGTAAATGTAGCCTCGTGATAAAGTAAATCAGGTGCGTTGGGTAAAAGCTTGCGAAGTTGTTTAACGGGCTTAGTATCAGTACAAAATGCATAGCTTAAAGATGCAGGGGCATCCATGGTTAGTTCATGATTAGGCACAAGGTTTCCATTTTCATCTTCCCAATCTGCTCCATGCTTTATTTGCCGTATCTCAGCATTTGGAATACTGTACTTTTCGAGTACTTCTTTTATAAACTTCCTTGGTTTTGGTTTTTCCTTAAAGAAGAATCCGCAGCATGGCAGGCTATGTTTTAAGGGAAAAGAGTGAACCTCAATTCCTTTATCCTCATATATCAGCTCAGGCTCTTTCATATTTAGAGGATGAAAAACAAGTGGATATCTTAGCTTGGCATGTGAAAGCGCCAATAAATCATAAACACCTTTCTCCAGTTCTGGAGGTCCATAGATGTGAACTTCCTTTTGCCTGTCCAAAAGATGCAATGTGCTTAGCAATGGCACCAAACCATAAAAATGATCTCCGTGGAGATGACTTATTAAGATATGCTCAATTCTGGAAAACCCTATTCTATTTCTACGCAATTGAATTTGCGTTCCTTCACCACAGTCTACCAAAAAATGACGACTGGCTATGGTTACAAACTGAGAAGTTGGATTTCTTCCGCTTAACGGAATGGCTGAACTGCTTCCTAAAATCTGTACTCTAAGCTCCATTAGCGGGAGATGGTAAATCTCCCTGTAAAGGTTTTTTGATTTTCGCGAATAGTGTACATATATACTCCAGGGCTTAATGGATGAATGTCAAAACTGAAAGTATTGCTTCCACTCTGGGTATTAAAAGATTTAGAATCAACTACTCGCCCTAACATATTAGTGAGCGTAACTTCTGTAACGTTCGAAGCGTGTGATGTATAATCAATGTACAAACGGTTTTTTGCTGGGTTTGGGTACAACTTGGGAGTTGTGTTTTTGGCGGCTATCTCTTCGATGCCCACCGGTTGGCCTGGTTTGGTTACAAAATAATATCCCCCTAAAGTATCTTTAATTGGAGTAGGTAAACCAGCAATAGTTACATTGTATTCAATGGCAATTTCAATTTCTACAGAGTCAACCATTTGAGGAACTCCACCCATGGACGCACAACCTGCACTGCCTCCCGGGAATTTACAAGTGGCCGGGGTACAAGTAAGCGACATACCTGGAGGCATATTTAGTACAGACTCAAGTTTGGCATAATTGATTGTGGCTTGAACTCCAAAGGCAGTGGTATCTGAAGGAATTTTAAAGTAAAGTACTTCATTGTAACTTTGCCCAACAAAGCCGTGGGGAAGCACAACGAATGGTGTACCATTAATTGTATCGAACCGACTTCCGGCAGGAGGAACAATTAGACCCGATAAACTAGGATCAGGTGTACACTGAGCATTGGTAAAAAATGTTGTAAAAAGCACAACTGATAGGGAGAGTAATATTTTTTTCATAGGGTTTAAATTTGTCGTTCAATCTGTTCCATTTCTAAAATATCCAAGGCTTCACTCTCAGTGGCTGCAGTGCCGCTTGTTAATTCCAGCTCTTCCAGCAGTTGCAGCGTACTAACTACAATGAAGCTTTGATCTTTTTTAACAAAATGGTCTATTATCTTTTTAAGTTTTATTGGCTGCCTAAAATTTCGAACAGCAACAAGGTGCAAAATAACGTTTTCGGAGGAAACATCATCTAAGATATTTTCAAGGCTTTCAAATTCAGAATTACCTACGCTCTCGAATGGACAGCGGATAAACACATGGTCGTCACGAAATTCTACTTCATAGTTCATGATTAGCCGTTGAAATTCATCTTCTTTTTTGAAGCTAAAAGATACAAAACTGCCATCCTAATAGCTACACCATTTTCTACTTGGTTTAAGATAATAGAATAATCACTGTCAGCTACCTCGGTTGTAATTTCTACACCACGATTTATAGGGCCGGGGTGCATAATGGTAATGTCCTTTTTCAAGCTATCCAGCATTGGGAGGGTGAGTCCAAATTGTTGTGTGTATTCACGCACTGAAGGAAAGTATTTTATATCCTGACGTTCGTGCTGCACTCTCAGCATATTTGCCACATCACACCACTCAAGTGATTCTTGTAAATTGTGAGATACTTCAACACCTAGCGTGTGAATGTACTTAGGAATAAGTGTTGTTGGGCCACAAACTCTTACCTCTGCACCAAGCTTTTGCAGGCAGAAAATATTTGATAAAGCTACTCGTGAGTGTAGTATATCGCCAACAATCACTACTTTTTTACCCTTTAGATCTTGGTGTTTTTCTCTTATCGAAAAGGCGTCTAGCAGCGCTTGGGTAGGATGCTCATGTGCTCCATCACCAGCATTTACAATTATGCTGTCTACATTTTGTGAAAGAAACACGGCAGCCCCGGGGTTTGGATGACGCATTACTACCATATCCACTTTCATGGACAGAATATTATTAACTGTATCAATTAGTGTTTCGCCTTTGGAAACAGAGGAGGAAGAGGCTGAAAAGTTTACAGTATCAGCTGAGAGCCTTTTTTCGGCCAGCTCAAACGAAAGACGTGTACGTGTACTGTTTTCAAAAAAGAGATTGGCAATTGTAATATCTCTAAGTGAAGGAACCTTTCGTATAGGCCTGTTTATTACTTCCTTAAACTGATCGGCTGTTTGAAAAATCAGTTGAATATCTTCTGTGGTAAGGTCTTTAATACCAAGTAAATGGTTTACGCTTAGCTCACTCATCATTAGGCTTTATAAGGTATACTACGTCTTTATCACTTTCTTCTTTCCACTCCACCGCTACTTTTTGTGAGGCCAAAGAATCTACCTGCTTTCCTGTATAATCAGGCTGAATGGGGAGTTCTCGAGAAAATCTACGATCAATAAGAACGAGAAGTTCAATTTCTGACGGCCGACCAAAACTATGAATAGCGTCTAAGGCAGAGCGAACACTTCGTCCGGTGTACAAAACATCGTCCACAAATACTACTTTTTTACCTTCCAGAATTACGTCAATCTTAGTTTGATTTGGCTGCAGCGGTATGTCTCTACGTCTAAAATCATCCCTGTAGAAGGTAATGTCTAGTCGGCCATGGTTTACATTAGAAATACCATTGCCCGCAAGTTTGGTGAGTAGTTTGTCAAGCACCAAAACACCTCTTGGCTGCAAACCTATGAGTACAGTATCGCTAAAATCACCATGATTTTCGATAAGCTCACAAGTGAGTCGGCTAAGAATAATGTCTATGGATTTACCGCTGAGTAGTTCTTTTTTGATCATCAGAAAAGGATTGTGCAAATGTAATCATTGATTGAATTCAAATATCGGCTTCTTCGATCACTTTCTTCCAGTCAATGCCGTCAAAACTTCCAGAACTCATTATTAGCAAAACGTCATCTTTCTTAAGTTCGGTTTTTATCTGGCTGATAAGGTTGTTGTTCTCATCAAAAACTTCCAGTTGGCTGTTGCCAAATTTATCTTGGATAGCTTGCGTATTTAGATTTGGCAATCTCTTATGCGATACTACTTCCGGATTAAAATATACATACTTTACATCTGCAGCATCCATGCTCTCAGCATATTGATCCATAAATTCAATATTTAAACTGCTGAAGGTGTGTAATTCTAAACAGGCAATAACACGTCTATTTGGAAAGCTTTCTTTGACGGCATTTACGGTAGCATTCACTTTAGATGGAGCGTGTGCAAAATCGCGGAAAGCTTTTATACTTTCTGATGAATCAATAGTTTCAAGTCTGCGGGCAGCTCCTTTAAATGAAGTGATGGCTTCATAAAACTGCTCATCATTGATGCCCATCTGATTGCAGATCCAACGAGCACCTTCCAGGTTATTCATATTGTGCTTTCCGAATATAGAAAGTGGGACAGGGCCTTCTTCAGTATTCAATTTAGCATGGCCATCATTAACCTCGTAGTCTGGCAAACCGTAGGCAAATTTTTTCACCTCATTTTTGGTGCGTTCTACTACATTATCTACCTCAGTATCGGTTTGGTTATAAATTACCACACCGCCAGGTTCTATGCTTTGCAGCAAAAGATCAAACTGTTTTACATAATCGTTATATGTAGTAAACACATTAACATGATCCCAGGCTATTCCAGAAATCAAAGCGATGTTGGGCTTATAGTGTAGGAATTTTGGGCGCAAGTCAATGGGAGAGGAGAGGTATTCATCACCCTCGAGCAGGATAAACTCGCTATCATTTGTAAGGCGAACCATAGCATCAAAGCCTTCTAACTGTGCCCCAATCATAAAATCACATTGCTGATTGTGGTAGTGTAGCACATGAAGAATCATAGCAGAAATTGTAGTCTTCCCGTGACTGCCGGCAATTACTACCCGGGTTTTGTTCTTACTTTGTTCGTATATAAACTCAGGATAGGAGAGAACAGGAATTTCAAGTTCCTGAGCTTTTAAAAGCTCAGGATTATCCTGGCGGGCATGCATACCCAAAATGATATAATCTAAACCCGTATGAATGTTTTCAGGGTGCCAACCCATTGATTTTGGAAGTAAACCTCTGGAGTCTAGTCTTGAGCGTGAGGGTTCAAAAACTTCATCATCACTACCAGTTACTTCATATCCTTTTTGGTGAAGTGCTATGGCCAGATTGTGCATGGCACTTCCTCCAATGGCAATAAAATGTACTTTCATGTATAGATGTTGCTTAGCGCAAATCTATAAAAGCATTTATTGTGCAGGGGGAACTATTTTTAATTTTGTTGCATCAGCAAAGTTTTGCATAAAACGCTCACCAATTATGTCATCCATCGGATCTTCCATATGCACTTGATTCGCTCCTTCCTTAGAAAAATCAATAACTCCTGCTGGCCCATCAAAGATGTCGTTTATTTCAAAGCTAACTTGTAAAGCATTGGTGCTACTAGAATTCACTTCAAGCGTGGAAGCTAAATCATAGGTTCTTACTTTATAAAGTGCATCCTTACCCGGGTGTATTGCTACCAAATAATCGGTGCCAGTAGAAATTTGAGTTGATTGTCCTTCCAGCTTTAGAAAGCGATAATTAATCATTGGCCAATACATGCTTTGATAATTGGACAAAGGATGAGTTTGGGGGAAAGAAGTTGGATCCGAAAGGTTTTGCTCAGGGTTCAGTCCATATCCTATTCTTATACTTTTATAGTCTCCATAAGGTACATTTAGTGTACTTATGTTATCATCACCCTTTACAGGAGATAGGATGTCTACATCTTTTACAAGATGCTCAGTGCCGTCCATTTTTATAAATGTAATATTGGATACATAAAGTCTAAATAATTGCAACTTAAAGTTAAAACCGGTACTAAGAGTTACAGTGTCTTGCAAAGCCATTTCATTGTTTCCGTTCATAACGACAAACTTCATGTCCATCGTTTTGTCTACGTACAACTCTTCTTTTTTATCTTCTTTACAAGAGGTAATGCCCAAAAATATGGCGAGGGCCGCAAGTATTAATGACTTTGATATATTCATAATTTAATTTTTTAAAACAAGCTGATTTTAAGGCTATCTGCTATTTCGGTAGCGGCATCCATATCAAACTGATTGGATGGGTTTGTGGTGATTATGGGCCTATCATAAATGTTTAATTCATTGAAAACTGGCCATAAATTAATTTCAAGAATAAATGGGATTACTGCAGTTCCTGCTACTGAGAAATTGGTAATATCACTAACTTTTAATCTTGAAAGTGCCGTTGTACCAATTCTGAAGTTAAACGGAATCTTTCCAATGGTATCTAATGGATCTAATGGATCAAATAACTGCCCCTTAAAAATAATGTGGTCAACTCCATTTTGATCCAGTCTAAAAACGTTAGACTGAGCCAATTCTTCATCTTGCGCCATAGGCTTAGAGTAAAACAAGCCTTGCGCAGAGTCAAGCCCTAGCCGAAGACTGTACTTGCCAGAATAGCCTCCTGGTGTAAATCTGGAGATAATCCGCTCTTGATTTTCAATAGTTATTAAAAATGGTTCTGGCTGGTTTAGAACTGTATCGCCTTTTTCAATAAAGGTATAGTCGCTAAAGGCAAAACTCATATCCGTAAAGAAAAACCTTAAACCAACATTATTGGTGTATATAGTATCGAGCCAAACTTGGCTGGTGTCGTACCTCAGTGATACTTGAATATTTACGTTATCCTTGTTTTTAGCAGGATTTTCGGTCGTCAAATCTTTTTCTTTACAAGCAAAAAATGCAGGGACGATGAGTAGAAATAATAATTTACGCATTTTTGAAATGAGGGTTAAACTTCAAAGATAGTAATACAAACGCTAGAATTTGAAGGGGATTCTTAAAAATAAGCTTTGACTTATTAAAAGTCAACTTGCGCGATAATAGCGTTTTAGCTTACCGTTTGACTGTCTGAAATTTTCTTGAGTGTATTGAAGTCTTCGGTTTGCTCAATATTATGCATTAACTCGTCCAGGATTTGTCGAGTATTCATGTTGGCATAGTCTAGTTTTAGAGGCTCTTTTATGGTAATAGAAAGTTTAACACCTTTTTTCTTTAGGTATAGTCCCTTTTTGTCAAAGGCTCTTCTAAAACCATCCACCACTACTGGAATTACAATGGGCTGAGTTTCTTTAATAATGTGTGCAGTGCCGCGTCTTCCTGGCACGTAAGGGGTGGTAGTACCTTGTGGAAAAGTGATGACCCATCCAGAGTCTAGAGCTTTATATATTTTATTGATATCCCGAGGATCAACTCCGCGGTCAACTTCTTTACCGGCTTGGCGCCAACTCCGCTTGATTGATACTGAGCCTACGTAAGCAAAAAGCTTAGGTAAGAAGCCAGCTTTCATAGTTTCTAAAGCAGCTACAAAGTATATGTTAAGCCGGGGATTTAATAGGTGTATTGGATTTGAAATTTTGTCATAGATACCCCACTTTGCAGAACAAAATACTTGATATAGCCCCATCACATCAGCAAAGTAGGTCTGGTGATTACTTACAAATATCACCTTAGTATTGGGTAAACCCTTAAGGTGTTTACTTCCTTTTATTACAGTTTTATTGGCAATATTAAATCGATAATAAGCAACGATTCCAACAATGAGTATTAGAAACCTCTTTATTATCAATGAATTGCCAAATGCATCTCGTAGTCTGATCTTCATGAATACAGAAATATCAAAGCGCCAAAGATAGAATTATTAAAAAAGGAGGTACTACAATACTCTAATTATCATCTGTCGAAGCTCGCTTAGCATCATGGCGGTTGCTCCCCAAATGGTGTACCCATCCACATAAAAGGTGGGTACCTCCATATTGAAACCACGCACATTTATAGTTTGATGCCTTATGGAAGAGTCTAAAAGAAAATGGTTAAAATCTATAGTTATAATGCTTGCTACTTCAGTAACCTGAGGAATGAACTCGGGTACTTGATGGTACACGCCCACAAATGGATGCACCAAAAAATTACTGGGTGGGATATATATTGGGGTGAAGCCCCCAAAGACTTCAATGGCAGATTGATTTAACCCAATTTCTTCTTCCGTTTCACGTAGGGCGGTGTGTTTAAATGATATGTCGTGTTTTTCTACTTGACCACCGGGGAATGCGATTTGACCCGAATGAACACTCTTTGATGTGGTGCGTTCAATAAATACCAAATGTGGTTTGGAGTTTGACTGAACAAAAAGTGCCATAACACCAGCTTTCCTGACGTCAGGAATCTCTGATTTATTGGGAATAGTAGAAGTACGCCCAACTGGGGCAAGTTGGTGCTGCGCCTCACTGCCGGGAAGCGGGTTATTAATTGCCGATTTTAAAGTGTTTTTGATTTGTTCGAAGTTCAATTTTTCAACTTTTGAATTCGTACACGAAGGTAGAAATACAGATTAAAAAATTATCAATGTGGTAACATTAAATAAGTTTTAATTATTAGATTTGTAGTCTTAATTCACAAAAGTAATATCATGACTATAACACAACTTCAGTATTTAATCGCAGTGGATAATCACAGGCATTTTGCCCGAGCCGCTGAATCATGTTTTGTAACTCAACCTACTTTGAGTATGCAAATTCAGAAGTTAGAGGATGAATTGGGTGTATTACTCTTTGATAGAAGTAAACATCCTGTGAGGCCAACCTCTATTGGTGAGCGTATAGTAAACCAGGCGCGTACGGTGGTGCATGAAAGTGAGCGTATTCACCAAATACTACAAGAGGGGAAAAATCAGCTGGAAGGCCCATTTAAATTAGGTGTTATTCCCACAGTTGCTTCTTCATTAATTCCACGATTTATTGCTAGTTTTCACAAAAAATTTCCAAAAATTCAATTGCAAATTCAAGAGTTACAAACCGAAACAATTCTTGAAAAACTAAGAATGGATGAGCTGGATGCCGGTATTATGGCCACGCCATTAGATGAAAAAGGGATAATAGAAAAACCATTGTATTATGAACCATTTATGGCTTTTATTCCTGAAAACCATCGACTGGGAAAAGAATCCTTTATAACTAATTCCGAACTCAATATTGATGATATTCTCTTGCTCAATGAAGGGCATTGTTTTAGAAATAGTGTACTGAATATCTGCAATCAATCCTCAAAAGCAGATGGAAAGGCTATAAAGTTGGAAAGTGGAAATTTTGAGACACTTGTAAAACTTAGCAAGCAAGGATTTGGCATGACGCTAATACCTTATTTATTGGCCTTGGATTTAGCTGAAGAAGATCAGAAATTTGTAAAACCGATAGCTGATCCACGTCCAATGCGAGAAGTAAGTATTGTGTACACCAGAGCCGAGTTGAAAATAAAGGTGATCGAAGAACTGCACAAAATCATACTTAATAATATTCCTGAGAAGTTAGCCAATGAGCATGAAGAAGTGGTTAGTCCACTAAAGAGTGCCTAGCATATAAGGAGTAACTTTTTTAACAAAGCACAGGTATTTTTTATACCTGTGCTTTGTTGTTTTAGGCTGTAGCCAAAATCTGAATTTTTACATTCGCGAATCTTGAATTTGATAATATATCATAGCCTAATGTCGTATAGTTTACCCATATCTCAGTTTTGTATTGTCCTTTCAATTGCGCTGGCTTGTTTTTCGTGTAGCTCAAATAATTCAGAGAACTCCTTGGTGAATAAAAAAAACACCAAAAGCCCAACCAAAACCATACATGAAAAGAAACAGCTGAAAACCCTTACTGACGAAAATGCAGTAGAATTTTTGAGAGACTATGGCACTGAGCATAGCGAAAGTATAGTGCAAGTAGTTACACCTAAGGGAAATATAAAAATTAAACTGTATAGTAATACTCCACTGCACAGAGCTAACTTTTTGTACTTAACAAGTAAGGGGTATTTTAATGATACATGGTTTTACAGGGTTAGTGAAGGGCATGTGATTCAAGCGGGAAATACAGATGCAACTGAGACAGTAAAAAAGCGTAAAGAAATAGGGGAGTATAAAATACCGGCAGAGCTAGTGCCTACAAATTATCATAAATATGGAGCTGTAGCTGCTGCACGATCTTATTTTCAAAACCCGGAAAAAGCTTCTGATCCTTTTGAATTTTACATTAATCTTGGTAAAAGATATAGCAGACGAGAGCTGGAATTATTAGCTGAAAAGCATGACATGACTTTTACCCCTACACAGATGGATTTTTACAGTAAAGTTACTGGTGCACCACATTTAGATGGTGAACACACGGTATTTGGTGAAGTAATTGAAGGTATGGATGTAGTAGAGGCCATTAGCAAAGTGCAGGTAGATGATGGCGATTGGCCCGTGGTAAACTTGCCTATTACAGTGCGGG
>JAUHWX010000249.1 GCA_030427285.1 Bacteroidia bacterium
AAAGGATATAATTATGGATTAGACCTCACTCTAGAGAAATTTATGGATAAAGGCTTTTACTTCCTTAGTACGGTTTCTCTTTACCAAAGTCAATATCAAGGTAGTGATGAGGTGTGGCGCAACACGGCTTTTAATGGAAATTATGTAGCTAATCTCCTTGGGGGTAAAGAGTTTGTACTTGGCAAGAAAAAGCAGAATTCGGAAAAGAGAAAGACCATTACACTTGATGGAAAAGTAACCTATGCTGGTGGTCAGCGATATACGCCAATAGACCTGCAGCAGTCAATCATTGAGGGAGAAGCAGTATACGCAGAAGATGATGCTTACGGAGCACAATTCGACCCTTACTTTCGTGCCGATATAAGAATAGGATATAAAGTTTCAGGAAAAAAAGTGACCCAGGAGTTGGCCCTGGATATTCAAAATGTGACAAATAATCAAAACCCATTTGGCGTGGACTACAACAAATCCACTCAGGAAGTTGAAACTACCTATCAGTTGGGCATTTTTCCAATGGTGCTCTATCGTATCACTTTTTAATTATCGTAAACATGGAAACTAGGTTTTACAGTTTCACCACTTTTAGAATAAAATGGTGGTGGATGTGGCCATTATTCCAATGGCATGGTATGTTGGTTACTTTTCAGGTGAAAAAGACTCCTGGTTTGGTAAGATCTAAAATTTGGAGCAGTAATTTAACGACATATTATACATTAACTTGTTGGGAAAGTAAAGATGATATGTTGGCATTTAGAAACCGAAAAGCTCACCTAAAAGCCATGAAAATGCATAGAAAGCTAGGCGAAGCAAAATCTGTGAGTTGGATGTCAGCATTTGAACCATATCCGGAAGAATGCATGGACAGGCTGAAAGCTAAACATGGAAATCTGGTGGAGGTTTGAATTATCCATAAGCATAAATCACTTTAATTTGTGAAATGGGAAAATTTACTCTGAAAGACATTTGGGCTGTTGTGATTATTTCATTTGTGCCAGCTACCATTGGGATGCTGCGTTACTTTCTGGTTGGTGACGGACATTATTCCGGTGAAGATGAAGCCTGGGCCAACTTTGGTGTGGGTACACTATATTCTTTTGTCATCACCTCCAGTCTTTATTTTGGGTGTCTTTCAATTCTGCATAAGCTTAATGAAAAATTACCCTGGAAAGATAATGTAGGCAAACGGATTGCTTTAGAAGTGCTTTTGGTGTTTTCATATAGTACGTTAGTTCAGTTGCTGGTGTTATTGCTTTTCTCAAAAAGTATCCTTTATGAGAATGTAAGAACCGATGTAGGTTTCTATTTTGAAAATATCCTTTTTGGTAATACCATTACTCTCATTGTAATGACAATGGTGGAAGGTGTTTACTTTTTTAGAAGCTGGAAGGAAAGTTTAGTGCTGGCTGAAAAAATGAAACGTGAAAATATGGAGAGTCAATTGAATTCTCTTCGCTCCCAATTAGATCCACATTTTCTTTTTAATAGTCTTAATGTACTCGCTTCACTAATCAAAAAAGATACAGCTAAGGCCGAAGAGTTTGTTGAGGATTTTGCAAATGTGTACCGCTATGTGCTGGATGTAAAAGATGAAATGGTGGTAACTTTAAGTAGCGAACTTAAGTTTTTGGAATCGTATGTAAGCTTGCAAAAAATACGTTTTGGCGATGCCTTTCAGGTAAGGGTGAACATTAACCCAAGGCCAATGATACTTTTTATTCCGCCATTGTGTTTGCATGAGCTGATTACCAATGCGGTAAAGCATAATGAGGTTTCTCTGGAGAACAAGCTCACGGTAGAAATTTTCAATAAGGGTGATAATCTGGTGGTTCGTAATAACATAAAAAAGAGAAATGAAGAGGTAACATCCACAGCTCTTGGTTTGGAGAATATAGCAAAACGCTACACTCTATTAACGGATAAACCAACGAGGTTCGAGGTCATTGAAAATCATTTTGAAGCGGAAGTTCCACTTATAGAAATGGAAGAATGAAGCCTGTAAGTTATGTGATAGTAGAAGATGAAGCTCTGGCGGCAGAACGCTTGCAGGAGATGATTCAGAAGAATCGTCCGGGCTGGAAACTGCTGGAAGTTATTTCATCCGTTAGGTTGGCGGTGGCTAAGCTAGAAATGCTAAACCCTGAAATTATCTTTTTGGACGTTCATCTTTCTGATGGAAATTCCTTTGCCATTTTTGATCAGATTAGTCCAAAAGCTGCAATCATTTTTACTACAGCCTATGATAAGTATGCGCTCAAAGCTTTTAGTCTTAATAGCATAGATTATTTATTAAAACCCATTTCAAATGATGAGCTAAATAGAGGACTTTTAAAGTTTGAGCAAAGGAGCTTACACAATAGTCATACGCCTGACTGGAGGAGTATTCTTCAGGATTTTCAACCGAGCTACAAAGACCGCTTTATGGTAAGCACGGGCGAGCGAATTAAAAGCTTGTCCGTTGATGAAATTTGCTTCTTTCATGCTCAAGGCAAGCACACCTTTATTACCGATAAAACTGCAAAAGAGTACCTCATAGACCACACGGTAATCAAGCTTTCTGAAGTTTTAGACCCCAAAAAATTCTTCCAAATCAACCGTCAGTACATTATTTCTTTTGATTGTATTTCGGAAATGATAGCCTACTCCAAGGGAAGATTAAAACTCATTACAAATCCATCTACGCCAAGCGAGGCGATAGTTAGTGTGGATAAAGCTTCCAGGTTTAAAGCCTGGTTAGAAGGGGAGTAGTTAAAGCACTAATCTTAGATCAAATTTTATTTCCTTCACTTCCTCCACTTTTATTTGATTAAAATCTGGATGAAGTGGATTGAGCAGAAAGTTGCTTTCAAAAGAATTTACAGCACTTGGCACCTGAAGAATAGCGGTAAGTCTATTGTCAATCCAGTTATCACCATACGCCACAGTGGAGGGTGAATAAGGAAAATTTTTCCAGTCAGAAGTAAGTTTGTCTTCCGTTAGCTTCTGAAGGTGAAGGTTGTCCGGAATAGATAATACATTGAGTGAAAAGGGTTTTCTAAGCCACTCTACATCAGCATGTGTCATGGTTTCCAGCATAGCCAAAGAAACTGTGCTGGCTGTATAAACCACAGCTTTTCCTTCAGAGTTCCATCGGCCACCATATAGCTTGGCGCCCATGCCACTTATGTCATAGGCATGGTTGGGGAGGGTAATACGGTATAACCTCATGAGGCAATACCCCACTCGATGCGACCGAGCACTTTCATTACTTCATTAAACCCTTGATAGGTATCGAGTAAATCCAAAGGGCGCTGATTGCCCAAAGCCGGAACAGTACTGTGCAACCACCCTGATATGTTTTTTGAATCACCACCTAATACATCATTTGCTTTTTCGAATAAATCATTAAGCATTAGGAGCTTTTCGGTAACATTTATGGGAAGCATCTGATTGCTATCATAACGTTGCATTGTACGTGGAGACACTTGTAAAATGTGACCTAACTCTTGGCGATTAAGCCCGGATTTTTTTAGAAAGATATTGAGACTATGAACCGGTAGCCCTCTTCTAATCAGCTTTATACGCGAGTGGGTGCCATAGGCTTCTGAGGGTTCGTTTACTTGATTAGTTCCTCCTAAGTAGGTATAATTTGTGCCGCTATTGCTTACTTTTTCATTATCCATCACCACGTCATTTGCCATCAAAGGTACGAATTTTGTCTTTGCTTCGCAATTTATACCATATCTTTTACCAATATTGGCTGCAGTAATCGCAACGCTTGATCTACGGTTTTTACATCGCCAAAGCTGAGGTATAGTTTATTGTTTCGCTCTTTCATTTGCGCTTTAGGCTGATCTCTCAAAAACTGAAGGACAAGGTTAAATTT
>JAUHWX010000037.1 GCA_030427285.1 Bacteroidia bacterium
TGGTGTGCAGTACATAACTGGTGACGAAAAGGAACTGAAATTTGGTGTGACACTTAAAAACGTTGGTCCTTCTGCTACCTATAAAGGGGATGGGCAAACGGTTAACATTGTTGTTCCAACAGGAGGTTACAGTCAAAATTACCAAGAAAAGAGTTCTTCTTTTGAATTGCCTGCACTCTTAGGATTGGGAGCTAGTTATGATTTCAACTTTACCGACCAGCGTTTAACTCTTGCCGGAGCCTTCCAGTCTAACTCTTTCGAGAAGGATTTGATTAACCTAGGAGCGGAATATGGAATTAAGGAAATGGTAATGGTTCATGCCGGTTACACTATCTTGATTGGTGGTGATGATTCAGGTTTGGAAACCACAGCATACAGCGGCTTATCAGCGGGTTTAGGACTGAACCTATCGTTAGGTGAAAGTAAGTTGCTAGTGGATTACTCATACCGAGCTACGAAAACTTTTAGTGGTACACATTCTATCGGTATTGGCTTTAGCCTGTAATAGCAATAGGCTATAGATTAAATTTATTACTTTAGCATTAGATACAAAAAAGACCAATTCTGTTGGTCTTTTTTGTGTTTTATTAAACTCATATTACAATGGCAGTTAATTATTATTCCAAAGAAGGATTGCAAAAACTCAAGGATGAGTTGGAGCGAATGAAGAGCGTAGATCGTCCAAATATTTCTAAGCAGATAGCGGAGGCGAGAGATAAGGGAGACTTGTCGGAAAATGCAGAGTATGACGCAGCCAAGGAGGCTCAGGGTCTGCTGGAAATGAAGATTAGTAAACTTGAAGATACCGTGGCTAATGCGAGGTTATTGGATAGTTCAAAGGTTGATACATCTAAGGTGATGGTGCTTTCTACAGTTAAGATTAGAAACACGGCCAACAAAATGGAAATGAACTACACATTGGTTTCTGAATCTGAAGCCGATTTAAAAGCAGGCAAAATTTCTGTAAACTCACCCATAGGTAAAGGTTTAGTGGGTAAGAAGGTCGGAGATAAGGCTGAAATTCAGGTGCCTTCAGGTGTTATGACTTTTGAGATTCTCGAAATTTCAATAAACTAGATTATGAGCACCATATTTTCAAAAATAGTGAGTGGCGAAATTCCAAGCTATAAAGTAGCTGAGAATGATAGGTATTTGGCATTTTTAGATATCAACCCTTTGAATGAAGGCCATACTTTAGTGATTCCTAAAAAACCTACTGACTATATTTTTGATATGGAGGATGAAGAGTATCGGGGGCTTTGGAGTTTTGCAAAAAAGGTATCTCATGCTGTGGGAAAAGCAATTCCTTGCAAAAGGGTGGGAGTAGCGGTGATTGGCTTAGAGGTAGCTCACGCACATATACATTTGGTGCCTATCAATAATGTTAGTGATATTGACTTTAGCCGACCGAAGCTTAAGTTTAGTGAAGAAGAATTTTCCTCAGTATTAGAAAAAATCAAAAGCCGCTTATAGCGGCTTTATTTTTTAGAAACCCTGTCAGGATTGGCTTTTATAAAAGCGTCCCAGTTTTTTCCACCTGTACCATTTCCAGAGCTTAGGTTGTTGCCATTTTGATAATGATGACAGAGCGCTACTGCCAATCCATCGGTAGCATCCATATATTTACTGTCAATCTTTGTGTTCAGAGTGCTTTCAATAATTGCGGCTACCTGCTCTTTGGAGGCGGCCCCATTTCCTGTAATGGACTTCTTTACTTTTCGCGGGGCATATTCAATTATGGGAATATCGCGATACAATGCAGCGGCCATTACCACACCTTGGGCACGGCCAAGTTTTAGCATGGACTGTACGTTTTTGCCAAAAAAAGGAGCCTCCACTGCCATTTCATCGGGGTGGTATTGATCAATGAGTGCGAGTGTACGTTCAAATATTCGCTTGAGCTTAGCTGAATGATCACTCATTTTGGTGAGCATCACCACACCGAGTGCAAGTGCTTCGATATTGCTTTTGCCCTTTACCTCAATTATTCCGTAGCCCATTATGTTGGTTCCTGGGTCTACACCCATAATTACCTTTTCCTTCTGCATAGGGCTCTAAATTAATGTAATAATTTAGTGGCCTAATCTGAGACATTTGTTTTTAGTAACTGTTTTATCCACCCTTTTTCTATTGGCCTATTTGGTGATGATAATTTGGATGTATCCAAAACTCAAACCATCTGGTACCACAGGTAATATGGAGTACCCTATTTCTGTTCTAATTCCTTTTCGGGATGAGGAGGAAAAATTGCCAGCTCTGTTAAATTGTCTTTCAGCTCAGGTTTATAGTGGAAAATGGGAAGTGATTTTTATTAATGACCATTCAAGCGATAATGGTGCGGAGTGGGTGGAGAGCTTTATCCAAAAAGAAGAGGTTGATAATCTGCGACTAATACATTCCCCGAAAGGGGCAAAAGGAAAGAAGGCAGCATTGGCCGAAGGGACTAAACACGCCAGCGGAGAGGTCTTGGTGCAAACCGATGCCGATTGTGAAATGGGAGAATTTTGGCTGCAAAATCTATTGAATGGGTTTGAAGAGAATGCTGAAATGGTGTTGGGCCCGGTGGCGATGCTTCCTCAACAAGGCTTTTGGTCAGAGTTTGCGGCTTTGGAATTTATGAGTTTACAGGCCAGTGGAGCAGCTTTTACATTAGGCAAAAAGCCGATAATGGGCAGCGCTGCAAATATGGCGTATCATAAATCGGTTTTAGTAAATCTCAAAAGAAGCGGGCAAAACCTGAGTAGTGGTGATGATGTTTTTATGATTCAATCTTTGGGGAAGGAAGATCCACAAAAAGTGAAATTTGTGCTAAACGAAAAGGCGCAGACTTATACCAGTGCCCCGGGTAGTTTTGGTGAGTTTGTAAATCAGCGTGCCCGCTGGGGAAGCAAAACTGCGGCTTATCCTTCTAAGCTGGCCATTATTGTAGCTGGCCTTATTGGTGGGATTTCGGTATTGCAGTGTGCGTTGATGGTACTTGGCTTTTGGCAAATCACTTATCTGGTGATTTTTGCAGCCGTACTATTAGCAAAAGCTATAGCCGACTATGTTTTCTTAAGGAAATATGCCGCCTTGACCAAGCAAACCAACTTGCTCAGCTTGTTTATTCCATCAACCATTATCTACCCATTTTACATTTGCATTACGGGAATGGCCATGTTTTTTAAAACTACTTGGAAGGGGCGGAAGGTTCAGAAGTAGAGGCCAGTTGTCTAAAGTCTGCACCACTAGGGTTTTGGAATATCTTAAGCTCAAATTTTTCTGCTGCCGACAAAAGATGGTCAAACAAATCAGACTGAATGTTTTCATAATTTACCCAGGCTATATCATTGCTAAAGCAATAAATCTCCAGGGGAAGTCCTTTTTCTGTCGGTTCCAGCTGGCGCACCATCACCGTTTCATTTTGGTCAATTTTAGGATTGGCCATGATATAATTTAGAGCATATCTTCTAAAAACTCCAATATTGGTCATGTGGCGTCCATTGATAAGTTCAGTAGTATCCACCCCGGTTTCTTTGTTGTAGGCATCAATTTCTGCCTGGCGCTCCACTACATATTTACTTACACGGGAGTATTTTTTAAACCGCTCGCGCATTTCATCCGTCACAAATTTTATCGAATTAATGTCGATAGTAATGGAACGCTTGATACGCCTTACACCCATAGACTGCATTCCGCGCCAATTTTTGAATGAATCAGAAATAAAAGCATAGGTAGGAACGGTGGTAATCGTTTTATCCCAGTTGCGTACTTTTACCGTAGTGAGGTTGATTTCTATCACATCTCCATCAGCGCCATATTTGTCCATACTTACCCAGTCGCCAAGGCGCACCATGTCATTAGATGAAATCTGAATACTGGCTACAAGGCCCAAAATGGTATCTCTAAAAATTAAAAGAATAACAGCAGTAGCAGCTCCAAAGGCCGTAAGAATGGTGATTGGAGATTTGCCAACTACCATAGAAATAATAACAACTGCAGCAGCAATGTAAAGAACGATTCGCCCCACTTGCACGTAGCTGCTCACGGGTTTTCCTTCAAATCTTTTAGAGTGGAGGCCAATATGTTCAAGCGACCGAAGGAATTTGGAGGCCACTCCGGTGATTAAGACAATAAGGTATATGATGATGATTTTTTCCAAAAACGTGAAGGAGAAATCCACACCATCAAAAATAAAGGGAAGGCTTTTTAGAATAATAACGGCAGGAATAATGTGCGCTAAACCATGAAAAACCTTTTTGTCCAAAAACACATCATCATAGGTGTTTTTGGATTTATTTACATAGCGGGTAACGTACTTTAAGATAAGCTTGCGGGCAGTAAAATCCACAATAAAGCTCACCAGTAAAACCAATAAAATATCCAGACCAAGAGTAATGTAAGCTACTGTAGAGGCTTCCAGCCCTTTGGCCAAAAGCCATTCATTTGCCCAATGATTTAGATTAAATGTTTGTTCCATGTGCTTGTATGTGTTCTTCAAGATGAAGGCAAAAGTAACAAGTTATTGGTGGTATGTGATATTTACCTCAAAGGATACTTTAAGTAGAATAATACATACAGTAACTCTTAAAAAAATCATAAAATGCAAACTTGGGGCTTTGGTTTATGCTTGGAATTACGACCTTTAACACTTGAAGACAAACAACTCAAACAATTCGCGCTTTCCTCCTATCTTTAAAAACCAATTGATGTCTTTATTGTATTAATGGACTAGTAATAAGCTATGGCTTGAAAATTGCCATATTTGCTGGGAAGATTGCGATTATATGAAAATCATAAGAATGATAAATAAATTTAAATACCTCCTGCTGGGGGCTGTATTGGCTATAGGACTGGCCTTTAGTTTACCCTATGGCGAAGAATCAAAAAAAGACAAGGTAATTGTAAACCTTGTGTACAATGTGCTGAATACTTCTCACTTTGCCCCTCAGGTAATTAATGATGACTTTTCGTCAAAAGTCTTTGATCACTTTATAGAAAGCTTGGATTACAATAAGCGTTTCCTTTTAGCTTCTGATGTAGAGGGTTTAGAAAAATACCGTACAAAGTTGGATGATGAATTTAAAAATTCAGAGCTTAACTTTTTTGATGAAGCCTTTGGGGTATATGACACTCGATTTAATAACGCCAAGGGTTATTTTGAAGAAATTTTGGCAAAGCCTTTCGACTTTACGATAGAAGAAAGTTTTGAAACAGATGATGAAAAACTGGAATACGCCAAGGATGAAGCTGAGCTTAAGGAGCGATGGAGACTTTATTTAAAGCAACGTGCTTTAGGTAGAATTGAAGAGGACATGCATGACCAGGAAAAAGCATTGGCTGATAACGACACTACGGTGGAGCAAAAGACCTTTGCCGAGCTTGAAGAAAAAGCCAGAGAAAAAGAGCTTGAACTTCATGAAGATTGGTTTAACAATCTTGAAGATTTAGAGCGGATTGACTGGGTGGGTGTTTACATGAATTCAATCACTAATATTTACGATCCACATACCCAGTATTTTGCACCTGAGCGTCAAGAGGATTTTGAAATTAGCATGACGGGGCAGCTTGAAGGGATTGGTGCTCAGTTACAGCAAAAGGGAGATTATATCACCATTTCTAAAATCATAACTGGTAGTGCTTGCTGGAAACAAGGAGACCTTGAGGAAGGTGACAAAATTTTAAAAGTAGCTCAGGAGGGTGATAAGGAAGATGAAGCGGTAGATCTTGTTGGTATGAGCGTGCGCAAAGCCGTTAAATATATCCGTGGACCAAAGGGTACTAAAGTAATTCTCACAGTTCAAAAATTAGATGGTTCCAAAATGGTGGTGCCAATCGTTCGTGATGTGGTAGAACTTGAAGCAACTTTTGCTAAATCAGCAGTGCTGGGCGAGGGTGATGATAAAATAGGATACATCCGTTTGCCAAAATTCTATGTTAACTTTTATGGAGATTCGAACCACGACTGTGCGGAGGACGTAAAGGCTGAAATAGAAAAGCTGAAGAAAGATAATGTGAAGGGTATTGTACTTGACCTTAGAAATAATGGAGGTGGTAGCCTACAAGGGGTTATTGATATTGTGGGCCTTTTTATTGAAGACGGTCCTGTGGTACAGGTAAAAGCTCCCGGGTCAGCCCCAAAAGTGCTTAGCGATAAGGATAGAGGTATAACCTATGATGGGCCGTTGGTAGTTATGGTAAATCAATTTAGCGCATCTGCATCAGAAATTTTTGCCGCAGCTATTCAGGATTATAAGCGTGGAATTATAATAGGTAGTAAATCCACTTTTGGAAAAGGAACTGTACAGAATGTACTGGATATGGATCGTGCAGTGAGTTTTACTTACAACGACATGAAGCCGCTGGGAGCTTTGAAATTGACCATTCAAAAGTATTATAGAGTAAATGGTGGAACCCCTCAATTAAGAGGTGTGGTTCCTGAAATTATCTTGCCCGACAATTACAATTATATTGAATTTGGTGAGAAAGAAGAAGAGTTTGCTTTGCCTTATGATGAAATTGCTCCGGCAAAATATACCGAATGGAAAGAAGGAACAGGTGCTTATGCAAAAGCGATAAAGAATAGTAATAAGCGCGTAAAGGATAGTCCTAAATTTGCCTTAATTGACGAATATGCCCAATGGTTGAAAGATGAGCGTGAGAATACAATGCTTAGCTTAAACTATGAAACGTACCATAAGGAGCAGAATGAGTTTCGCGAGGAGTCCAAGAAATATGATAATATGCGCAAAACCGAAGACAGCATTATGGTAGCTTCAAATACTGTAGATATACCCATGTGGGATGCTACCGAGGAGAAGCAAAAGGAACGCGATCGCTGGTTTAAAGGTTTGAAAAAAGATCTTTACTTGCACGAAGCATTTGAAGTGGCTAAAGACTTAAAATAACAATTACGTGGCGCAAACCACAGTTTTTAAAAAAGTATTGAAAGACCCATTAGGAGCAGGGGGAATGTTTATCATTCTCCTTGCTTTTTTTGTGGCAGTTTTCGCCTACTTGCTTATCCCTGATCATACGCCTAATGCCAATCAGATGAATTTGGCAATAGCGGGAAAAAAGCCGGGCTTTACGGTAGAAGTACTTCGCTTGCAAAAAGAAGTCACTGCAGAATCAACCTGGTGGGAACAGCTACTAAATGGTAAAGACTTGCCCTATAGAGAAGTGGCAGTGGCCAATACGGAGGAAGGCGAAAATACATTGAGGTATACCGAGTACACGGGCAGCGGTGATGGTATAGAAAAAAGCATTGATCGTGATCAGCTCTATACCGGGGACTATTTAGTTCAAAAAAAGTTTCACTTAGGCACAGATAAGTATGGCCGTGATTTGCTGAGTCGACTTTTGCTTGGCGCAAGAATTTCTTTTTCCGTAGGGTTTGTGTCCGTTTTCATTTCCCTGATTATTGGAATTCCTATGGGAGCCATTGCCGGCTATTATGGCGGTTTTGTGGACAAACTCATTATGTGGATTATCAACGTAGTTTGGTCTATTCCTACGCTTCTTTTGGTGATTGCCATTACACTTGCTTTGGGTAAAGGCTTTTGGCAGGTATTTATAGCGGTAGGTTTTACCATGTGGGTAGAAGTTGCCCGTGTGGTGCGTGGACAAATACTTAGTGTAAAAGAGAAGGAATATATACAAGCGGCCCACGTACTTGGTTTTAGCGATTTCAGGATCATTTTCAAGCATATTTTACCTAATGTACTGGCCCCCGTTATTGTAATCTCTGCAGCCAATTTTGCAGCAGCTATTCTTATTGAAAGCGGTCTTAGCTTTTTGGGTATTGGCGCTCAGCCACCCATGCCCAGCTGGGGTGGAATGATAAAAGACCACTACGCCTACCTTATAGTGGATAAAGCTTATCTGGCCATAGCCCCTGGTATAGCCATTATGTTGCTGGTGCTTTCATTCATGATGCTAGGTAACTCGCTGAGAGATGCTCTGGATGTTAGGAAGGTCTAGGTTTTTCTAAATATATTTCCACTTTTTGACTTCTCTCAGGGGCAAAATTCCCGTTTGCTTTTCAATTGCGATGTTTTAACTTTCGGCTATGTTATAAGCTTTAGCAGATACACCAACTAAACAATCTCTTATATGAAACAGCGATACTTGCTATTCCTTTCTACTCTGCTTTTTTCCTCTGGCCTGTTTGCTCAAACTTCCGACTCTACAATTTACCCTTACGTATTGCCTGTTTGGGGGCAGCAAGTGCAGGATAGAGGAATGGCTGATCAGCTTCAGCTTCCTTTTGGGCTTAATGTGAACTATGTAAATGCCTACCTCGAATTAGAAATTACAGATTTTGACCTGAGTATTGGAGGTAGAGATTTCTCCAAAATTGTAAACCTCGAAACCCTGAATTTTCAAGAGGTAAGCGCTACCACTAACGGGGCTAACTTTAGAGCGGATGCCTGGGTTTTGCCTTTTATGAATGTATATGGCATGTTTTCGTCAGTAACGGGTGGTACAAATGTTACGTTACAGCCTACCTGGAAAGATGCCGTGGGCGATGTGATTCTACAGCTACCGCAATTTTCTTCTAATGTAGATTTTAATGCGGTGGCGTATGGGCTGGGTACAACCTTGATATTTGGTTGGAATGGCTACTTTACCAGTATAGATTTGAATTACTCTGCTACCCATACTGAGCTACTGGAAGATCAAGTAGGGTATTTGACCATGTCATCGCGGGGTGGCTATCGTTTTCTTTTAAGTAAAAAGAATAAGTATATGTTTATAGCACCCTATATGGGAATAATGTATCGGAATTTCACAGGATCAAAAGGCAACAACGGAAGTATTAGTATGGATGAAGTTTTTCCGGAGTTAGATCAAACTTTTAATGAGAAGGTAAATGGAAAAATAGCGGATAATGAAGCTATTATAAATGATCCATCTACTACGGCCGCAGAGAGAATAAAGCTACAGGCTCAAAACCAAGCCCTTGAAAAAATAGAAAAAGAGGTAAACGAGAGCGGAGTATTCTCCACTGAAATTGATTATTTCATTCAAAAGGAATTGCTCCAAACGATCACCTTTCAGTTTGGGTTCAATCTGCAGCTCAATAAAAACTGGATGCTAAGAGGAGAATATGGGGTTGCGGATTCTCAACGTTTTTTGATGACGGGTGTGCAGTACCGTTTTGGAGTGAAGAAAAAGGGGTTGAGATAAGCGAAGAATTCCAGTAGTGAATTTGCAAATTGTAAATTTTACAAATTAGGCCCTGTCACTTGAAGGACCTTGCTATTAAGACAATTCAGAGCTTTGCTTTAATTATGAATGTAAACAACCTGAATTATACACGTACGTTGGCAGCAAGCTGAAATGAAACCAATCGACATAAACCAAACCATCAAAAAGGAACAACCAGATTTCGTTGCCAGAGTCAGATTTTTGACGACTGAAGAAGGTGGTCGAAAAGGATTTGCAGCTTCAGGTTACCGACCAGCATTTAAGTTACCAGACCAGCCTGAAATGACATCAGCTGAACAAAAATTTCGCGGAATTGACCAAGTCCAACCTGGGCAAGAAGCGATTTCAGAAATTAGGATTTTATGGATTGAAGCATTTGAACAGAAACTCTCCGTTGGAACCGACTTTGAACTCCTTGAAGGATCACGAGTCGTTGCCAAAGGACAAATAATTGAAGTGACCAACGAACGACTAAGAAAAAAATAAAAAAAGCCAGCTGCCAACAAAAAATAAAGCTAATGCGGCCATTGCGTCTTCGGTTGGCCAAGACGTCTGAAGAAGAAAATTTTCGATACTTTCAAAATCTCCGAAAAACCGCACTAGCTTTATTAAAACCGTTGGCATGCATACGCTATGAAAAAACAGTTCATAAAAATATTGACATACCTACTAAATATTGGAACTTCTGGACTATTAGCTTGGTTTTGTTTAGCTAGTTATGCTATTTGGGTAGAACCACCTTTTGAAAGTACCAGGGATGAGACTTATAGACAATTGAATTTGGGAATTTTGAAAACAGCAGGAATTCTTTCAATTATAGTGCTTCCGACATTCCTAATACTTACTGCATTAACATCTTACATATTTCGAAAAATATATTTAAACAAACAAAAGACCGATAAACGAATAATTTTGATAATCAACTCGATGATTATATCCATCGGACTCATCATTGGAATTATTTACGCTCGAATCCAATTGGTCGAGCAGATTGAGGATTATTTTAATAAATAAAGCACGACATGCCAACACAGAATAAACGCCATGCGGCTTTACTCCTCCTCCGGTTCATGTTCACAGTCGACAGGAATATGTTCCGTAATTTTAACCAACCATGGACGAAGCTGCCCTAAGTTTATTAAATACGTCACCCTTCTCACCCTCAAAAATTAACCGCAACATAAAATCCACTTGGGCCAATACTCCAGCTACTAATGTTATTATAAAGCTTTCGGTTACCATTTCGGGTATGGGCAGCGTACATTATGGCATCAAAAATCATAAGTCCAGCCCCTTGTAGGATAAATGATTTTCCAAATCCACTGAGTTGACCCGAGCGCTTGATGTCATCCACTCTTTTAGATCTTTCAATCATATAGGCACCCGTTGCCATATAAGCTACGTCAAGTGCAGCATTCACTAAAAAGATGCGTTTGGTGGCTTCCAGCTGTTTTATGGTTTCCACTTGGGAGAGATCGATTTTGGCATTTTTATTTCCCGCTAAGGAGAGAGCTGCAAGACCTGTATTTATTACTCCCCAGCCCACATTCATTTGGTGAAAAGCCTGCGTTTTGCCGGTGGTGGTAAAAGCTCCAATGCCAGAACTTACAATATTGGCAGCACCCCAGCCACCGAGTACCCACATTCCATTTTTGGTGATTTTGTTTTTAGATTGATTGAATTGGATGGTGCTGAAATCTTGAGCTTGACTCAAAAAGGGACTAAGGAATAGTAAAAGTATAAGAAGGCGCATGAAATGGATTTTGGGTGTTAACCAAAATAAACTACGGAAGTTTCAACGTAATGGACTTAGATCTTCTTTTTCAGCCTGGATTTCTCTTCATTTTCTTCCACTCTGTATTTTACAATTTTCGTAATTAAATCTAAGGGAAGAGGTTTGGCAAAGGGAAATTTTATGGTGCCTTTGGTACGCTCGTAGCCCTCCAGTTCTTCATCAAAAACCTGAAGATTAACCGAGGCGGGATAAAGGCCTATGTGAGTTTTCCAGGCTGCATAATACACGAGCATACCCTTTTGCTTAAAGGCTGGCATATTGTAGCTAATCAATTCCTCAGCCAGAGGGGCTGCTTTTTTGATCGTATTACGCAGTGATTCCAGTACTTCCACGGTTTCCTTTGGAAAGGTGTTGAAGTATTCCTCTACAGTTTTAAATTTTAGCGAAGCTTCCATGAAATAAATTTAGGCTTTCGCCCGAATAATTTCAATCCTGCGAGTGATCATTCTTGCCGCGATATTTTTGCTGCAAAGCAGTAAGAAAATATCGCAAGTACTGATCCTGAAAAGGTCGATACTGGCTCTGTTTGTGATTTCTTAGAAAAGCACTCAGCTCATGCGGCCCCATCTTTTTGTCAATAGATTTGAATAGGGCCAGAATATCATCCGTTTTCAAGTCTAAAGCAATCTTTATTTTTTTAAGAATGATGTTATTGTTCAGCCTGTCTTCAGGCGCCATTTGCTTGCTATCTGCGCGTGGGCCACGTCTTTCAACGATTAATCCATTTAGGAAAGTGGCTAAGCTGCGGTCGTGCAAATCCGTGTAATCGTCATCTAATTCCTTTTTCAACCAATCGCTTACCTGCGCTCTGGTTACCTCTGCACCACCCATGGCAAATAGGTCTATCATTTCGGCATCGCTATAGTCAAATGTGTATCGGATGCGCTTAAGTATATCGTTATTGGTCATAGATGGATTTTTGGCAAATATTGGATTTGCATGCAGGACCAAAGGTCTTAAAATATGTTTAGCCAGGATTTGAAAATGTACTTTTGAACCAAGTTTAAAACCTCATGAGCACCGAAACCCCTAAGCGATTTGATAGAATAGTCGCCATACTTATTCAGTTGCAATCCAAACGAATTGTAAAAGCTCAGGATTTAGCAGATCGCTTTGAGGTGAGCCTTCGCACCATTTATCGCGACATCCGCACATTGGAAGCTTCAGGTGTGCCCATTGTAAGCGAAGCAGGCGTGGGTTATTCTATAATGGATGGCTATCGCTTGCCACCAGTGATGTTTACCAGAGAGGAAGCTGGGAGTTTTGTAGCAGCAGAAAAATTGATGCAGAGGTTTATGGATAAATCTTTGGGTGCCTATCATGAATCGGCCATGTATAAAGTGAAATCTGTTTTACGCGGCAGCGAAAAAGATTGGGTAGATGCGCTGGAATCGCAAGTGCAGGTAAATGGTGGTGAAGAATTATTCAACAAAGAAATACCAAACGCACTTGAGATAATTTTTGAGAGCATTGCTGAGAAACGCCAGGTTTGGTTGAGCTATCAATCTTTTCATAAAGATGAACTTACCCAAAGAAGTATTGAACCAGTTGGGCTATTTCACGAGCACAACTTTTGGTACTTAATGGCCTATTGCCATTTGCGAAAGGACTACCGCCAGTTTAGAACCGATAGAATAAAGGGTATAAAAAGTACAGATGACATTTTTACCAAAATCCATGGTAGTATTGACGATTATAGAAATGAGCCAAATACGGATAGCAGGGAAAAGGTTAGGGTTTTGGTGGAGAAAAATATGAGTCGATTCATGAAGTATGAGCGCGATTTTTATGGGTTTGTTTCTGAAAAAGAGGTAGGTGATAAAGTAGAATTGACCTTTATGACAAATAATGTGAATCAGGGCTTTGCTCGTTGGTATCTCATGTTTGGCGAGTTTGCGACCATTTTAGAACCTGAAACACTAAAGGATAGGGTAAAGGAAATATTGGAGCGAACTCTGGCAAAAATCTAATCGGGCAATTCCCGGCAATCAAAACCATTGAGCGATAAAATTTCGCGAATGTGCTCCGCCTTTAGTTCGGGAGATTCAACCCGGAGGATATTGTCACAATCCTCCAGGTCAAAATTCCACTTTTCGTTTTGGCTAATAATTCCGTTTAGCACCGGGCGAAGTTTTTCCACTTCACGGATTTCGCTTACCGAAGTTTTAAAAACTAAAACGCGCTTATTCATTTTACAATTTTGTTAATGCTAACCTCTCGTTGAGGAGAGATCGAAACTATTATCAAGCAGTTTAAGGTGAGGCGATACTAACGCTCCCAAAAGAATGGAGGCTCAATTCCCAAGGCGCGCAGATAAACATACCCCTGACCACGGTGGTGAATTTCATTATCTATAAAATAGAATATTTGCGAAGTTCCCGTTCCCTCATATTGCCCAAATAACTTCATGTGTTGCTGAAATCTTTCCACAGGCACCTTTGACCAGTATTTGTTGATTTCCTCAGTATCCTCATCCCATTTTTTCAGGATGTTGGCTTTGCTGTTTTTATGGTCAAAATGCTCATCCAGCTTTTCAGACTTACCGGTAGCAATTTCTCTGATGCCGGGAGCGCCTATGGCCAATAATTCCATAGTGAGCTGAGCAAACGTGCGCATACCTCCAATTGAAAATTCAAAGAAATCCTTTTCGGGAAAAGCTTCAATCACTCTTCGGGTAAGGTTTCGGTGTCCTTGCCAGTGGGCTAAAAATTGTTTGGGGCTAATTACTTGACTTACTTGTTCCATTGTTTGTGTTTCCATTTTACTGCTGTGTTTTTTTAAAGTTTACACCAAAAGTATAGGTGCCTAGTGACAGCAGTTTGTCAGTAGGTTTTTGTCAAGGTAAAAAAATGCCCCTTGATATTTTCAAGAGGCATTTTAATATGAGTAGGAATCATTGATTTAATCACAAGTTCCATCCGGGCGGCATACTTCGCCTTCTATAGTTTCGAGTGTAGTTGTAGGCTGAGCAGCTTTCCACTCTTCATGAGCTTTGGCAAGATTTTGCTTAAATACCATGAGTTCTTGTGCGCCACTTATTCCATATTTTCTATCAAGCACAAAAAATGGAACTCCAGAAATTCTCAATTGCTGTGCTTCGGCCACATCTTTATTTACGGCATCTGCAAATAGGTTTTCATCAGAAAGTACTTTTTCTACTTCTTCTTTTTCTAAACCAGCTTTTAAACCAAGCTCGAGAAGAGTTGCTGTATCATCGGTGTTTTTGCCATCGGTGAAATAGGCGTATAAAAGGGCTTCTTTCAAAGCATCGCCTTTACCTTGTGTTTTGGCAAACTGCAAAAGTCGATGTGCATTAAAACTGTTTGCCACAACGGCTTTGTCAAAGTCATAATGCAAACCTTCGCCTTCGGCCATTTTGGTAACATGAGCGCTCATTTCGCGAGTTTGCTCTAGGGTCCAACCTTTTTTGCGAGCCAGTTCTTTCGTTACCGAAAGGGCCGGGTTAGTCACTGTAGTGGGATCCAGCTGAAAGCTTTTCCAAACTACTTCTATATCGTCTTTATTTTTAAAATTGCTAAGTGCCTTTTCAAATCGTCTTTTGCCTATGTAGCAAAATGGGCACATCACATCGCTCCAAATTTCAACTTTCATCATGCTTATTCTAATTGTAGTACAAAGAAACGATCTCTTTGAGAAATCAATGTGTAAACTTCAAATTGCTGAATAAAAGGATAGGGGCTGTCTATTTTTACAGGCCTTAAGATTCCAACCTTTCCAACTCCACACCATAATCGTATTGCAAATCTTCATGAAGTTTTTCCATTGCCTTACGAATCATTCTCAGCTGGGTTTGAAAGGTATTTCTTAGGATTGGGCTTTTGGTAAAGCTTGGCTTCATAGTTCGCATTTTGCGGCAGAAGTATAGGAGAAGCTCCACTTCAGTTTCCTTTTTTTGCGAATAGCGGATGTTTTTCTTTACCCCGGAGAGAATCTTGCGCACACTCTTTTTGACATAATACATGCTGGTGGAATTAATGTCAGCAAAGGCTTCATCCATTTGTGCTTTTACACTTTCAATGTAGGCTTCCTCATTGCCGGCCTCAAATATGAGGTAGGTGAGGAGCTCCTTATTTTCCTTTTTAAATCGCGCCAATCTAAGGCATAGCTCCATCAATTCTGGTTGGGAATAATGAGCCAGTTCTTTTTTTAATACAGCTACGGTGGCGGTTTTCATGCTTGAGAAATTGAGGTGCTAAGATGGGGAATTTGCATTTCACGCAAAGACGCAAAGAAATGGGAAGCACAAAGGTCGGGAAGAGTTTTAGCCACAGATTACACCAATTTCACTGATTGCCTCTGCGCTTACTCTGCGTACTTGGCGGCTCTGCGGTGAAGAAAAAGGAACGCGGATGAAACGGATGCAGCAGATAGAACTGATTTTAATGAAGCTCCAGAGGAGCGAAATCTTGGTAGAAAAAAGGGTGAAAGGTGTAAGAGTGCCAGCGGCACGACATATTAGTAAAGCTTATATTGCGTAGGCCTTAAGGCGAAAAAAATACATTGGAAATAGAAGCCAGGTTGGTTTAGCCCTTAGTTGATAACAAGTAAAAAAATGAAATCACTTTTAATAATATCCAACTTTTTTTGGGCATTGGGACTTTTTGCTCAAAAATCAGATAGTCTTGGAATTGACGACAACCCAATTCTAAACGAGAGTGAAGTGGTGCTATTAAACTCTCTACTTGCTGAATCACGAAAAGGTTTTGACTTCACAAATAAGAAGGTGGCTTTCATAACAGGAAGTAATGGAAGAACCATTGTTTCAAAATCTGACTATTTTAAAAAATCTGTGATTCCGTGGATTGAAAAAGGTTCGGAACCACAAATATTTATGGTCGAATTGACAGAGGATGAAAAAAAAGAATCTGGTGGTTATGACGTAATTGTTCTCTCGTGGGTTAAAATATTTACTCCTAAATCGCAAAAAAAAGCGATTCAATATCTTGAATATAAAAAATAAAGAAAGCCAGTTGTCAACAAAATCTCCCAGTTAAACCAGTCTCACCAACCTTAGGTTAGAGAATTAAAGGCGACTTTTCATTCAGCAACATTTCCCCTCACAATCTCCAAAAACTCCTTTCTCGGAATTTCATAAGCGCCAAGTGATGCTAAATAATCATTGTACACCTGGCAATCAATTAGAATAAAATCCAGTTCTTCCAATTTTCGTGCAAGTGTAATAAAGGCAATTTTGCTGGCATTGCTCACTCGGCTAAACATGCTGTCGCCACAAAATATTTTGCCCACGGCAGTGCCGTAAAGTCCGCCAACGAGTTTGTCATCTTGCCAGCACTCTACGCTGTGGCAATGCCCAAGGCGGTGAAGCTCAATGTAGGCGGCTTTCATTTCATCGTTTAGCCAAGTGCCGTCCTGATCTTTTCGGGGAGTGTTTTGGCAGGCTTCAATTACTTCTTCAAAGGCGGTGTCAAAAGTTACCTTGAAAAGGTTTCTATTTAGGAGGTTGCGGGAGCTTTTGGAAACTTTCACTTCAGAAGGCTTTAGCACCATGCGCTTTTCAGGGCACCACCACATGATGGGTTCGTCCTCATTATACCATGGGAAAATACCAGAGCTATAAGCCAAAAGAAGGCGATCTGTACTCAGATCGCCTTCTATGGCGACTACGCCATGTTCGTCATATTCCTCTTCTGGAGGAAACCATAATTCTTTACCTAGTTGGTATACGGGCATACATTACTTCTCTTCTGTTCCTTCAGGTTCGTTAGAGTTGTTTTCAGGTTTGTCGTTTGTAGCTTCTTTGGCCTCCTGGTCTACAGTTTTACCTTTTAGGTAATCGGGTAATTGCAGTCCGGCTTGGTTAAACAAGTCCTCCAACGGTGGAACGGATTTATACATTCCCGAAAGGAAATTGGAGGTATTGGTGCCTTCACCATTTTTACCCAATGAATCCCAAACGGTAACCTTGTCAATCTTAATATTCTTGATGGCTTCCACCTGAGTTTTGATAATATCCGGAAGTTTTTCGGCCATCAATAGCATAAAGGCATCACGAGGGTCGCTGCCAGCTGCGCTAACTAACTCTTTGAAACCTTCTGCCTGCTTGCTCAGTAATTCGTAGTTACCACGTGCTTCAGCTTCTAGTTTAGCATAAATCGCATCCGCCTGACCACGGGCCAATCTACGGATACGTTCTGCTTCCGCTTCAGCGTCAATCTCTACCTTCTGTTTGTCGATGCTGGTAGGAATTACAACGTTAGCATACTGTGTGGCTTTATCTCTTTCCGCACGGGCTTCTTCGGCTTTCTCTTCCGAGCGATAAGCTTCTTCAAGAGCTTGTGCTTGCTTTACTTTTTCAGCGGCAATGGCTACTCTATTAGCTTCAGCCTCGGCTTCCCTGCGTGCTGCATCAGAATTAGCAATGGTGATTTTTGCCGTGTTTTCACCTTCTACGGCTCGAGCATTGGCTTCGGATGTCTTAATACGCTCATCTTTTTGAGCGTCAGCTTCCCCGATAAGGGCTTGGGCATTGGCAGCAGAAACCTGAATGCGTTCATTTTGGTTGGCACTGGCTTCACCAATATTTGCGCTGGCATTTGCCTGAGCCACTTTTACACGCTCTTCCTGATGAGCATTAGCTTCACCGATAGATCCATCACGGGTTTTTTCAGCCACACTTTTTCGGGCATCGTTCACTGCTTTTGCAGCAGCTTCCTTGCCAAGTGCTTCAATATAACCGCTCTCATCCTTAATGTCGGTTACGTTTACGTTAATCAGTTTAAGACCGATTTTCTTCAATTCCGCTTCTACGTTTGAAGCTACATTGGCCAAAAATTTATCACGGTTATTGTTGATCTCTTCAATGTCCATGGTAGCTACCACCAAACGCAGCTGACCGAAAATGATGTCTTTTGCCAAATCATGAACCTGTGCTTGGGTCAATCCTAAAAGACGCTCAGCAGCATTGTTCATCACACCCGGCTCGGTAGAAATACCCACTGTAAAACGAGAAGGTACATCCACACGGATATTCTGGCGGCTAAGGGCGTTGGTAAGATTTACCTCAATGCTTGTAGGGGTAAGGTCCAAAAAGGCATAATCCTGAATAATGGGCCATACGAAGGCAGCACCACCATGAATACATTTTGCCGAAAGGTTGCCCTCTACGTTGGAGCCAACTTTTCCGTACACCACAAGTATGCGGTCAGATGGGCATCGTTTGTATCGCTTTACCAGCGAAAAAATAAGGATGAAAATAAAGAGTATCGCAGTAGCGATAGCAATCAAGAAAATTGGACTCATGGATTTTGCTTTTTAGGTGAGTTAGTTATTACGAGCATTTTATTTTGGTCAATCACTTCAGTGATTTGGATTATCGTTCCTGTGGGAATATCGGTTTCCTGGTCGGTCAATGCATCAAATTCGTGAACCGACCCTTGGATGGTTAATTGTATTTTTCCAAAACCACCGCGGCCACCTGGTATTCTTAGGTATGCTTCACCAATTTTGCCAACGGCTCTTTCAATTTTTAAAGTACCGGATTGATGCAGTTTAGAAATTTGATAAAACATGAAGGCCATAATGCTCATCATCACTAAACCAGAAACCACTGAAATAATAATGGTGGTGAGCATACTGTAGCCAGAATCAAGGCTGGCAATCCCTGTCCATGAAAATAAGGTGAAAAACGCCACCATATTTTTGAAGGTGAAAAACTGAAACCCTACACCTCCATCATTTTCTATTTCCAAATCGGGATCGGTGTAATCTGTGTCAAAAGCACCACCAATAAATGTGGTAATCAATTGAAAAAGAAACATAAGTGAGGAAGGGATGGCTAAGCCCCAGTAAATTTTCTCTAAAGTGTCTAGCGCAAACCACCAGCTTGAAAGGTCATCCATCGAGTAGAAATGAGGTTAAAAATTAAGGAGACTAAAAGTATTTAAAAAAAGGGAAGTGGGGGAAAGAAATTGAGTTTGGTGCAGAGCGAGTCTAACAAATGTAAACTGTGCAATTTGACCCAACATTAAAAAACAAACTATCTAGATTTGATTCAGCATCTGACTTTAAAATAGAAAAGCCCCGATTAATCGAGGCTTTGATGTTCTTTAAAATTGGAAAAGAAATTACTTCTTTACCTCGGCTACCGCTTTTGTTTTGCGGGCCGCAGACTTTTTCGTTTTTGTAGAAGCCACTTCCACTTCTCCTTCCTTCTTTTCGGCCTTGGCTTCTGATTTTGACTCAGAGCCACAGTGACTGGCTTGCTCGGTACTGCAACCTTTTTTGGCTTTGGCTTGGCAACATGATTGGGCCGATACATTGCCTACTGAAAGACCTAAAACTACTATACCTGTGGCAATAATTTTCTTCATAGCTTTTTGTTTTACTTGTTATTCAATTCTGGTGCATGCATTACTTCAGAATTGATAAATACGAA
>JAUHWX010000250.1 GCA_030427285.1 Bacteroidia bacterium
TCTCGCGAGTGTCCGTAATATTATCTTTATCCTGCACCAAGATACCGTTTAAAAGAGAGCGATAGGTCTTTTTGGGCATCTCAAAATCTTTTAAGATCAAGATAATTCGATTCTTCTTTTGTTGAAGCACTTCCAGTGCTTCAGGAGTATAAGAAGGAGCGATAATGATTTCGAAGAAAATCTTGTGAATTTCCTCAGCAGTAGCTTGGTCAATCTCGGTGTTTGAAATAATAACACCTCCAAAAGCGGAAACCGGATCACCGGCCAAGGCATCAGTCCAGGCATCAAGTAGATTGCCACGGCTGGCAATTCCACAAGCATTGTTGTGCTTCATTACGGCCACCGTGGTGTCGTCAAATTCTTTTATCAAACTTACAGCAGCGTCTGCGTCAAGCAAGTTATTGTATGATAAATCCTTTCCGTGAAGTTTTTCAAATACGTCATTCATGTTGCCATAAAAAGCACCTTCCTGATGAGGGTTTTCGCCATAGCGAAGTGGATTTTTGGTGCCTAAAGTAAGCGTGTTTGAATCTTCATCATTACCCATAAGGTAGCCATGAATAGCCGTGTCATAATGTGATGAAACTCCAAAAGCAGCTGTTGCAAAACGCTTGCGGTCTTCTAAAGTAGGCTCACCTTTTTCAAATACTTCGATCGCATCAGCATAAAGGTCACGTGAAGGAACGATAAGAGTATGCTTATAATTTTTAGCGGCAGCGCGGATAAGTGAAATACCACCGATGTCAATTTTTTCGATAATATCCTCATGAGAAGCTCCGCTCTTTACGGTTTCTTCAAATGGATAAAGGTCAACTACGATTACATCAATATTTGGAATTTCATATTGACTCATTTCCTCACGGTCAGATTCTAAATCTCTGCGGCCCAGGATTCCTCCAAATACATTTGGATGAAGAGTTTTTACACGACCTCCCAAGATAGATGGGTAGCTGGTAAGGTCTTCCACGGCTTGCACAGGGTGACCCAAGTCTTCAATAAACTTGCGTGTTCCACCAGTTGAAAGCAGGGTATAACCTCTCTTTACCAATGAGTTAACTAATTCTTCTAAACCGTCCTTATAAAATACTGAAATAAGGGCTGTTGGATTATTTGATGTATGTGACATGAAAAAAAATTGAAGCCGCGAATTTAGCCAAAATCAGCGCGGAATCCCTATCCTTAGGCCTGCTTTTTCAACTATATTTACACTTTCTGTACAAATATGATATTTTTTAGAATCCTTAAGGAGAGTTTCAATTTTGCAATCCACGCGCTTACGGTAAATAAACTGCGGACAATTCTCAGTTTGCTCGGCATTACCATTGGTATTTTTACCATCATTTCGGTGTTTACTATTGTTGATTCGTTGGAGCGAAGCATCCGTAGCAGTGTATCCGAATTGGGTAGCAATGTGGTGTATATTCAAAAAATGCCTTGGGGTGGTGGAGGCGGTGAATATAAGTGGTGGCAATACTTTCAGCGGCCTGAGCCTTCCTATTCTGATTTTGAAAAGCTAGAAAATAGAACCACTACTACCAAAGCTTTGTGCTATGCGTTTGCTATGAACAAGACTCTGAAGAACGGCCTTAATAGTATTGAAAATGCCACCGTATTGCCAACTACCCATGACTACTATGAAATTTGGAATTATGATTTAGGTGAGGGTAGATATTTTAGTCCTCAAGAGTCGAAGTCTGGAGCGCCTGTTGCTGTAATAGGTTCTGATATTGCAGAAGGGCTATTTGGTTCACAAAACCCTATTGGAAAGGACGTGAAAATGATGGGACGTAAGATGCGGGTGATTGGTGTTTTTGAAAAACGAGGACAAAGTTTGGTAGGGCAGAATATTGATGAGTTTATGGTAGTTCCCATGAATTTTGCTCGCGCCATTATGAATGTTGAAGACCAGAATGGTGCTTTCATTATGGCTATGACCAAGGATAATGTAGAGCTTGTTGCTATGAAAGATGAGCTTCGGGGACTCATGAGATCTATTCGAAAGTTGAAACCAAAAGCTGATGATAATTTTGCATTGAATGAAATGTCATTGTTGTCAAGTGGTCTTGACGTGTTGTTCGGAATAGTTGGAGCTGCAGGAGCTGTGATTGGTGGCTTCAGTATCTTGGTAGGCGGTTTTGGTATTGCCAATATTATGTTTGTGAGTGTACGCGAGCGCACCAATCAAATAGGTATTCAAAAAAGCCTTGGAGCTAAAAACTACTTTATTCTCCTCCAGTTTTTACTAGAATCTATAGTGCTTTGCCTTATTGGTGGAAGTTTAGGTATTCTGATTGTTTACTTGCTCCTTTTAGTTTTTGGGCCTTCTATTGATTTCGACATTATGCTTTCGCTAAAAAATGTGATTCAAGGTCTTTCTATTTCTGCAGTTATTGGTGTGATATCCGGTTTTATTCCTGCTTATATTGCTTCAAGGTTAGATCCTGTGGAGGCAATACGAAGTGGGGGGTAGGGTAGCTTGAAGGTTATAAGGTTAAATGTTATAAAGTTACATCGCGGCTTTGAGTAAAAACAAAATGTGCAATCTGAGAAATCTGTGACAAATATTCTTTTTTAACCAGACGCATTCATTTCATCAGTGCTCCTATTTTTTAACCACTGAGGATGCGGAGTTTCACAGAGTGAGTGTTAAAGCTTTTAGTTTATTTGCGACTTCGCGGCTTCGCGTGAAAACTAAACAGAGTTAGATTGTTCCTGCGCTACAAAGCTTGGTAAGTGCATTTCACTACCTATAGTGTTTCCTATTTCGCGACATACTTCTTCTAAAAACAGACGGTCAACATCTGTAAATGCGCTAAGTGTATTGCTATCAATATCCAATTGTGCCACTAGCGTTTCTCTATCATATATAGGAACCACGATTTCTGCTTGCACACCAAGGCTGCACGCTATGTAATTACTTTCTTCCTGCACATTGTCTGCTACATAAGTATTGCCAGAAACGGCTACTTGTCCGCAAATGCCTTTGCCGAAAGGTATAATGGTGTGCTCGGTTGCGGTACCTATGTAAGGTCCAAGGTGGAGCATTTGTGTTTGATGATTCATAAAATAGAACCCTACCCAAATACACTTTGGGTAATTGGTATTTACCAATTTTACTATGCCTTCTAATTTATATTTCGTAGAATAATCAGAAGTAAGGAGTTGCTTCATGGTATGAGTTCCAAAATTTTAGGAACAAAAATAATCAGTCCGATAATGCAAGCGGCTATTGAAGCAATTAAAACTGCACCTGCTGCAATATCTTTTACTTTTCCCGCAGACTCAAGGTAGTTGGGGGAGACAATGTCTGTGAGTTGCTCCAAAGCTGAGTTGATAGCTTCAGTACTTAAAACCAGCGCAATACATAAAATAATGACCATCCATTCCATATGGTCAATATCAAAAATAAAACCCAGTAAAATTGTTGAAATACCAGTTATAGCGTGTATTTTAGGATGGCTTTCGCTGGCAAAAAAAGACCTCAAACCTTTGAGTGCATAACCAAAAGCGTTTTTTCGTTTTTTTATATAGTTCATAAATGTGTGCTGATAATTTTAAGAAAGTACTTGGCCCTTGTCACAAATCGCTCCCTATACTCGTATATACCTTTAACTAAGTGATGTTCATAAGTGAGGTATTTCCCGATATTGGACATGGATTTAATATATATCTTGCGCAAATTAATTGAATTCCCTAAACTAACTTTAATATGAAAAAAGGCTCTATCCTGTTTAGCTTTTTAATTGTACTTCTACTGAGTGTTTGGCAGATTCACGGTCAAAATATTGTGATCGATCCCGGTACTCAGTATGGTTCTTCTGGTCCTAATCCTAATGGA
>JAUHWX010000251.1 GCA_030427285.1 Bacteroidia bacterium
AATGAACCGATGATGGTGGCGGGCAGTGACACCTTTATAAACAGAATGTTGGAGGAAGTTGGATTGACCAATGCCTTTGCTCATCGCGATGAACGCTATCCTCAAATCACACAAGATGATTTACGCGAAGCCAATCCCGACTTGATTATTCTATCCTCTGAACCTTACTCTTTTAACACCAAGCATCTGCACAGTTTTGGAGATCAATTTCCAAATGCTAAAGTGAAGCTTATGGATGGTGAAATGTTTAGTTGGTATGGGAGTAGGATGGTGAAGGCTTTTTCGTATATCGGGAAGAACCTTATTTAGTAAACTAACATTTCAGCCGCAGAGCTGAAATCTCATATTCTCCTTGCTAGACTAACAGATTCCGGCTCCCTGGTCGGAATGATCAGCGTTACGTCATTCCGGGCGCAGTAAAACGGAGACCCGGAATCTCACACTTGATTGTTGAGGGAAAGATTCCAGATCTCCGCTCTGCCTCGTCTGGAATGACTTATTTCTTATCCTTCAAAATCCCTTTACAGATTCTTTTGATCATTGCAGGGCCTTCATAAATAAACCCAGAATATACCTGTACAAGACTTGCTCCTGCTTTTAATTTTTCTAAGGCATCTTCTGCCGTAAATATTCCACCAACTGCTATAATTGGAAATGCACCATTTGACTTGCTGTGCAAATAAGAAATCACCTCTGTAGCTCTTTGGCGAACCGGCATTCCGCTTAGTCCTCCCGCTCCTATTCTTTCCACTTCCGTGGAATTTGTTTTGAGATCTGCACGAGATATTGTGGTATTGGTCGCAATGATTCCGTCAATCTTGGTGTCGCGCACTATTTCAATAATATCGTCAAGCTGCGAATCTGTAAGATCTGGTGCAATTTTTAGCAAGATTGGTTTAGGGTGAGCATGTGCTAAGTTTTCATTTTTTAGAGCACTCAACAGTTTTTTAAGTGGCTCCTTCTCCTGAAGGGCTCTAAGGTTTGGTGTGTTTGGAGAAGAAACATTTACTACAAAATAATCCACATAATCAAAAAGGGCGTCAAAGCATTTTAGGTAATCATCCAAAGCTTCTTCATTTGGGGTAACCTTGTTTTTCCCAATGTTTCCACCAATGATTAGTTTGTCACCTCTCCTGTTTCTCAATCGCTCAGCAAGCTCTTCTACTCCGCCATTATTGAAACCCATTCTATTTATAATACCCTTATCTGCCGGAAGGCGAAATAAGCGTGGGGTTTCATTTCCAGGCTGACCAACGGGTGTCACGGTTCCTACCTCTATAAAGCCAAAACCAAAATTTGACAATTCATCGTAAAGTTTTCCGTCTTTATCAAAACCAGCCGCAAGGCCAACCGGGTTGGTAAAGTCGAGCCCAAAAACATTTACTGCCAGTCTCTTGTCATCTACTATATAAAGACTTCTGATTATTCCTCGCATCCCTGGAATTTTATGCGCCAGCTTTATCATTTTAAAAGTAAAGTGGTGCACTTTTTCAGGATCGAATTTGAAAAGTATAGGGCGAATTATGCTTTTGTACATGACTTGGTTGAAATTTGCTGCGAAAATAACACTATTTAAAAGTTTTCTTTTTCCATACCATGGAATAATTGAAGTATCAAAACTTCACATTTTTCGAGGACTAAACCTTTATATTTGCCAGCTATGTCAAAAGACTTCATCAACATAAAAAACAAGAAAGCCAAGTATGAATACGCATTCATAGATACCTATGAGGCGGGAATTAAATTACTGGGCACTGAGATAAAATCCATCCGTGAAGGCAAAGCGAGCATCATGGAAGGTTACTGCTATTTTAAAAATGAAGAGCTGTATGTGAAGAATATTCACATTTCTGAATACAGCTTTGGCAGCGATCACAACCATGATCCACTTCGTGAACGCAAACTTCTTTTGCATAAGCGCGAACTGCGCAAGCTTGAAGAAAACCTTACCAAGGGAGGAAACAATACTATAATTCCGCTAAGGCTTTACATTAATGATAAAGGAATTGCCAAAATGGAAATTGCTTTGGCTACAGGTAAAAAGCTTTATGATAAGCGCTCATCCATAAAGGATAAAGACATGAAGCGCGAGCATGACCGTAGGTTGAAAATCTAAATTTAGTTTAGAACACGGATAACGTTCAATGAGCAGATGGTTTCAGATTAAGCACTAGTATTCTTGGGGTTTAGTTTAAAACTTGGCTCGCTAATTTCGCTGATACCCGCAGAACGCTACAAATCTTTGGGCTCTTTGCGTTTTTTTCCTTTGCGACTTTGCGTGAAACCTACCAAACTATTCCGGCACTTCCCTTTTGTAAAAATCAAAACCGCCTTTACTTTCTATCAAGGTAAAATTGGGGTGCTCGGCAAGATCCTTCCTAGTGATTTTTGAAACTAAATACACGGGCTTGTCAATTGGTCCATTGAGTAACCATTCCATATTTCGTCTTTCCTCATTTGGCCAATCGGGCATCTCTGTATAGAAATAATGAGCATAGCTTTTAAAACGATACGTGCTCACATACACATCTTCACCCTGCAGTGATTCATAAAACTCAATGGCACTTCCCTGGGTATGCTTTTCTATTTTGGGTAAAACCATAAACAAGGTGAGTAGCAAGCTAAACGCCATTCCCGCTCCCGTACTCAGCACCGCGTCTTCTGTCTTGGCTTTCGCCAAAAAGTAAATTCCAAAAGCAACACCTAAAAGCAGCGGAATTCCTGAAGAGAGCTCAAACCCACTCCACTGAACAAGCACTTCCATCCCGGCCACGGCAAAGGGATCATTCATTAATGGAATGACAATATCTAAATTCATAAATACCCAAGGCAGCAGTGTTACCACAAGAGCGAGCACGGTTCCTATGATTATAAACAAAGTTAAAATCAGACGTTTTAATCCAGCTGAAAGATTCTTATAATCAAGCACTACCCGGGTTGCTGAAAATGATAAGGGCAAATAGGTCATGGAAGAATAGTGGGCAATTTTGGTTGTAACAATACTGAACAAAATGATGACTACCCAGAAGAGGCATTTCATCCAAAGTGAAAAATCATTTTCCAGTTTTTCTTTTTGCCAAAAGCTAGCTATGCCCAATACTGACATCGGAAAACAGCCTATCAACACCACTACAAAGTGATAGTAAACTGGCTGCTGGTGACCAGCTACGGGCTGTGAAAACAACTCAATCTGATATTGAATAAATCGCTCAAAAACCACGGTCCCATTTTGCAACATATCAAAACCAAACCAAGCAACTGCAACTACTAAAAACGAAAGAGTAAAACTTAGAATATGTTTGAACTTGGGCAGAATCTTAAAACGAGTAACTACCGCATAAACCGCTACTGTAAGAGCCAGAAGCAAAAACCCGACTGGGCCTTTGGTAAGAACTGCAGCACCGCTTGCCAAACCACCAAGCATAGCCAATTGTGAAGCATTTTTAGGATTAGAAAATGACCTTAAAACAAAGTAAACCGAAAGAAATATGAAGAAGTTGAAAACGGGGTCAATTATACCCGACTTGAAATATAAGTGGGGCAATAAAGAACCGAAATATATGAATGCCCAAAGTAGGCCAAATCGTGAACTGAAGTGCTTTTTACCAATAAGGTAAAGGGTGAGCAAGGTCAGTGTTCCAAACACCGCATTAGGCAAGCGAGCGGCAAACTCCCCCACTCCAAAAGCTTTCATAGCAATAACTTGAAGCCAAAAGAAAAGTGGTGTTTTTTCCCAAAAAGGAATGTAATCAATCTGCACACGGAAGTAATTTCCGGTAACAATCATTTCGCGGGCGCACTCTGCAAAATTGATTTCATCCCAGTCAAAA
>JAUHWX010000252.1 GCA_030427285.1 Bacteroidia bacterium
CCACACAGTTTCCAGCAGCTAAGGCTGGGGCTATTTTCCAACTAAAAAGATACAAGGGCAAATTCCATGGAGAAATGCAGCCTACCACACCAATCGGCTGACGAAGGGTATAGTTGAAACCCCTTGTTCCCATGCTGTGAAACTGGTCTTCATCGTGTAAAATAGCTGTTGCAAAAAATGAAAAGTTATCGCGGGCTCTCGGGATATCTACAGAAGTGGCCAGCTTTAAAGGCTTGCCATTATCTAAGCTTTCGGCTGCCGCCAACTCATCCAAACGATCAGAAATACCTTGCGACACTCGAAGCAAAATCTCCGAACGCTCTTTGGCAGACATGGCGCTCCAAATTGGAAAAGCTTTTTTTGCAGCATCAACGGCCTTTTGCACATCGCTTGCATCCGACTCGGGAATTAAAGAATATACCTTGCCGCGAGAAGGATCTATGTTGTCCATAAACTTTCCGGAAATTGGTTCCAGAAGTTCGCCATCTATGTAGTTTAAAATCTTTTTCATTTTTACCATTTGCTTCCCCTTACAGGGTGTGATTTTCAAATTGCTTCAACGCAGAAGCGCGGAGATCGCAAAGTTTCGCAGAGAATTTTCCACGAACAACAAACTTTAAAGAACCGGAGTTCTACCACCATCTACAGGAATATTAATTCCATTAATGTAAGCAGCGGCAGGGCTAGCTAAAAACGCAATTGCGTTGGCCACTTCTTCGGGCTTCGCAAAGCGTTTCATAGGTACTTCAGAGGTCATTTTACCTGAAGCTTCCTCTATGCTTATTCCCAGTTTTTTCGCCTTATTTTCTATAATTGACGTAAGCCTTCCTGTTTCAGTAGCACCCGGCAAAACGTTATTTACGGTAATTCCAAAGGCGCCAAGCTCGGTGGCTAAAGTTTTACTCCAATTACCTACCGCACCGCGCACTGTGTTGCTCACACCAAGATTAGGCAATGGGGCTTTTACCGAAGTACTAATCACATTCACAATACGTCCGTAACCAGAATCCTTCATGCCCGGCAATACTTTTTGCACCAACAATTGATTACAAAGTAAGTGACGTCTGAAAGCCGTAACATATTCTTCCAAATCTGCTGTGTGTGCAGGTCCAGCGGGCGGACCGCCAGTATTATTTACCAGAATGTTGATGGTATTTCCTTTGCTTAGATAAGCCAGCACCACAACCTCCAACTGAATCGGATCATCAAAATCTGCTACCAGATAGGTGTGATTTTGGCCATGAGCCGTAGAAAGTTGATTTTTTACTTTTTCTAATTTATCGGCATTACGCGCCAGAAGTACTATTTCTGCGCCCATTTTTGCCAACTCTTCTGCAGCCGCTTTCCCGATTCCATCGGAGCTTCCGCATACTAATGCTTTTTTTCCTGTAAGATTTAAATCCATGCGTGCGAAGGTAATAAACTGGGGTGGGAAGAGGAAGGGTGCTAAATTTGAAAATTACAGTAGCGTGGCTTCTCGACTTCGCTCGAAGTGACTCAAATTTGTTCTAACCCACCTGGTGATGTCAGGTCGAGCGGAGTCGAGACCTTTCGCCTAGGCACAGAGTAGAAAAACGCAAGTATCGTTGGTGCTATAGATTCCTAGATTGAATTTATTGGTATTCGGCAACGTTTTTTGTTTTTCAAATAGTTGAGCAGACGTATAGCTTGCTATAAAAGTGTTCTTCAATTCTACCTGAAACTATATTAATCCAATAATTCTCATAATAATTGTAACCGTCCTTAGATTGGTAGATGCTTCTGACTTCGAAGTAATAATTCCTTGAAGGCTTGTCATAGGTTATCGCAGTCAGCATTCGCTGAACCTTCTTCTCAAATATTAGCGTATCCATTATTTCTTTTCTCTCTTGCGGAGATAGCCAATCATTTGGACGTCCTTCTCTAATAAAATTTGGGATGCTGTGTAAGTCAAAAGTATCCTGAAGTGCTAAGTTTCCATTAAAGCACATAAAATAGCGAACTGTAATATCAGTGGGTGCTACATCCGGATGCTTGAATTCCAAAAGCAGTGAAACTTCTTTTAGTCTTTTTGTACTAAGCATTTCACCTGGCCCTATCCACTTTGTGCTGCTTTTACCTCTCCAATTTAAATATGATATGCTCAGATTATTATGAGGCAACTCGAAATATTGCGCTAATTCCGCTCCAATTTGGCTTTCAAGAATTGAATAAGAACTGTCCTTAACCTGCTGGAATGAGTAAGTCTGTCCGTTCAAAACAATGTGCGCTAGAAAGAATAGTATTGACAGTGATATTCTCATTTAGAATGTTGCTTAATTAATGGCTAACCACCGCCCCATCTTGCGCCAAATCCGACTCTATCTCTCCATCACGCAAACGAATAACACGCTTGGCGTGTGCCGCAATATCTTCTTCATGAGTTACCAAAATCACAGTATTCCCTTTGCTTTGTATCTCGCTGAAAAGCGCCATGATCTCCACCGAAGTTTTAGAATCCAGGTTTCCGGTTGGCTCATCGGCCAAAATGATGGATGGTTTATTTACCAAAGCCCGAGCAACCGCTACACGCTGCCTTTGTCCTCCCGAAAGCTGATTAGGGCGGTGATCCATCCTATCCGAAAGACCTACCTGAAGCAATACCTCCTCTGCTCTTTCCTTTCGGTCTTTTGATGAATATCCAGCATAAATCAAAGGGAGCATCACGTTTTCGAGAGCGGTAGAACGAGGCAAAAGGTTGAACGTTTGGAAAACAAAACCAATCTCACGATTTCTAATTTCAGCCAACTGATTATCTACCAACTGACTCACATTTTGGCCATTGAGCCAATACTCACCAGATGTAGGTGTATCCAAGCATCCAAGCAAATTCATAAGGGTAGATTTTCCACTACCGGAAGGCCCCATCAAAGCTGTGTACTCGTTACGCTCTACTTGAAGATCTATGCCTTTCAGAACTTTCACTACCTGATTTCCCAAAGGAAAGTTGCGCACGATTTTCTTTAGCTCAATGATGTTTTCCATGTTCGGTTCTAATTTTCAAGGGCAATTTAGTGGGAAAATGTTAAACGGGCTTGTTAGAGAATTGTTAAAACGTTTTTCACGCAAAGGCGCCAAGAACGCTAAGCTCTGTGAAACTCTCTGTTTAAATATTGCATACAGCAATTCCTGAAACCATACCGTCAAAACTTTGCAGCTTTGCGACTTTGCGTGCCTCAGTTTTCCATTTCACTCAACTCCAACCAACGCAGTTCTTTCTCATCAAGCTCATCCTGCACTTCATTCATTTCACGACTCAGTTCTTCCAACTTATTGGCATCAAGACTAGCATCTTCAAAGGCTTTGGCAATTTCGGCTTTACGCTCCTCCAGCTTTTCCACTTCTTTTCCCAAGGCTTCAAACTCAAGGCGCTCACCATAGGTCATCTTCTTGCCAGACTCCTCTTTTTTAGCGGCTTGTTTTGGCGCTTTCGCTAAACTCTTATTTCGCAGTTTTTCCGTTTCTAAACGGTCTTCTTCGTAAGCTTTGTACTCACGGTAATTACCATTAAAATCTTTGATCTCACCGTTTCCTCTAAACACAAAAAGGTGGTCCGTCAGCTTGTCCATAAAATAGCGGTCATGCGTTACCACCATCAAGCAGCCTTGAAATTCCAGAAGGAATTCTTCCAAAACATTGAGCGTAAGGATATCTAAATCGTTAGTAGGCTCATCCAAAATCAGAAAGTTTGGATTGTCCATCAAAACAGTGAGCAGATACAAGCGTCTTTTCTCACCACCACTCAGCTTTGAAACATAAGTGTATTGTTTATCGCCTTCAAAAAGGAAACGATCGAGCATTTGC
>JAUHWX010000253.1 GCA_030427285.1 Bacteroidia bacterium
GTTCGTTCTCAATTATTGGTTGTGGAAACTCAATAAGAAACACCAGCTAGGCTTTAAAGAACTGAATGCCGTGATGATACTAATTGGGCTAGAGGTAGTTTTAGGAATCATCCTAAACTATGCGGACGTTCCCAAGTTTGCACAGCCTTCACATTTACTTTTAGGAACTATCCTTTTAGCTTTTCAGCTTTACGCGATTATCAGGTTTGCTTTGGCGAAAAAGAACCAAGCAGTTGGGGTTTGATAACTACTCTTCTATAAAGGTTTCGTCATAGTTTCTCTAGTGACATTTGACCCCGATGGAATCATCCAAGTGATTTGACTATGAGCAGTGTCTTTACGTATAGATTTTGTTACGTACTCGCTTTATTATTTCCAGAACTCCCACCATTTCTTGTTTTTTCTCCTTTCTCTATTTACAATTTCTTTAGTGTCAATTCCTAAAGCTGTTCTTGCGTTATATGCCGTTAAGTAGTCAGGATTGTCAATGTAACTCCGTATTTTTTCATTTATGCGACTATCCTGAAATTGAGATAAATAATGAAAAATTGAGATTCGAGAATACTTCTCTTTGATATTGTCAAATTCACTAAGAGCCAAGTCTTTCATTTCATTATCTCCACCTTTAATCTCATTGATATAGCTTGCCCAAAGAATTTTCGAGGTCGCACTCTTTGCCGAATTCAGTCTTTTACTTAAACTGACCAAAGAATCGCTTGATTTTAAAATTACCAGAGTTTCTCCAATTAACTCGTCATCTTTTGTGTCAAGCATTTCAATTAGTCTTTTCTCAACTTCCTGTTTGTCTTTGTCAGTTAAGTTTAAAACTAAGTGCTCATTACTAAATCCCTTCCGATGCCGATAATCTGAAGGGGGAATTAGTTCTTCGATTATTTGTTCAACAGTTTTCACTTCGTTTGTTTCAGCTTATACATAACTACTATATAAATCTCCTCTCACTCCTCATAAAGCACATCCATCGCTCTAAAGGAATCATTCAGGTCTACCTGCACCTTTACCATAGAAAATGCTCCGGGAAGTATGGAATTTAGATTTTCATTGAGGAGATATACTCGAATACCTTCAGATTGCAGTCGTGCTTTGAGCACATGCGCCTGATTCACATTATCAAATTCGGCTATGGTAACGAGTTCTGCCATTGGAGGGTTTCTATAAGATGTACTACCTCCTGATACATATAGTCATTCACAGGTCGTAATGAATCTTCGTTTGGTTCTGCATAAAAGTACAAAACCCCACGCAGGAAATGCTCCGTGCTATCCGTTACAAAAAACTGAGTATTGGTAGCAGCTTCTCCCCTTATGTTGTAAAGAATTCCATGTATACCTCTCACATCATCAGAATATAGCTTTTCAGCAATGCCATCTGCTTTTACCACGTGCTTAAAGGCCAACTCATGGCCATCGCTTAGTAAAGTATCGAGGTTTTCGGGAGTAACAGGTTTGTAGGTAAGCTGCAAACGCGCTTTGATAGAAGGGTAATACACATCTCCCCAGCAATCATGCTTCTTTATAGGCTGCCATTCTGCTGCCGAATTTATTTCAAAAGTAAATGGGCAATCTACGTTCAGCTTTTCATATTTCTGCTCTGGAGTAGCTATTCTAAAATAACCACGAGGCTTGGGGGTATAATCCTCTTCACCTCCACAGGCAGTCAACATTATTGATACTAAAAGGTAGCTGCTAATCTTTCTCAGGCTCATCTTCTGCAATTTCTGGCAAGCTTACTTTAATGCGCTTTATTCTACGGCCATCACGGCTTTCTATTTTAAAAACGAAAGAGTCAAATTCTATCTCCTCATTCTTTTCAGGAAATTTACCTGCTATTTCCAATAAAAACCCAGCAAGAGTATCGGCTTCACCACGCGCTTCATCAAACATGGCTACATCCAACTCCAACACCTTGGCAAAATCCGTCAGGTGAATTTTTCCTTCAAACACGTAATTTTTATCGTCCAATTTGGAGTATACCAGCTCATCGTCATCAAATTCATCACTGATTTCTCCCACGATTTCCTCAATCACATCCTCAAGGGTAATAATACCGGATGTTCCACCAAATTCATCCACCACCACAGCCAAGTGAATTTTCTTCTCCTGAAACTCCTTCAGCAGGTCATCAATCTTCTTATTCTCAGGAACAAAAAATGAATCACGCATCAAGGCATTCCAATTAAAGTCATCCTCAGCATCAATGTGCGGAAGTAAATCCTTTATATAAAGTACACCTTTCACATTGTCAAAGTTGTCCTCATATACGGGTATTCGGCTATAGCCGGAATCCAAAATTATCTTTAAAATCTTACGGTAATCCCAGCAGATATCAATGCACACCACGTCCATTCGTGGCTTCATAATTTGACGAACATTGGTATTTCCAAACTTCACAATACCTTCTAAAATCTTTTGCTCGTCATTAGTGGTATCTTCATTGGTGGTAAGTTCCAATGCCTGGCTCAAATCATCTACCGAAAGGTTATCCGATGTATTATTCAATCTCCTCTCTATAAAACTGGTACTACGCACTAGCATCAAGCTTACTGGCCTAAATACACTTCGCATAATCATCATAGGACGACTCATAAAAGTGGCAAACACCCCCGGACTTCTTGTGGCATATACCTTTGGCAATACCTCTCCAAATAGTAAGATTAAGAATGTGATGAGCACCACCTCAAGCACAAAACCAAACGTGGGATTTGAGGTAAAGTCAAACAAGCCACCTGTAATGTAGGACGAGAGAATTACGATACCCACATTCACAAAGTTGTTACTAATAAGAATCGTTGCCAATAATGTCTTGGGTCTATCCAAAAGATCTACAATGCTATCATACGTAGTTTTACTCTTTTCCTTTAAGACATCAAGATCTTGAGACTTGAGCGAGAAAAAAGCAACTTCAGAACCGCTCACCAAAGCGGAAGCTACCAAAAGAATGAGTAGTATAACTAGGGGAACAATAAGACTTGGGTCGAAAGGTCTTAGAATATCAAGCAAAAATAAACTCGGGGGTTCAGGATCCAATTCAGGGAGGAATTAGTTAATACTAAAATGGTAGGTCATCATCTTCATCACCACCACTTTTGGCAAAATCATTGGTGGGCTTATTTCCTCCAGTAGAAGAATCTCCACCACTTTGCTGGCCATCTCGCGGACTGCCAAGCATGGTCATTGTGTCTGCATGTATTTCAGTAGAATATTTTTTCTCTCCATTGGCATCATCCCAGCTTCTGGTTTTTATTCGTCCTTCAATGTACACTTTATCACCTTTATGCAAATACTTTTCAGCGATTTCAGCAAGCCCTCGCCTACACACTACATTGTGCCATTCGGTTTGGGTTACCTTTTCATTTGTTTGTCGGCTAGTGTAGCTTTCAGAAGTAGCCAAAGGAAAACGAGCCAGCATATTACCGCCTTCAAAGGTTCTCACCTCTGGGTCTTTGCCCAAATTTCCAATCAACATTACTTTATTTAAACTTCCAGCCATAGTATACCGTTTCAAACAAATTTAGAAAAATACGCTCTCTAATCAATGGGCAAAGTTAGCTGTTTTCTATCCAAATAAGCCCGCAATGGCTTTGGAAAAGCATATTCAATCAACTTCTCTTTTGCCACCCATTGTGCATCCTTGGCTATAGAGAGATCCAACTTCTTATTTGTATCCATCAACACAATTCGGCAATGGATAGTTTGGTGACTCAATTTATGTGGCTTTAAGTCCACCACTTCCTTTATTAATAAACCATCCTTATTAATAGATTCGATAACCTCAACCGGGTTTAATAAAGCATCTGC
>JAUHWX010000254.1 GCA_030427285.1 Bacteroidia bacterium
GGTATTTTATGTGTATCGTCATGTAAAAAAGAAACGGAAAAAGCTATTGATACTTTTTCAGGACACTCCAACTTTAATTTTGAAACATCGGCAGCTACCCCAATTAACCTAAAAGCCGACATAAGCTTGGCGGGAGCTACTTTCGAAATATACTCTCACAATCCAGAAGATGGAGGTAAGTTATTTGGAAAGGGAATGTTGGATTTCAACGGAAGCTTCAACGAAAAGTTTACACTCCCTGCGGGGCAGGAAAGCATTTTTATAAAATCTACCTACCTGGGGCTACCGGGTGATATTACTATTACAAAAAGCAACGTAGGTATGGTATATGATTTTAATCAAGCAAAAGCGGAAACTAAAGGCAGTGGCAGCAACAGAAAAATGGCTGCTCAAATCCAAGGTACAACAGTGTACAAATATATTGGAACGTACAACAGCCAGGGCCGGCCAGACTATTTGGTAACTCCGGATGCAATTGATAATAGCCTTTTGCAGGATCTTAATGCTAGTCTTCCTGAAAGATCATCAGTTCCAGTAAAATCACCTCAATATTTGGCACAGGGAAACCAAACAGATACTGAAATAATAGAAGATAGCGATGTGTGGATAACCTTTGTGAGTGAGGGAGCTGGCCACCGAAATGCTCTGGCATACTACACTTACCTCACAGACAATCCACCCGCTACCGCAGCTGATATTGATACGGTAAACATACTATTCCCCAATACATCTTTTGCCGGATCTGGCGGACAGCTCAACAGTGGAGACAAAATATACTTGGGTAGGGTGGACTCAGGTATGAGTGTAGGCTGGGTGTTATTCGAAAATGGATGGGATAAAAACCAAGAAAAGGTAAAGCTCAACGCTCCCAAATACTATTCTGAGCCAAGTTTTAACCCTGAAACTAACTCAGCGGAAAGGCAGCATAATGTAATGCTTTACAACAGTCAGCGCAGTTTGGTTTTTATTGGCTTTGAAGACCTGAACCGTGATACAAAAAGTTGTGATAATGACTTTAATGATGCGATATTTTACCTTACCGCCAACCCTATAGAGGCCGTTAATACAGACAATTATCCACCTACAGGAAATGCAAGTGGTAACGACCGCGATGGAGACGGTGTGGATGATAATACAGACGAGTATCCTGATGACCCAACGCGTGCTTTCAATCAGTATTTTCCATATAAAAATGGTTTTGCCAACTTGGCTTTTGAAGATTTATGGCCAAATGCAGGCGATTATGACTTTAACGACTTGGTACTAGATTGTAATTATCAGTATGTTACCAATGCAGGCAACCAAATAGTTGACGTATTTTTTAAGTATTACATAAAACATATCGGAGCATCATTTAGCAATGGTTTTGGTGTGCAGATGCCATTTGCACCACAAATCGTAAGTAGTGTTACAGGCTCCCAATTGTCTTCAAATATTGTAACTCTAGCGGCCAATGGGGTCGAGGCCAATCAAAGTAAAGCCGTGGTTATTGCATTTGACAATGCCTTTACTTCCATTGGTGATACTATCAACCTTTCCATCATGCTAAGCAGTCCTTACAGTTTTAGTGCTTTCAATCAGCTGGGGCTAAATCCATTTATATTTGTTGACGGCACACGGGGTAGAGAGGTGCATCTGGCTGGAAAGCAAGCTACAGACCTGGCAGATCCTGCTTATTTTGATGAGCTGGAAGCGAACGAAAATGGAAATTATGTGCGTGGCGAAGGCTACCCCTGGGCGCTTGAGCTAAATAATGGCTTTGGTATACCCACTGAAAAAACTCCTATTCATGAAGCCTACCTCCATTTTAATGATTGGGTAATGTCAGGTGGAGACCAATATCCAGATTGGTACTCAAGCCTTACTACTGGCTATCGTGATTTTAGCAAAATTTACTAGATAATTCATTTTGTATAAATGCAAAAAGCTGCGGAAGCCCTGGGAGGTTTTCGCAGCTTTTTTTTTGGGTTATGAACGTTTTTATTTTCTATGCTCATTTATCTTTAATAATAGCAATGAAACTTATCTTCACGGCCATGAAAAAATGCTTGCTTTTCCTCCTTTTGTTTGTCAACACATTTGCCTTTTCGCAAGTTCAGCTGACGGACAAAGCCGAAATACGAATCGTGACGTGTGGGCCGTATCAGGGCGAATTATATTCTGCTTTTGGTCATAGTGCCGTGCGGGTGTATGACCCTTCTCAAGCCATTGATCTGATTTATAATTATGGGGTTTTCAATTTTAATCAGCCTAATTTCTACCTCAATTTTGCAAAAGGGCATTTGAAGTACAGGCTGGCGGTTTCACGTTACCAGCCTTTTGTAGACAGCTATATTGACGAAAACCGTTTTGTGCATGAGCAGATTTTGAATCTTACGCCAGCACAAAATCAAAAGGTGTTTGACTTTTTGCAGTGGAATGCAGAGGAGGAAAACATGCATTATTACTACGATTACTTTTATGACAATTGCGCCACGCGTGTGCGTGATGTGATGAAGAAGGCTTTGGGCGATAGCGTGCGTTTTGATGATTCGCATATCACTACCAATTATACTATTCGCGATTTGTGCGACATATATCTGCAGGAGCAGCCGTGGGGAGATTTGGGCATAGACCTGTGCCTTGGTTTACCGATGGACAAAAATGCCACGCCATGGATGTATATGTTTTTGCCGGACTATGTGGAGCAGGGTTTTGACCATGCCTATATAAAGGGGCAAAGGGGGGAGAAGCCTTTGGTGAAGGAAACGGTGAGCACTTTTGAAGCGCTGCCTGAAAAAGCGGAAACCAACTGGAATACGCCATTGCTATATTTCACGGCTCTGTTGGTTTTGGGCTTGTTGATCACGTACCAAGGCTACAATGCACAGCGCGGTTTGTATTGGTTTGATGCTGTTATTTTCTCCATTATTGGGCTTATCGGCTGGTTGCTGTTTGTGCTTTGGTTTGCCACCGATCACCGTGCTGCTGCCCAAAATATGAACCTTCTGTGGGCTATTCCGCTACACTTTCCTGTTGCGCTTATTTTACTGAAAAAGAAAAAGCCCAACTGGCTGAAACCTTATTTTACACTTACGGCTCTTCTAGCCTTTATTACCCTTATTGCCTGGCCTTGGTGGCCGCAAGATTTGAATAATTCGCTTATTCCTTTTGTGCTGCTAATTATGGTGAGGGCGGTTTATATCAGGTGGTCGTTGAAGAGGTTTTATGAGTAAGTTTAGTTTTATGACCACCCGTCAGGAGACGCACGGTAGCGGGGGTGAACTTTCATGATAAATTTATGGCCTAAATGATAGAAATAAATACTAGAACGGGAGAAGTAAAATTACCCAATGAACTTCTGATATTTAATGGTTTAGATGTTGAAGTGGTAAAGAATTATCTTGGTTCAAAGAAAACTTTCGAATATGAAAACTTAGAGAAGTATTCTGTTGAAGATGTTGAGGGGAAGTTTTTAGTTGGCTTTGATTTTTATCAGGGGAAGTTGGAAATTCTTTCATTTTATATTGGGCCACCAGAGCTTTCTTTCAGCGAAAGAGAAGAATTGTATAGTTTATTGGAGTTGTTGGGAGGAGAAAAGACTTATCCTTGGGGCAGGGTGTCTTATCATAAAGACATGAAATCATTGGTAGAAAGCGTGACAATACTCTATTCCAGTTTTTTAGAGAGAAGAGGGTAATTTAGAAATTGTATTGGGACTCTAATAGGCTTGAGCTATACTAAACCGTTAGCGCGGATTTACCTTCGGTCAGATCGCAGGATCGGTTGTAATCCGAGCCAGCCCAAGGTCT
>JAUHWX010000255.1 GCA_030427285.1 Bacteroidia bacterium
CGCTATACCCAAAGCTTTTAAACTCTCTTCCCTTACCGTAAAAGGCATCCGCCAGAATCTATTCTGGGCCTTTATTTACAACCTTATCGGAATTCCTATCGCAGCAGGAATTTTATATCCCTTCACCGGATTTTTGCTCAACCCCATGATTGCCGGTGCTGCCATGGCGTTTAGTTCGGTAAGTGTGGTGTTGAATAGTCTCCGTTTAAAATCTAAATCTTTATAGGAATGGTTAATTATTAAACAATAAGTCCACCTCCGCTTCCCCCGAAAGCTTTCGGGGTCAGCACCTCCGCCAGCGGAGGACATGCGCAACGTGTCTCCCGCTGGCGGGAGTGCCCGAAGGGCGAGGGTGGACTTTTTGCCTAAAACAACTATTTCACCATCACCTTCCTACTCCCTCTCGGAACGCCATTTTCATAAACCTTAAGAAGATATAGCCCGGAATTTAATGCACTGACATCCAACACTCCTGAACCATTTATACTTAACTGCATAAAAACTTTCCCGGTTACGTCAACCAGCTCAACTTCATAATTCGAAAACTGATCTTCCATCTCAATATTTAAAATAGAGCTGGCAGGGTTGGGATAAATAGAAATTTCAGACAGTTCATTTTCCGCTTCCTCAAAAGTATTTTCCCCACCCAAAAAGCGGGCGGCAGCAAAATCATACGTTGAACTGCTGCTTCCGCTACTATAAGTATTATAACTGGAGCCAACTACTACCAGCCTTCCATTAGGCTGTAAAACAGCATTATGAACATAATCATTGCCTGTCCCCATATTTTTTGTGGAGTAGCCATCCAGGCTAAATGACTTATCGAGCTTACCTATGGAGCTAAACCGAGCTACCGCAAAGTCACGGTTCCAAATTCCATCCACCGTGCCTGCTACTATTATTTTTCCATCGCCCAAAATAGCTACTGCGCTGGCATCAGCATCATCATTGAGCAAAGCCGCAGATGCTTTGCCATTTACCCCAAAAGATTGATCAAGGGTTCCATCAGGAAATACCCGGGCCAAAGCAAAATTATCTGCACCATTTCCATCTTCTACATAGCCCACCGCTACTATTTTTCCATCGGCTTGCACCGCAACTCCTCTGGCCGCGGCCTTTTCTGTAAAGTTTACTATGAGCACCCCATTACTCCCGAAGCTTGGGTCTGGCTGCCCATCTTCCGTAAATTGCACCAAGGCAAAGGTTTGTTTACTATTCACATAAGTTTCTCCAACCCCTACCACTTCTCCGGTAGTTTTCATCACATATTTAAATGCGTATATGGAGCTGGTAGGGTTTACTATTTCAGCAATAGCCGAATCACCAAAAGTATAATCTGGTATTCCGTTGCTATTAAACCTTATGAGTGCAGGCCTAATTCCATTATCAGAGTAGCGACCACCAACAATTATCTTTCCGCTTGGTTGCACACCTACATAATTGAAGTACTGCGAGGTACCCTCTACAGGAAAAAATGCCACACTGCTATCTCCAAAACTATAATCGGGGGTGCCATCGGTTAAAAGTCTTTGTAGGCCTACTCCAACATCGTCATCTTCTTCTGCATTGCCGGCCACAAGGATTTTACCATCAGCCTGCACAGCCACAGCCATGCTGTAGGTATAATCTTTTCCAAGGTCAGTAATCACTTGTCCCTGGTTTCCAAACTTTGGATCCGGGTTTCCATTTACATCTAATCGAAAAATATAGGTTTTGCTCCAACCTGAATTACCGGAAGGGCCAACAATTAAAATCTTGCCGTCACCTTGCAGTGCCACTCCAAATATTTGCTCATGACCGTTTCTATCCTCGTGTATAAACTTACCATTTCCATTAAATGAAATATCAAGTTCCCCTTCTTGCGAAAGCAAACCATAGTGTATAAAAAACAAGCTGAATAATAGTATAATCTTTTTCATAATGATAATTTTTAAAGGTCGTATGCTGGTGAAAATCCATCCACTTTCTCCCAAAGGCTATACTGGGTTCCTTGTTTGTTGAAGAAAACGGTATAGTCAATAGAGCCAATGCGCATATAACAAACCGCGCCAAAAGCAGTGAACGGAGCCTTATTTCCATTTACCTCAAGTCCTGAGCCTGCTATGGTGTGGGAAGCCTGCCATTTGCTGGTTTGGGTATTGTAAATGGAGTATTCATCTCCTTCTTTATTGATGACCAAAACCCCATGCGAATTATGAGACACCACATTTATGGAAGCCATGCCAGCTATTCCCTGCGCGTTGAAGGGGCATCCGCCACCATGAAAAGTTCCAATATTTTTTACCGAAGTATTGCTAAAACTTGTAGCTCCAGCCATTTCCTGGTACTTATTTCCGTTAAGGTCAAAGAAATACACCCCACCTGTAGCGGTGGGTGTTCTGTGGACACCCCCTGCACCCACTGAGGTCAAATCCATCTGGCCATCGCCCAAATCGCTCAGTTCATAAGGTCCGGTAAGCGTATTATTATCTTCGCTTACCAGATAGCGGTTTCCGGCTTTATTGAAAAGTGCAATTCTGTTATAGCGCATATTTACGGCTGCCCCTATGGCGCCAAAATCGTTTACAATGCCCTCCCAATGTGAAGTGGCTGCGGGTGGAGTATTACCACTACCAATAGGGATGCAATTGGTGACATCGTATTTATTGGCCAGCTGTACGCTTACCACTCTATTGTCATGCACGCTGCGTACCACATAGCTCACGGGTTTTCCACTGCGGATGTCTCCGGCACTGGCCAGTTTGTTCACAAGGCTATCCAAAGTACTCGCATCCACCACCGTTCTCAAAGTAGCCGAAGCTTCGCCTCCATAAGCAAATACCTGAATTTTGAGATTGCTCAACGTGCTCAGATAGCTCGCATCTACACTACCCCCTCCACTACTGGCTATAGCACTGAATGAACCTCGAATACCGGCTTCCAAATCAAAAGATGAAGCCGTGGATTCAATTAACATGTAATAAGTACGCCCGTAGGTAACATCCGAAACATAAGTAGCAGGATTTCCTGGACCTACATATTTCGCTAAATCTTCGGGGGTCACATTTTCCGCAAAAAGCTGATCCTTGCTTGTGGGGATGTCAAAACTCATGGTATAGTAGCTTTGATTAAGCTGGACTAAATAAGAAGAATAGGATTTATCCGTGTTGAGATTTAGGTAGCCTTCCAACTCCAAAAAGGCATTTTCATAATCAGCCTGCACAGCCAAAGCAAACTGCTGGCGACTTTGGATATTCTTATATGTAAAATTGAAGTTGGCAGGAATAACACCAGAAGACTGGCCAATAATATTGTTCATCGCATCGGTAATAGAGCTTTTTTTCACCTCATCTACTGTAAAAGAAGATTGGTCATTACCATCAATAATGTCATACGAAATTGTTCCACCAGCCCTGTCTACAGCAATTACATCGGGGGTGGCTTTGCGCAAAGAGCTTCCTTGCAAAAGGCTACCAGGATAAATTACATTGGCATTGGGATTAAACATCGGAAAACCGCCATCACCTCCTGCGCCATCTTTGGCATCATAGGTTGTGGTGGTGCATCTCCAGCGCTGTCCATCCTCTGTTTTTTCACTACTGGATGAATCAACAACTGTTGTAGATTTTTGAACTGGTGTGAAAGTTCCTCCTTCTTCTATTACACTTTCAAAAGTTTGAGAAGCTGAGTTCTGCTTCATTGGATCGTCTTTGTCCTTTTTACAGCTCAACACTATAAGTAGGCTGCAAAATATCGCTGCTAGTAATCTTTTTACCATGGCAAGTGGGTA
>JAUHWX010000256.1 GCA_030427285.1 Bacteroidia bacterium
CACCCACGAAGGTATTCCGGCAATAGCCCCAATATTCCAATTGGGAGCTTCTTCAGCAATTCGCTGCACGCGCTCGTCCCAGTCGGTGATGGAGGCTATTTCCTTCCCTGGCCGATAAAACACATCGTACCACCCTGGAAAATTACTCACATTGATTCCGCTGATTTCACCTTCTAAATGCCCACTTTCATTTTTACTCAAATTAGCACTACTGCTCAGCATGAGCACTTCGCTTTCAAACAACTCTTCCGGAAAGTCAAACTCGGGAATCGATTTGATGAGCGATGTTCCCACATCCTTCATGCTTTGCAAAAACTCATCTGTAATGGGGATGCGCTTGCTACTTTTGCCCGTGGTACCACTGCTTAGCGCAAAAAAATTGGGCTTACCCGGCCAGGTAATGTCTGGGTGCTCTTGCTGTTTTTGCCACCAGGCTTCATGCATTTGGTGATAGTCAAAAAGTGGAACCTCAGCTTGAAAAGCTTTTAGCACATCATCCGCTTTTAGCATTTCTGCAAAACCATAATACTTACCAAAAGCCGTGTCTTTGGCTTTTTTTAGCAATTGACGCAACTGCTTTTCCTGCTGCTCTTCTGCCTTCTCATTATCAAAGCTGAGTGCTTGGTTTAACCTAATACCTCCCTTTACGAGAGTTCCAAATAAGGACATGTGCAAATATGTTTGTTGATTAATGTGCGATTGAAAAATCGCCTTATATCACAGTTAACGGTCTTGTTAAAAATAGGTTCGATGTGGGCTATAGATTCTAATTTCAATCTATCACGTGCTTTTTTTTTGAAAAACTTAGGGCGCGAATTCATAACTAAACCCAACTGTCAAAGTAAAAAAGTGCAGCCAGTTTCTCACATAGCCATCTCCTGGGCCATCAATATCTGATGTACCCACGGCTCCACCACCAATATATCTTGCATTTATAAATGCAGTGACCGGATCACTAAGCTCAACTCCCGTTCTGAGGCTTGCATCCAGTATGGCTCCTACCACCTCATTATCGCTTCCATTGATATAGCTCACAGGTGCGTAAATCCCGTCTGCTTCCAGCTCGGCAAACACGCGATCATTGAAGTACGTCCGTGTTTTAATTTTTAATGCTGGTACTAAGCCTACATCGCGATTGGTTCTAAACCTCGATCCATCTGTAGACTCAAATGAAATGGTGGCATTGCGTATTTGCAATGAAGCACCAATTGCAAAGTCCCATTTATCATTATCGCTGAGCAGCTCTCGTGTATAGCTCAGCCTGTAAAAAGGAAAGTTATACAACAAGTTTACACCAGTATTGGCCGGAAAAACCATATCATCTACTATAAGGTCTTCCTGTAAGAGCACCTGAGACTCCAAGCGTAAAGGCTGGTAGAGAAGATAGAAAGTATTCTTCTTGTTAAACTCCAGCTCTAAAGACAGTCTTGAAACGGGAAATAAAACATCTTGCCCACCCTGATCGCGATAGTCAAAATAAGTGCCCGAGTTACTGAACTGAACCTTATGGTCAATTACAGAAAGGAACCCTAACTCTGCTACCGCTCTGATTTTGAAATCTTGAGAAGTTTCAGAATTACCCCCTGACTGTGCCCAGGAGCTAAGGCTAAGAAAAAGTAATGAGCATATACCTAGTAGTGTTTTTTTCATCTTTAATGTTTTAAGAGAAAAAAGAAATTAGCCTTGAAATTGTTCGAAGTGAGCGAGCAATTTCAAGGCTCAAAAAAGAATAGAGGCCCGAATAAAGTTTAAGGCTCAGAGAATACCCAAAGGCAATTGTATCTTGCGAGGGTTTTGCACTGGTAGAAAGGAAGGGAGCGCTTTTTATTGTGATTTAAAACCTATAAGTTACAAGGAATGCAAGAGGAAAAGTATAGAGAAATTCACCACTAAAGCTTAAAATATGTATTGGAAGTATATCATTAGAGTTTTAACAATTTTACCCCTATTTATCTCTGGCTGCAACAATGCATCCGAATCCACTGATACACGAGATTCCCGAGTAGTTTCGAACTCCATAGAGATAAAAGCAAGTCCTTCACGAGTGTGGAAAATTGTAACCAATAAAGAATATTCGAAAGTTTTAGGAAATGAATTTGACAAAAATGCGTTCGTTGAATCCGAATGGAAACTCGGCTCAGATGTCTATTTTAAGTATGAACCTGATAAGCTTGTAAGCACCGGAACGATAGAGAAATTGATCGTAAACGAACTTATCCAAATTGATTATGACTTTTCTGGTTTTAAATACGCAGAAAGGTATACTATTGAAGATAATGGTTCAACTTCTAAACTATCGATTTATGCAGGACCTTATACTTCTGACTACGAAGCCCAAAAGGTTGTTTGGAATAACTGGCTATCAAAAGTTAAAGAGTTAAGCGAAAATTAATGTCTCCTTTAAGGGTTTCCTTCACATAAGCACACTAGAAAAGCACCTACATCTGTATGAGCACCAATTACTACAAAACAAAAGAATCGGTAGAAGAATACATCAGTTTATCACAGGATGTGAATGGCGGAGAGCTGATTAAAAAGCTTAAAAATTTTCTTCCTTCAAACTCTACTTTGCTGGAAATCGGCAGTGGCCCAGGCACCGATTGGCGTATTCTTAATAAAGACTTCAAAGTAACAGGCTCTGATAGTTCAAAGGATTTTTTGAGCCATCTTAAATCCAAAAACCCAAACGGGACTTTTATTGAACTTGATGCTGTTACTCTAAACAGCCCTGAAACGTTTGACGGAATTTACTCAAACAAAGTGCTTCATCACCTTGATGACAATGAACTAATCGATTCTATTAAAAAGCAATTTGATATTGTAAATAGCGATGGTATTATTTGTCATTCATTTTGGAAAGGTGAAGGCTCAGAAGTTTTCAAAGGGATGTTTGTAAACTATCATACAGAGGCCGAATTGAAAGAACTTTTTGAACCATATTTCGACATCTTGCTGCTTGAGAGCTATGCTGAGTTTGAAGAGGGAGACTCACTTTTGTTGATTGGAAAGAAGAAGTAATTAAACCTCAAGGATTAACCATTATCACTGATCTCCATGGAAAAACCAAAAACTCTTATTTTAATCATACTCTTGGCTTTAAATGCCATTGTACTTTTAGGGCAAGTATGGCCGGAAGGAGCGCCACCTTTTGCAAGCACCGTGAACATTGTTTTCTTAATTTTAAGTTTGCTATTCTTTTTGTCGCTTCTTTTGAAAAAAGAAATACCTAATAAGCGCTAAATCACACATATGAAAATAGTAAGAAATATACTGGCTGTAATTGTTGGTTGGGGAGTAGGAAGTATTATAAATATGGGCCTCATCAATGCAGGGCATTCCGTATTTCCCTTAGAAGGAGTAGACCCAAGTGATATGGAAGCTTTGGCTGCCGCTATGCCCAATGCCAGCGCAGAGCATTTTATCTTTCCATTTCTCGCCCACGCTTTAGGTACGCTTGTAGGAGCTTTGGTTGCTGCCTTGATTGCCTCAACTCATAAGATGAAATTTGCCTACACCATTGGAGCTTTGTTCCTTATTGGTGGAATTATGGTCAGTTTTATGATTCCTTCGCCCACCTGGTTTATTGTTTTGGATATTGCAGTAGCGTATATTCCGATGGCCTGGATTGGTGGCAAAATTGGAATGAGCACAGGTGGAAAGTAGGAACCTACTTCACTACCCTAGCCAAAAAATCTTCTTTGTAAGCTCTCCCAATTGGAGCTGTATGTCCTCCTGAAAGA
>JAUHWX010000257.1 GCA_030427285.1 Bacteroidia bacterium
GCCCGAGCTAGGCATGGTAGGTGGCGTTGCTTGGCTTATAGCAATGTTTTTGCTGGTAATGGTAAATCATTTTTTGGCCATTTACATTAAAAGGGTAGCCGCAGTAAAGCAGATTGTTTTTATAATTTTTGCGGCCATAGTAGCCCTGCTTTTTGTAGCCAATGCCTTAGAGTGGATTTCACTCAGGGATTGGTCAGCTCTTGTTTTTGGAAATTTGAGCAGGTTATGGTTTGCCTTGGTGATCTTGGCCGCAGTGTTTGGAGTTTACTTGGTAAATTTCCGATTTCTTTTGGCCAATAGCCACATCGATAAATGGAAAAAACAAGACGAAAAAGCATCTACTCAAAATTTTGATTTCTTGGAATCCAAGGGTGCCATTGGCACCATGATGGCCAATGAGCTCAAGCTGATTTTACGAAATAAGCGCACAAAAAGTATTTTGATGATAACAGCTCTTTTTGGAGCCTATGGCTTGCTGTTTTATACGCAGCCCGAGCAGTATCCGGGTATGGGGTGGCTTGTGTTTGTGGGCATTTTTATGACAGGTATTTTCATGATCAATTATGGCCAGTTTATGGTGGGCTGGGAAAGCGCCTATTTTGATGGAATACTTACACGGGCCTATCCGATGGAGTCTTTTTTTAGAGCTAAATTTTGGCTTTTAGCTGGTAGTAGTGTCATCACATATGTAATTTCTCTGGCCTACATTTATTTTACTTGGGACGCCTTTTGGATAAACACGGCCAGCTTTATTTACAATATTGGAGTCAATAGTTTTGTGCTGCTTTTTGCCAGTACCTATCAAAAGAAGAGAATAGACCTTAGCAAAGGCTCGGCCTTTAACTATCAAGGAACAAGCGCTGTACAGTTTTTAGTGGCTATTCCGCTTTTAGTTCTGCCCATCCTTATTTTTCAGGCTTTCAATGTATTTGATAAACCTTACTATGGACTGGCGGCTATGGCGGGAGCTGGACTTTTGAGCTTAGCTTTTAGCAAGTATTGGTTTAAAGAAATCAGCAAGAACTTTAGAGAAAAGAAGTATCGCAACGCAGCCGGGTTTAGAGAGGCTTAATTGAAACACAGAAATGATATGTCAGAAATTATAAGAGTTCAGAATCTAAAAAAATCCTACAACGGAGAAACCGTGCTCAACATACCGGAGCTGAATATTGAGGCAGGCAAATCGTTTGGCTTAGTAGGGAACAACGGAGCGGGAAAAACCACCTTGTATCGATGCCTTTTGGATTTAATTCAACCAGAGAGTGGTGAGGTTTGGATCAATAATATTCCAGTGGCAAGTGATGAAAGCTGGAAAAATTTTACCGGAAGCTTTATTGACGAGGGCTTTCTTATTGACTACCTCACACCGGATGAATATTTTACATTTATAGGTAAGCTTCACAATATGGAAGCTTCTGAGCTAAGCACATTTTTAGATGGCTATGAAGACTTTTTTAAAGGAGAGGTGCGTGGCCGCAAAAAATATATCCGAGACTTGAGTAAGGGAAACCAAAAGAAGGTAGGTATTGTGGGCGCTCTTATTGGAAACCCACAAATGCTAATACTGGATGAGCCTTTTGCTAACCTGGATCCATCTACACAATATCAGTTGCGCGACCAGCTGAAAAAACTGGACGAAGAAACAGACATTACGATGCTTATTTCTAGTCACGACCTAGGACATGTTACAGAGTTTTGCCAGCGCATTGTGATTCTGGATCACGGTGAAATTGTGAAAGACATTGAAACAAACTCACAGACTCTCTCAGAGTTGGAGGATTTCTTTGTGAAGAAGGTAAGGGTGGAATAAATGTGAGAAGTGATTAATTTTAGCCAAACCAAATGGATCGATTTTATTTACTCAATACTGTTTGTAGGATTCTGGGGCTTATTGAATAATCAATTTTCTTGAAGCTCTTACTGTTCCATCTTTTACCGCGCTAACCATGTAAATGCCCGATTGCAAAGTAGCCTCAATTTTAAATTGACTACCCGCATGTGCTAATGCCTGCCACACCATACGGCCAGTAATGTCAGTAATCTCTATACTAGAGCCATGTTCCAGATTATCAGCGGTTATGGAAAAGTGTCCATCAGAACTTGGGTTCGGGAATACAGAAAAACCTTCCGGCCTTGCAGCTGGAGTTGTGGTAACGGATAAGGATTTAAAGAAAAGAGTTTCAATTTCAGTTTTGCTGAGTAGGCGATTGTAAATTCTAAGATCATTAATTGCACCTGTGAAAGCTCGAGTATTAAATGTAGAAGCTCCTACATAAATTAAATTATCGGCACCACCAGTAGGAGAAAATAGGGTTTCAATAACACTACCATCAAAAACTCCATCAACGTAAAGGCTGGTTGTGTTGCCATCATTTTGCATTACAATATTGTGCCAATTCCCATCTGCAACTGAATTCGAAGTGATACGAGACCCCGCGGTGGAACCATCAAAGGATGCGAATAACTTGCCTGAAACAGGTTGTACTCCCATTCCAAAACCAATATTTGCCCCTTGAAATATGAGTTGATCAGCAGAGGTAGTTACTGTGGAGGTTTTGATCCAAACAGAAATGGCCATTTCAGTAAATGAGGAGGCATCAAAAACCGAGGTGGATGTAAGTCGGTCGGCACCATTAAAGGTCAACGCAGAATCTTTTCCGGCAACAAGCACATAGGGGCTTATACCTCCAGATATCATTAGGTGGTTTCCATACTTCGTAACATCTTTAAGGTTGTTGTCAAATGTGTAATGCACCTTCAGGCTGTCGGCAATAGTTTGACCATAAAAGTTAGGCACACAAAAGAAGAAGATAAGGATTGAAGCTAAAATACTTTTCATAAGATTGAGGCATTATTAGAATATAGGAGCAGCTTATAAAGCAAGCTAAACAAAGATGACGAAATTATTAATGCAAAGGTGTGAGCGTGTAAATAAACCAAAGGAGTACATCTTTTCCGTATTGTTTCTCTAAACAATACCTTTGCCCGTATGAAGCAACCAAGAAAAGATTTTGTAGCGGTAGCTATTGCCGATTATGAAGCGATGAGTCAAGCTGAGCAAGGAAAAATGATTGTTCAGATATTGGAAGATCAGCCTATTTTGATGGGCTTTATTACTAACCTGGCCGATGATTTTAGTGACGAAGAGCACGAAGCTTTGGTAGATTCTGCCGTGATTCTTATCAATGCTTTTATTTCAGCCGGCATACCGGTAGAGCTTGTTCCTCACCAAATGCTTGAGGAAGTAATCAATGATCGTATGGATGCTTATGAGCAAAAAGCGAAAGAGGTAGAGGGTTTGCCTGAAGGCGAAATGATTAAAATTTCAGATAGTCCTTTGGTGTTTGAAGATTTGAAAACCCGAGCGGTGTTTAAAACCAAATCAGCAGGTAGTGATGAATTGGCTCGTCAAAACTTCAATGTTGCATTGGATACAATCATTTCTATTATAGAAAGGTCTGTTTCCATTACCATGGAAAAAAAGTAGACCATGGAAGGAAAAGCGATAGTTGATAAAATGTACAATGGCGATGCTTTTAGTCAATGGTTAGGTATTGAACGCATCGATGAGAGTGCGGGTTATTCCAAACTAAAAATGAAGGTTCGTGAGGAAATGACCAATGGGTTTAAAATCGCTCATGGCGGAATCACCTACTCTTTGGCGGATAGCGCTCTAGCCTTTGCGAGCAATAGTCATGGGCGTCAAGCGGTGAGTATAGAA
>JAUHWX010000258.1 GCA_030427285.1 Bacteroidia bacterium
GGTGGGTGTGTAGAAAAATATTCTTGTCCTTTTCCTGAGTAGAAATCAAGTCAAGTTTATTTTCTATCTCATCAATAATTAAAATTGGAGCTTCTACTTCTCCATTTCCATCAGGATTTTCTTCCCTGGTCTGGATATTCATTTCAGGGCGCACACGCTGGCGTGTAATTTCTACTAATCCAAAACGACTTACAGGTAGGATTTTGTGCTTCGCGCGGTCTGTTTTCATCACCTCTTTCAGCTTTTCAAAAAGCTTCTTGCGGTTTTCGGCACGGTGCATGTCGATAAAATCTATCACAATGATGCCCCCCATATCGCGAAGTTGCAGCTGACGAGCTACTTCTTCGGCTGCGGCCAAATTCACTGTAAGTGCATTGGCCTCTTGGTTGTCATTACTATTGGTTCTGTTACCACTATTCACATCAATTACGTGCATAGCTTCGGTGTGCTCTATAATTAAGTAGGCACCTTTACCCATAGAAACTGAACGTCCAAATGAACCTTTGATTTGTCTTTCGATGCCAAAGTGCTCAAAGATTGGAACGCGGCCATCATAATACTTGGCCATATCTTCCATTCCTGGTTCGATAGATTTTAAGTAGGCCTTTACCTCTTCAGTAAGATCCTTGTCATTGGTTACAATGCTATTAAAAGAATCATTGAGGATATCGCGAAGTAGAGAAGATACGCGGTTTAGCTCACGAAGCGCACGCTCAGGTGCCTTTACGCGCTGTATTTGGCGATGTAACTGCTTCCACTTTCCAACCAAATCCTGAAGATCGGCATCCAGTTCGGCCACCGAGCAGTCTTGCGCAGCGGTTCTTACAATTACACCAAAGCCTTTTGGCTTAATGCTTTGAATCAATCTGCGCAGTCGATCTTTTTCTTCTTTGTCGCGCAGCTTTGAGCTTACACTAATTCTTTCTGAAAAAGGAACTAGTACGATAAAACGTCCGGCTAATGAAAGCTCAGAAGTAATTCGAGGTCCTTTGGTGGAAATAGGTTCTTTGGCTATTTGCACCACTTGTGTTTGACCGGTTTTTAAAACCTGGTCTATACTGCCATTTTTATCAATGTCCGATTCAGCTTCAAAGTCAGTTAATGACCACCGCTGTTTACCGGTAAGGGTTCTTTTGGTAAACTTATTGAGCGACTTTATCTGTGGACCAAGGTCATGATAATGCAAGAATGCATCTTTTTCATAACCCACATCTACAAATGCGGCATTAAGTCCGGGAACAACCTTTTTGATTTTTCCCAGATAAATGTCGCCTACAGCAAAGTCTTCCGCATTATCATAATGCAGCTCGGTAAGTTTACCATCCCTAAGTAGCGCTATGGCTACTTCATTGGCAGTACTTGAATTAATTATTAATTCTGTACTCACCTTATACTTTTTTAAATCCGTGTGAAAGACTGGATTTCTACGGATACAATGAAACACCAAAAGCACCTGCAAGGAGGTGCTTAAGGTTTAGAAATCCAACAATTTCATAGGAATGAAATTATTTCTTCTTGTGACGGTTCTTTCTTAAACGCTTTTTACGTTTGTGAGTAGCCATCTTATGTCTTTTTCTTTTCTTTCCGCTAGGCATGATTCTTAAATCTTTAAATTAATACTATTCTAATACTGATAATTCCTTCTTGTACTCATTCCCTGTTTCTTCATCTACCAGGGTTAGGGTCTTCTTAAAACTTTGCTTTGCATTGATCGTATCTCCAATGTTCAATTGGGATTTGGTAAGCATGTACCAAGCATCAGCATTTTCGGGCTGCTGCTCAATCACTGTTTCAAATCTACCAACAGCTTTAGCATATTGTCCGGTTTGCATAGAAAGCATTCCTAGTGTAAAGTTAGCCTTTACATTTCCGGGATACTTTTCAGCAACCTCTCTTATCTTTAATATACCCTGCATAGGGGGTACTTCTCCTAATTGCAACTGCCTTAAAGCTTCATCAACCATAGCATCTGGGTCGCCTTGGTTTTCCGAAGTTTCATTCTGTTGCACAGCTATAGTTTCTTCATCCCCAGATACAGAGGTAGCCGGTGTCACCGGTGACATATATAAGAATGCGAGTAGGAGCGTTCCAAATAGGATTAATATGAAGAGACCTTTGTTCAAAATGAGCTTAAGCGTTTGCTGTTTGTTTCACCTTCACCTTTTTCTTTACAGCTTCTACAAAAGTTTTTGCAGGCTTAAAAGATGGGATATTGTGAGCAGGAATGATAATTGTTGTGTTTTTTGAGATGTTACGTCCGGTTTTTTCAGCTCTTTTCTTGATAATGAAGCTACCAAATCCTCTCAAGTACACGTTGTCTCCGGTTTCTAAAGAATGTCTTACTTCCTTCATGAAAGCCTCTACAGTGGCTTGAACATCAGCTCGTTCCATACCAGTCTTGTCAGAAATCCTGGTTACAATGTCCGCTTTAGTCATTATATCTATTAATTAATTATTAAACTCGTTAATTTTGAGGGGTGCAAATATAAAGTGAATTTATGGTTTTGGGAAATGGACTGACCCAATTTTTTTTTCGTAAGTCCTTCAAAAACAAATATTTTGCAGAAACCTACTTTTCAATCTTCCATTTTAGGCTGGTATTACCGTCATAAGCGCGACTTACCATGGAGAAAATCGAACGATCCTTACATCATTTGGCTGTCTGAAATAATTTTGCAGCAAACGAGAGTAAATCAAGGTTTGCCTTATTTTGAAAAGTTTGTAAAAAACTACCCTAAAGTTGAGGATTTAGCGAAAGCTAAAGAAGATCAAGTCTTAAAAGATTGGGAAGGTTTAGGATATTACAGTCGAGCTCGTAATCTTCATGCTACAGCAAAACATGTCTCTGAAAACCTCGATGGTGATTTTCCAAGAAAGTATGATGAGCTATTAAAACTTAAAGGAGTGGGCAGTTATACAGCTGCAGCTATTAGTTCTTTTGTGGCTGGCGAGCCTAGGGCTGTTTTGGATGGGAACGTATTTAGGGTTCTGTCCAGATATTTTGCGATAAGCACACCAATAAATACAACAACTGGTAAGAAGGAGTTTGAACAACTGGCGAATAAAATGCTGGACACCAAATCTCCGGCCGACTATAATCAAGCTATAATGGAGTTTGGAGCGGTGCAGTGTGTTCCTAAAAACCCGAAATGTGGCGAATGTGTATTAAACGAAAATTGCACCGCTTACGCTGAAAGAAATGTGGCTGACTTTCCCGTAAAGGAAAAGAAGAAATATGACCGCCAACGATACCTTACTTATTTGCTAATTAATAAAGGAGGGAAGATTGCCGTGCAGCAAAGAGTGGAAAAAGATATTTGGAGGCAACTTTTTCAGTTTCCACTTATCGAAGCAGATGCTTTATTAAACCCGGCTGAGGTTATCGAATCTATTAATAAAGATGGATTATTGATAAAAGAAGTGGTGGACTTAAAGCCGCATAAATTGAGTCATCAAACTATCCATTGCCGTATTGTGTTGATAGATACAAATAAGAAGTTGGATCTCTCTATAGCCAAGGATGCACAATGGGTGGCAAAAGAGAAGTTGATTGAATATGCTTTTCCAAAGCCATTGCGGGCTTATTTGGATAGAAAACAGCTAACTTTGCCCATTGATTAGCGAGCGTATTTTTCTAAATTTGTTTGAAACGGTATACTATGGCTGGAAGTTTAAATAAAGTGATGTTGATTGGAAATTTGGGCAAAGACCCAGAGGTG
>JAUHWX010000038.1 GCA_030427285.1 Bacteroidia bacterium
CTTCCAGCTTGTATCAAAAAGGCATCACCATGCCCGTGGTAGCAGCCTGCAAATTTTATAAACTTGTCTTTTCCGGTATAGCCGCGAGCCAAACGAATAGCACTCATCGTTGCTTCCGTTCCTGAGTTTACCATACGTACACGCTCCACGTTGGGTATGCTTTCGCAAATAAGGCGGGCGAGGTCAATCTCCATTTCGGTAGGTGCTCCAAAAGAGGTTGAGTCAGCTACTTTGTCCTGAATGGCTTTCACCACAGGTTCCCAGGCGTGGCCCAAAATCATAGGCCCCCAAGAAGCGATGTAGTCAATGTATTTATTTCCATCTTCATCATACATATAGGCGCCCTTGGCCTTCTTTATAAAGATGGGATCACCACCCACAGATTTAAAGGCACGTACCGGGGAGTTTACTCCACCAGGGATATATTTTGATGCGGTTTGGAAAAGGGATTTGCTTCTTTCAGTATTCATGTTGTTTTATTTACTTCAACGCAGAGGCGCGAAAAGCGCAGAGTTACGCTGATTATTCTTTAAAGTTATTTACTCTTCTGGTAATGCCATTAGTTAATTTCGAGACATTAAAATTAATGAGAAGTCCCAATGGCTTATCAGCCAATTTAAGGTATGTCAGCAATTGAGCTTCATGGATTGGAAGCACTGTTTCTATGGCTTTCAATTCTAATACAATCTGGTCTTCAACCAAAAAATCAATTATGTAGTCTTTTTGGATAGCAGTTCCTTTGTAGGTGAGAGGCACTATGGCCTGAGCTTTAAATTGAATACCCCGCTCTTTAAGCTCCAGAAATAGACAATTTTGATAAACAGACTCCAACAAACCAGGACCTAAAGTTTTATGAACTTCTATAGCCGCACCAATGACGTCTTTGGAAATTTGGTTGAGATGTAAGTCAGTCATAAACTAAATTTTTTCTCTGTGTTTCTTTGCGACTTTTGCGCCTCTGCGTTGAAGCAATTAGCGCTTACATTAACACAGAGGCGCAAAGCGGGCAGAGGTTCGCTGAGTTATTTCGAGTTTATTAGCTTAATTATGTCCTTCACAAAATAGGTGGCTATCAAATCTGCTCCGGCTCTTTTGATAGAAGTCAAAACTTCAACGATGGCTTCATCTTCATTCAGCCAACCTTTTTCAGCGGCAGCTTTTATCATGGCATACTCTCCACTTACATGGTAAGCCGTTACCGGAACGGGAGAAATATCTTTTATTCTACGGATTACATCCAAATAAGAAAGAGCAGGTTTAATCATCACCATGTCAGCTCCTTGCTCGATGTCAAGCGTTGCTTCTTTCACACCTTCAGTAGCATTGGCAGGATCCATTTGGTAAGTCTTTTTATCCTTTGGAATATCCGCCATATCTACCGGTGCAGAATCCAAAGCATCACGGAAAGGGCCGTAAAAACATGAAGCATATTTGGCGCTATACGCCATGATTCCTGTATTGGTAAAGCCTGCCACGTCCAAAGCAATGCGCATGGCTTCAATGCGGCCATCCATCATGTCGCTGGGCGCCACAAAATCAGCTCCGGCCTGTGCATGGCTAATGGCCATTTCACATAAAAAACCTACGGATTCATCATTGATAATCTCACCATCTTCTACAATGCCATCATGGCCAAATTCGGAGTAGGGGTCAAGGGCTACATCGGTCATCAAGCAGATTTCAGGAACAACTTCCTTAATCATACGGATACCTTGCTGCATCAACCCATCAGGGTTTAATGCTTCTTCGCCTTCATTGTCTTTCAGGTCATCTTCAACCTTCACAAAAAGCAAAGCCGAGCGACAACCCATATTCCAAAGATCCTTTATTTCTGCTTCAAGCAAATCCAAGCTATAGCGAAAGTATCCGGGCATGGACGCAATTTCTTCTTTCTTGTTTTTACCTTCTATCAAAAACAATGGAGCGATAAAATCGGAAGGGTGCAATCGGGTTTCGGCTACCATTTCTCTAAGGGTAGCAGATTGGCGTAATCTTCTTGGTCGGTGTAACATATTTTAAATTCTATATTTTAAAACTCTAAAAACTAAGCATCAAACTCTAAACAAATCCTGAAATTCTAAAACTAAAAATGCAAAACTCCGATGAAGATATGGTTTTGGAATTTTCGTATTTCTGCGTTCGGTCTTTGTTTAAAATTTAGAGTTTCGTGCTTCGGATTTAGCGCTTATACCCAATCCTTCGGGTTCTTCAATATCTCTACAAGCTTAGCTTCTTCAGTGCCTGCCTTCGGTTCTACATTGTAATCCCAGCGAACTCTTGGGGGAAGACTCATTAAAATACTTTCGGTACGGCCATTGGTTTTTAGTCCAAACAAAGTTCCGCGGTCGTGTACCAGATTGAATTCAACATAGCGGCCTCTTCGTAATTCCTGCCAGTAGCGGTGCTCATCTGTCCATGGCATGTTCATGCGCTTTTCTACAATTGGTAAATAACCTGGCAGAAAAGATTTTCCCATGTCCATATCAAAAGCCATCCAATCTTCGGCAGTGCGCTGGCCATCAGGTTTTAGGTAATCGAAAAAGGTTCCTCCAATGCCTCGGGATTCATCTCTGTGTGAGTTTCTAAAATATTCGTCACACTGCTTTTTGAACTTTGGATAAAGATCTTTACCGTGTTTGTCAGCAGTTTCTTTTTGAGTTTTATGAAAATGAATAGCATCTTCCTCAAAAAGGTAATAGGGAGTTAAATCCGTACCTCCGCCAAACCAGCCATCAATTCGTTCACCCGCTTCATTGTACATTTCAAAATAGCGGTAATTGGCGTGTACGGTTGGCACAAAGGGATTTTCGGGATGAAGCACCAAGGAAATTCCGCAGGCAAAAAAAGTATCACCTTCCACTTTCATGTTTTTCTTCAGGGCCTCAGGCATTTCACCATGTACGGTAGAAGTGCTCACTCCGCCTTTTTCAAAAACGTTTCCTTTTTCCAATACTCTTGAGCGGCCACCTCCGCCACCGGGTCTTTCCCACAAGTCTTCTACAAACTTTGCCTTGCCGTCAATTTTTTCAAGAGCTGTGCAAATTTCATCTTGAAGAGAGCGTATGTATTGGGTGAATTGATCTTTCATAGTGTATCACGCAAAGTCGCAAAGATGCAAAGGGAGCATTTGGACTTTTGATTTTTCATAATCGGTTAACTATTCTTTGAATACCATTTTTGATTAGGGACTCATTAAAGTTAATGAGCAAACCCAACTTTAAATCCATTAGTCTTAAATACGTTAGAAGTGTTTTTTGATGAACAGGAAGCACAGTTTCAACGGATTTAAGTTCAAGGATTACTTTGTTGTTTACCACCAAATCTGTTCTGTATGCTTTTGAATAAACCTTTCCGCGAAACTCCAAGGGAACTATTGCCTGTCGGGTAACATCAAGTCCCTGTTCAAACAATTCGTCAAACAATATTTCTTCATAAATAGATTCAAGCAAACCAGGCCCCAATTCCTTGTGAATATGATAGCAGCTATCGACAACAATTGTGGCAATTTCATTTTCTGATAAGCTATTGTTCATATTTCCCTTTTTTGGCGACTTGGCGTCTTTGCGTGATTTTGGCTATCCGTAATTCTTTATAGCATTCACAAAAGCTCTTGCATGATCCGCATCCACATTTGGCAAAATACCATGACCAAGGTTGGCAATGTATTTATAGGTTCCAAAATCGTCAACCATTTGCTTGGCTAATCTTTCAATTTCGGGAATTGGGCTAAGCAATCTGGCTGGGTCAAAGTTTCCTTGAAGGGTGGTGTTGAACTTGGTAAACTCACGCGCCATTTGTGGGGAAATTGTCCAATCTACACCGAGTGCAGAAACCGGCATTTGCGACATTTGCTCTAAGGCAAACCAGCATCCTTTTCCGAATACGATCACGGGAACTTCGGTGTGCAATGCATCTACAATCTGGCGGATATATTGTAGTGAGAATGTTTCATAATCATTTGGCGAAAGCAATCCTCCCCAGCTATCGAATACTTGAATAGCATCACAACCATGCGCTCTTTTTTCTTTCAAATAGGCAATAGTTGCATCAGTGATTTTTTGCAAAAGCAAGTGTGCAGCCTCAGGTTGCGAGTAGCAAAACTCCTTTGCTTTATCGAATGTTTTACTTCCCTGACCTTCTACCATGTAGCAAAGAATTGTCCATGGCGAACCGGCAAAACCGATAAGTGGAACTTCATTTGCCAAAGCATCTTTTGTCATATCTATAGCCTGATATACATAGCTCAAGCGGTCTTTCACATCAATATCCGGAATAGCCTGAACCTGCTCCATCGTGCGGATTGGGTTAGGGATGTAAGGCCCTTTTCCGGGAACCATTTGTACCTCTACTTCCAGTGATTGGGGGATTACCAAAATATCTGAAAATAAAATGGCAGCATCAACGCCAACCTGGTGGATTGGCATCACGGTAATTTCTGTGGCAAGCTCAGGAGTTTCTACACGGTCAAAAAAGCTGTACTTAGCTTTTAACTTCATAAAATCAGGAAGGTAGCGGCCTGCCTGGCGCATCATCCATACGGGTGGACGGTTTACTTTTTCTCCGGCAAGTGCCTTTAGGAACAGGTCATTTTTTAATGTGCTCATATGTATGCAGGGATATTTTTGGGTTTGTGCTTAAATGTTTGAATCCTCAAATTTTTGAATTCCAAAATGCTCAATCACCTTATCGATTACCGAATCAAGGTTTGGCTCATTAGATGGAATTCTTGGATTATTACATCTAAAGTGAATAGCTTCAGATGTGGTGGCGCCAATACAAAAACAAGGAATTTTTGGGTTGAGGTTGTTTTCTTTAAAGAAACTATATACGGCTGTTGGCGATAGAAAAATCATAGCGTCAATGTCAGCGGTATTTAGCCTTTGAGAAACAAGCTCAGTTTTATAAACGATTTCTTTGTGAACGCGGATTCCCTTGCTTTCCAAATATTCTGGCAGGTCGTCCAAGGCTTTGTTTCCACAAAAGAAATCTACAGAGTGAACGCCTTTGTTTCTTGCAATTATTTGCGCCAGGCTAATGGCATTTCCGGCACGGGCATTGGTTTCTACGCCAAGTTCTTGCAGCATTTCAGTGGCGCGAATTCCAACGGTAAAGTTCTTCTTTTGCTGAATTTCAATAGTCTCGCTGGCAAGCAATTTTTCTAAACTAAAAACAGCGTTCTTGCTTGTGAAAATGCGGGCCTGTGAATCGGGATTGTTTAAATACTCCCGAAAAGTAGTTTTATCAAACTCGTGATAAACCTGAATGAAGTCATGTTGTTTTACAGAGATTCCCGCATCATCTAGCTTCTGAAGAAATTCATCTTCGAGCACACGGGTAGAAAGCACAACGGGACGTCCATTTTTATCAGGCATGGTCAATGTTTTGCATTATTTCTTTTCCTCCATTGGCAAGTACTTCTATAGCAGCAAGCTGGCCAGCGTTCCTATAGTCTTCCATTTTGAAGGTTTTGTTTACCACAACCTTATTACTGCCATCAAGTTCAAAAACTCCGGCTGTTAAGTGAATTTTATCTCCCTCAATCGTGGAGAAAGCTCCAACAGGGGCGGAGCATCCACCTTCTACGGTACGCAAAAATTGTCGTTCTACAGTGGCCCGGATTTCAGTTTCACGATGATTGATAGATTTCAATACATCTACAATTTCCTGGTCTTCATTTCTGCATCCAATACCAATTGTACCCTGTGCTGGCGCGGGAATCATCCAATCTAAAACCTCAAAATGTTCAGGTAATAAATCGATACGTTCCAATCCAGCTTTCGCGAAAATAGCTCCGTTCCAGTTATTATCAGCTAATTTCTGCAACCGGGTTTGTACGTTACCTCGCAAATTGGTGGTTTTGTGTTTTGGAAATTTACTTTTCCACTGTGCTATTCTTCGAATACTCCCCGTGGCAATAAGTCCTTCCTTTTCGTTATTCAAAAAAGACAAATCACCTTTATGTACCAAAATATCCTGTGAGGGTCCGCGCTCCAAAACTGCTGCAATGGTGAGTCCTTCAGGAGATTGTGTGGGGTAATCTTTTAGTGAATGTACGGCAATGTCAATCTCATTTTTAAAGAGAGCATCGTCCAATATTTTAGTGAAAATACCCACGCCTCCAAATTGATGAAGAGGGGTAATTAAATCTATGTCTGCGGGAGATTTTACCATTACCAGCTCAGAATTAATGCCGGCATTTTTTAATAATCGCTGAACAGTCTCTGCTTGCCAAACGGCAAGTTTACTATCGCGCGTTCCTATACGAAGATTGTTGGTGCTCAAGTAGCTATTTCTTTTCTATCTCAAAGATGTGATGAATAGTACGAAGGTCATTATTTATGTCCTGTCCGTTTTTTAGTTGGCGGGCAAATTGGCCAGTGATGCGATTCAGCAATTGATCAGCAAGCAAATCTGCATGCTCTGCATTAAGCTCAGGAAATTTTTTGAGTAGAGTTTGTACTTCCTTACTTTTCCAGCTTTCCATTTTGGTACGTACAGCCTGCAAGGTAGGGGCAACTCTGCGGCTTTCCAGCCATATGTAAAAGTCATCAATCATGTTGTTGATGATAACTTCGGCAGCCGGAATTTCTGCCTTTCTTTTTGCTTTGCTTTCATCAGCAATTGCTGAAAGAGCATCAACATCAACTACTTCGAAGTTTGGATCCTTATAAAGAGCAATCTCTACATTTCTAGGTACGCTTAAATCTAAAACAAGACGATGCTTCTTTTCAGTAAACTGTTCATGAAGCACGGTGGCACCCAGGGCTCCGGTAGCAACTATTATAATATCGGCTGAATTTAGCCCCTCATTTAAATTTGAAAAATCTAAATGCTGCACCCCAAACCTATCAGCAAGGCGCTCTGCCTTTTCTTCAGTTCGATTGATGAGGGTAATATTTTTTAGCCCAGTTTGATTCACCAAATTTTCACAAGCCGTGCGGCCTATTTTTCCGGTTCCATACAAAAGAACTTTAGGTTGCGCTCCTGCGGGCAGTGCGGATAAATGTTGTTTCACTTTTTGCACCGCAGCAAATGCAACTGATGCAGCTCCCGAACACAATTGTGTTTCGTTTTTGATTTTCTTGGATGTTTGAACCGCACTATTTACCAGTCTTTCTAAAAAAGTGTTGTGAGCAGCTTGCTCCTTAGCAAACAGAAAAGACTTTTTTATTTGACCAATAATTTCAAAATCACCCAAAATCTTAGACTCCATTCCTGAACTTACCTTAAAAAGGTGCTCAATGGCTTCACGATTTTGCTTAATATTTTGATGGCGATAAAAAAGGTCATGATCTGCCTGAGTGTGTTTACAAAGCAAACTAATTATATCTCGGGGACAGCTGGCAAAAGCGTAGATTTCAGTACGGTTGCAAGTGGAAACAACCATCATCCCATCACCTCCAAGGTTTTTATAGTCATAAATTAAATGACTGGTTTTTTCTTCGCTTAATGAGAATAGCTCCCGCACCTCAACTGGTGCATTGGTGTGATCTATTCCTACTAAGAAGAAGTTCGAAAATTTACTTACCTGGAAGTCTTTCATAATTTGGTGGCAAAAATATCCCGTTATGTAGTAGCGCAATACCCGAAAACGAATAATTAATACCCAGATTCATAAAATCTATTTATTTAGATTCGTTCTACTTAGTCTTTGTTATAAGTTTGCGCAAACGTAATGAGGATGCGGTTTTGAAAACTACTTACAGACACACTTACGAGAAAAAAGAAGATGGAGTTGACTTTTGAAATAGAAAATTCAGAAAAAAATACCTCAAAAGGTAAAATTGAAAATACCCGAGTAGGTGAAGGCTTCTTTATGGTAAAGGTAGAAAACCATGAGGATGTGCCGCTGCGCATAAAGCGGGACATAGATAAAAGCTTAATTCAGTTTTACTTTGCCGTGCAAGGCGGTGCCGAATTTTTATTCAATAATGGAAATTATAGGCTTAAGCTGGAGCAGGAAAAGTCACTTTTGTTTTACAACCCGCTTGTTGCCCTTCCTTTAGATATTGAAGTTCGTCCTGGCTCAAAACTGGTATTCCTATATATTACTGTTGAAAATCTGCACAGGATGTTTGTGACAGGATCTGAGGAAATTGAATTTATCAATAAAGAAAACATTGGTAAGAAGTTTTACGCTGACCGTCCATTGTCTCCTGTGTTGATGGTTACGGTAAACCAACTTTTTAGTAATAACGTAAATGGCCCTGCGAAGGGAGTTTTTGAGAAAGCCAAAGCTTATGAGATTTTAGCTTTGTTTTTAAACAAAGAAGAAGGGAAGGATGTAGAGCAATGCCCATTCTTGAATGATGAGGAGAATGTGGAGCGCGTACGTAATGCCAAGAAAATTTTGATAGAAAAAATGACGACTCCGCCCTCTCTTAAAGAACTTTCTCGCGAAGTTGGCCTTAATGAGTATCGCCTAAAGGAAGGTTTTAAAAATATATATGGCAAAACGGTTTTTCAGTTTTTGAACGATTACCGATTGGATATAGCGCGACAAATGCTGGACAAAGGAAACATGAAGGTAAATGATGCGGCATATCATATCGGCTATACAAACCCCAGTCATTTTATAGCGGCCTTCAAAAAGAAATTTGGGGTAACCCCAAAAAAATACTTGATATCTAATATTTAGAAATAAGATTTCAACCCATACAACATGAGTAAAAAAGGAATTCTATTGGTCAATCTTGGTTCACCGGATTCACCAGAAGTAAAGGATGTGAAACCATACTTAGATGAATTTTTGATGGACGAAAGAGTGATAGATAAACCTTACTGGTTGCGTTCACTTTTAGTTCGCGGAATAATTCTAAAAACCAGACCAAAGAAATCAGCAGAAGCTTATAAAAGTATTTGGTGGGATGAGGGTTCACCTTTAATTGTACTAAGCGAAAGGCTATTAGATCAAGTTCGTAAGCACACTAGTTTGCCCGTGGAGTTGGGTATGCGTTATGGAAATCCATCCATCGAAGCTGGTATCCAAAAGCTGGTAGATGGAAATCCTGATTTGGAGGAATTTGTGATGATTCCTTTATATCCGCATTACGCCATGAGTAGTTATGAAACCGTGGTGGTAAAAGCGAGAGAAGTGATGGAGACCAAGTTTCCAAAACTTAAGATGAAGGTGAAAAACGTGTTTTATGATGACCCTCGCTATTTGGATGTTTTGGCTAATTCGATGAAGCCTTATATAAATAAGGACTACGATCATATTCTGTTTAGTTATCATGGTATCCCCGAAAGGCATGTGCAAAAAACGGATGTTACCAATAGCCATTGTTTGATGGTGGAAAACTGCTGCTCCAAAGATTCACCAGCTCAGCAAACTTGCTATCGCCACCAGGTATTTGATACTACGGAAGGTGTAGTGCAAAGATTGGGAGTTCCCAAAGAAAAGTACAGTAATAGCTTTCAGAGTCGTTTGGGTAGAGATCCTTGGTTACAACCTTTTTCTGATAAAGTAATAAAGGAGTTGCCTGGTAAAGGAGTGAAAAAGTTGATGGTGGTTTGTCCGGCTTTTGTTTCAGATTGTCTGGAGACCATTGAAGAAATAGGGGTGGAGGCTCGTGAGTTTTTTATGGAAAATGGAGGAGAGGAGTTTACTTTGATCCCTTGCATGAATGAAAATGATGATTGGGCCAAACTGGTTGCAACTTGGGGAGAGGAGTTATTGTAAAAGTCTAAAGTACATATTGATATTTTTTCACCGGCCTTCAATCCGAAGGGCGGTGTTGTTTCGTACATATGGGAAATCAACAACCATGGCACGAAAAAAAATAATACGAATCGCTTTAGTTTTAGTTGGAGTTTTTGTGCTCCTATCCGCCACACTAGTGGCTCACATCTATATGGTGACTGGCGAGCCAGTAGTAAACTCAAATCTTAACTTAAGTAGAATTGATGTTGAAGGTTCTCTATCTGACGAGGACGTGGCTCAATTAAAATCTAAGATAAACGCCATACCAGGTGTTCATAAAACTTATGTAAATGCTGAAGCCGGTACCATTGTGTATGGCTATTATAATGATCAGCAAAACCCTGATGCGGTGTATGCAGCCTTAAGCAGTTCTACCGATTACAGGTTAACAAAATTTGAAGTTAGTGAGGAAGATTTAGCCAAGGGCTGCCCTGCCTTTGACGAAAACTCCATCACCTTCAAAGTAGGTGCATTCGTGCAAAATGTTATTCATTAATTATTAAACCAAAAATTCAACACAATGAAAATGTTATCAAAATTTGGCGTACTACTTTTAGTAGGCTCCATAGGATTTTTATCAGCCTGTGAGAAGGATGATGATAAAGACGACCAAACCCCGGATCCAACTCCCACACTATATCAAAAGGTAGGGGGAACTGAAATGGTAAATGACCCATCCAATTCAGGAATGATGATTGAAAAAGGTCGACTTAGCCTACGTGCCGTGGTAGATAGTACCATATTCGTAATTGCAGGAGACCCAGAGTTGCAGCCCTATTTCCCCGTACTTTTGGGTGAGGTTGGTAACGGAGATTTCAGTGGATTTTCAGCATTGAGTAAAAGTTTAACTGATTTTTTCTGTGTGGCAACAGGCGCTGAAAATTTTAATTATTCAGGTATGAATATGGTAGATGCACACGATCCAGCCAAGAATAGCCGTATGGCTATGAAGTCTGATGATGCCGCATTTGATGCATTCGTAGCGGATGTAGTTACCGGAGCACAGCAAAACAGTGTTCCTAATGACATCATAGCGGAGGTTGGCGAGTTGCTTGAAACTTTACGCGGAGACGTGGTACAGAAATAGTTGCCCCAAACTTTTCTTCTCAAAAGGCCGCCAAAATTTTTTTGACGGCCTTTTGTTTTTAGGTTTCACTTTCGAATATTCGGCATGATTTCTGTCATCTACAGGACAGTAGGTTTTGGTGAAAGGATTGAAATTTGTTAAAACAATAAAATCAGAATTATGAAAAACGTATACACTATTTTTATTTCGCTAATTACACTTTGGGCATCAGCCCAGGTTACCGATGTTTCCGTGACAGATTGTAATAACAATATGAGCTCGATTCATACAGTGCTTGGAACAGGTAAGGTGTTAGTGGTGGCCTCAGATGGTTTGGATTGTTCCATTTGCAAAAGCAAGGCCCCAGCTCTTCAAAGTTTTGCGGCTCAAAATAAAACCAAAATTCAAGTTTGGGGCGCAATGACGTTTACCTACAGTAATAGTACACCAACTTGCACTGGTGTGGATAATTGGGTAAACAGCTATGGCTGGACAGATATTTATGCCTTTGTGGATGCAAACAGGCATTGGTTTATGTCGGGAACTCCTCGCTATACTGTATACAGTCCTTTGGATAGTTCATTGGCGTATCAAGGTTTTGATGAAAATCTTGCTTTGAATACGGCTTTGCAAATTGCCGGAAATACCACAGTAGGAATTGGTGAGCTATCTCAAAAGGATTTTTATGTTTCGCAAAGCCCAGGCGCAGTTAGGTTACATAATTTGCCAAAAGGTGTAAATACTATACAATTGGTAAGCTTAACCGGGCAAGTTGTAAAGTCTATAACCGGTGTTTCTGAAGATGGAAGCCAAACACTGCTTACTTCAAATATGAGCGCAGGAATTTATTTGGTGAATGCACAAAATAATAATGGCTTTAAGGTCGTTAAAAAAGTATACGTTAAGTAAAAAGAATTTAACACTTATGGTTTGGTTTGGTTGGAAAGAGCCTGGGCGAGTTTTCGTTCAGGCTCTTTTTTTGCTCTTAAGTTCGGAAAATGAATAAATTACAATAAAGTAGAATTAATTTACCTGTGCTATTTCGCGAAGTATAAAAGCTTACCTTTGCCGCCATTTTAAAAAGGGGGCTTCTCGTAAGTTCCATTAAAGGCTTCTATATGAAATTAAGAAACATTGCCATCATTGCGCACGTAGACCACGGTAAGACTACCTTGGTAGATAAAATGCTATTGGCAGGCAAATTATTTGATGATCATGAAACTCCGGGCGAGCTTATCATGGATAATAATGATATTGAGCGCGAAAGAGGGATTACCATTCTTGCTAAAAACGTTTCAGTAAAATACAAAGATTACAAAATCAATATTCTCGACACCCCTGGTCACAGTGATTTTGGTGGAGAGGTAGAGCGTGTTTTAAACATGGCTGATGGTGTGGTTCTTTTGGTAGATGCTTTTGAAGGACCAATGCCTCAAACTCGCTTTGTATTATCAAAGGCAATTGAGCTTGGATTGAAGCCTGTTGTGGTAATTAATAAAGTAGATAAGCCAAATTGTACTCCAGATGAAGTACATGAATTGGTATTTGATTTAATGTTTAACCTTGATGCTACTGAAGATCAGCTTGATTTTCCTACTGCCTATGGCAGCGCCAAAAATGGCTGGATGAGTGCTGATTGGAAAAATGAAACTACCGATATCACGTATCTTTTAGATACAATTATTGAAAATATTCCAGCTCCTGAGCACCGTGAGGGAACCCCACAGTTGCTGATTACCAGCTTGGATTATTCATCATTTGTTGGCCGTATTGCGATTGGTCGTGTACACAGAGGTGTGCTTAAGGCTAATCAACAAGTTACCTTAGTAAAGCGTGATGGCACCAAAGTGAAATCTCGTATTAAGGAACTTTTCGTATTTGAAGGGTTTGGAAAAGTAAAAGTGGATGAGGTATCAAGTGGAGAAATCTGCGCTATTACCGGTATCGAAGGTTTTGAAATTGGAGATTCGATCGCTGATTTGGAAAACCCGGAAGCTCTTCCAACTATTAAAATTGATGAGCCTACAATGAGTATGACTTTTACCATCAACGATTCTCCGTTTTTTGGTAAGGAAGGAAAGTTTGTAACCTCTCGTCACATTAAAGATCGTTTAGCTAAGGAAACTGAAAAGAACCTAGCTCTTCGTGTAGAAGAAACAGACTCTGCTGATACTTTTAGAGTATTTGGTCGTGGTGTACTTCACCTTTCAGTTTTGATCGAAACCATGCGTAGAGAAGGGTATGAGCTACAAATTGGTCAGCCACAGGTAATCATCAAAGAAGTTGATGGGGTGAAGATGGAGCCAATTGAAGAGTTGAGTATCGACCTGCCTGATGAGGTAAGTGGAAAAGCGATTGAAGCCATTACTTTACGCAAGGGAAATATGTTGCAAATGGTGCCTAAGGGAGATCATATGCACCTTGAGTTTGAGGTTCCTTCCAGAGGTATCATTGGTTTGAGAAACTACTTGCTTACCGCTACTGCCGGTGAAGCTATTATGTCTCACCGTTTTAAAGAATTCCAGCCTTACAAAGGTGAAATTCCGGGAAGACAAAACGGATCATTGATCGCATTAGAAACCGGTACTGCAATTCCATTTTCACTGAACAACCTTCAGGATAGAGGTAAATTCTTTATTCCACCAAATGCTGATGTGTATGAAGGACAGGTGATTGGTGAAAACAACCGTGCGGGTGATCTTGTAGTAAATGTTACTAAAGCCAAGAAGATGTCAAACATGAGATCTTCAGGTGCTGATGATAAAGTGCGCATCGCTCCTCCAATTGTATTCTCACTAGAAGAAGCTTTGGAATATATTCAAGGTGATGAGTACGTAGAGGTGACACCAAAATCTATTCGCTTGCGTAAAATCTTTTTGAAAGAGCACGAGCGTAAGAGATCAGGAAAATAAGATTTAAGCCAGGTTAATTTTTTACAAACCCACTGCCATTGGTAGTGGGTTTTTTTGTTGCTAGCTTTTGAGTTGGAATTATGGTGGTGCGTTTGAGGTTGCTCTGTGGGGGTGAAACAAAAAAGCCTCAATTCATCTATCGATAGATGAATTAAGGCTTTGAATAGTGGAGCTGGTGGGAGTCGAACCCACGTGCAAACAAGGAAATCAGTAGCTTTCTACATGCTTATTTTGTCATTAGATTTTCGACTAGAGCCTGGGAACAAACACCCCAACTATAGCTTAGTTGCGAATTAAAGTTTCGGAAGTGCAACGCAACGCTACACTAACTAGTCCGGATTTGTTGACACCTCTTGATCAAACCCAACCAGACTTAGGGTTTGAGAGATGACTTGCTCCCGCGTCTTACGCTGAGATTAGCTATAACCCTCTATCGAGTGATTACGCGGCAAGTGCGAAGTTATTTTCGCCAATTGTGTTTTGAAGTACCTTGATAACGGAAAGTAACCTCATAATCCGGCATGCTTACGACCCATTTCATCTTGCTGTCGAAACCGGTCAGCCCCATAATTTTAAAGAACACACTTCCCTTTCAGGAAGCCTCAAAGGTAGTTATATTTGATGCAAATAGCATACCGTATGAAGTTTGGAATTATCCGCGAAGGCAAAACCCCACCCGATAAAAGGGTGCCTCTTACTCCGCAACAATGTAAAGCTTTGAAGACCAAATATCCAGAAATGGAAATATGGGTTCAGCCTAGTGATGTTCGAGCTTTTAAAGACAAGGAGTATGAAGCGGAGGGCATCAGGTTAGCTGAGGATTTGTCAGATTGTGAAGTGTTACTTGGCGTAAAAGAAGTCCCGCTGGATATGCTTATTCCAAACAAAACCTATCTTTTCTTTTCGCATACTTATAAGAAACAACCTTATAACAGTAAGCTCTTAAAGACAATTCTTGAGAAGAAAATTCGTCTTATAGATTATGAAATGCTCACCAATGAGTTTGGAATAAGACTTCTGGGTTTTGGTCGATTTGCAGGAATTGTGGGGGCTTATAATGCTTTTAGGGCATGGGGCGAAATGACCCATGACTATTCATTGAAACCAGCTCATGAGTGTGCAGATAGACGAGAAATGGAAAGTGAACTGATAAAAGTGAAGTTGCCCTCAAAGGCAAAAATTGCGATTACAGGAGGAGGGCGAGTAGCTAGCGGAGCTCAGGAAATATTCTCTGCAATGCACTTAAAACAGGTTACCCCAAAAAAATATCTCAACGAAGAGTTCAATAGTGTGGTATTTACGCAGCTTGAAGTGGCTGATTATTATGAAAGAAATGACGGAAAGGAATTTTCAAACCGTGATTTTTATAAAGACCCAACCGGTTATCATTCTTGTTTTAACCATTACGCCCGCACTACTGATATTTATATCCCGTGCCATTTTTGGAGCAACAAGGCACCGTTTATTTTTACTAGAGAAGATGCCCGTTCTCCGGAATTTAAGATTCGTTTAGTATCTGACATCAGCTGTGATATTGATGGACCCGTGGCTTCCACATTGCGGCCATCTACTATTGCCGAACCTTTCTATGCTTACGACCCTCACAGTGAAAAAGAGGTGCCATTGGGTACACTAGGCTCTATAGGTGTTTCAGCCGTAGATAATTTACCGTGTGAGTTACCGAAGGATGCTTCCGAAGATTTTGGAAACGAGCTTATTAAAAATGTAATTCCGCACTTTTTCAGTGGAGATAAAGAGGGCGTTTTGGATAGGGCTTCAGAAACTACTTTAGATGGAAAGCTTACGCCAAAATTTGCCTATTTAGAGGATTATGTAAATTCTTGATGTCTTGAAGAAATTGTATTCTTGCATAATAAATTGATAGGTAAAAGCGCCACACCACTGGATTTGTGATTTGGTGGCCTTAAATTTTTCCTTTTTTAATTATAGATTACTTTGAGTACACCACAGAAATACATCGATATCAATGAAGTGATAAAGAGTAAAAGTGAAAGGCTCGCCAAATGGTTGCCTTCATTTGTGGTGCGTTACATCAAGCGTATAGTTCATGAGGATGAGATAAATGAGGTGATGCGAAATACTGGCCATTTGCAAGGTTTGGAGTTTGTAAATGCTGTGATGAATGAGCTTGAGATGACTATCGAATTAGTAGGTGGTGAAAATATCCCCAAAACCGGTGGATGTATTCTTGCTGCCAATCATCCACTTGGAGGCTTGGATGGAATTGCATTTATGCAGGCCGCTGGTCAGGTTCGTTCGGATATGAAGTTTTTGGTAAATGATATTCTCTTGAATATTAAAAATTTTCAACCGCTATTTTTACCTGTAAACAAGCATGGCTCCAATGCGCGAGAGGCTTTGAATATGATAGACCAGGCTTATGCCTCGGACGAAGCGACCTTGGTTTTTCCGGCAGGTCTTGTTTCACGAAAGCTACCTGAAGGAATCGCTGATTTGGAATGGAAAAAAAGTTTTATCTCAAAATCAACGAAATACAAGAAGGATATTATTCCGGTGCATATTGGAGGTCGTAATTCCAACTTTTTTTATAACCTTTCCAACATTCGCAGAAAACTGGGGATAAAAGCCAATTTAGAAATGTTTTATCTGGCTGACGAATTGTTTAAACAAAAAGGGAAAACTTTAAAGGTGACTGTGGGAAAACCGATTCCATATACTACCTTCAACAAGGATAAAACACAGCAGGAGTGGGCAGATGAGGTGAGAAGACTAGTATACCAATTGGCCAACGGAAATAACTGACATGGAAAAGATTATAGCACCGATAGATCGTAAATTGATTATTGCTGAGCTTACTGAAGATAAGTTTGTGCGACACACCAATAAGCTGCGTAATCATTTGTATTTGGTTACGCATCATAACTCACCCAACGTAATGCTGGAGATTGGTCGCTTGCGCGAAGAGGCTTTTCGTATGGCAGGCGGTGGTACTGGAAAGTCTGCCGATATAGACGCTTATGATACCGCCAAGCACCCATTTCTTCAACTCATTGTTTGGGATCCGGATGATCAGGAAATTATTGCCGGCTACAGGCTGATAAAATGTAGTGATGCCGAAAAAGATGAGAATGGCCAGATTATTTCAGCTACTGCTCATCTATTCAATTTGAGTCAGGATTTTTATAAAAATTACTTACCCAATACCATTGAGCTTGGACGCTCATTTGTGCAGCCAAAATATCAGCGCGGAGCTTCCAAAAAAGGATTGTTTTCTATGGATAATCTTTGGGATGGGCTGGGATCTTTTATTGTGCTAAATCCTGACATAAAGTATCTTTTTGGTAAAGTTACCATGTATCCACACTTTCATCGGGAGGCTAGAAACATGATTCTTGCCTTTATGGAGCACTACTTTCCCGACAAGGAAAACCTGGTAAGACCTATTGAGCCACTTATTAAAGAAGGTGAGCTGGGCGAGTATAAAGCGATGTTTAAGGAGCATTCATATAAGGATGGGTATGCGCTTTTAAATAAAGAGGTGCGTGCACGCGGGGAGAACATTCCACCGCTTATCAATACTTATATGAATATTTCGGCTACCATGAAAACCTTTGGAACCTCTCTTAACCATGAATTTGGTGAAGTTGAGGAGACAGGGATTTTAGTGGTGGTGGATGATATATTTCCTGCCCGCAAAGAGCGCCACCTGGACACTTATGAGCGCGACAAAAAGTTTCTTGGGCCGCTGGTGCGGAAGGAGGATTGAGTAATGAGTATGGAGTAATGAGTATTTTTACTACCAACTACCAACTACCAACTACCAACTACCAACTACCAACTACTTAACTCTTCTTAAGTCCAGCGATAGTTTCGATTGGATTCTCTGATTTGAACACGAAAGATCCAGCTACCAAAACATCAGCGCCAGCTTCCACTAATTGAGCTGCATTCGCAGAAGTTACACCACCATCAATTTCGATTAGTGTGGAGGCATTAGCCTCAGTGATGATTTGCTTTAGCTCTTTTACTTTGTCGTACGTTTTTTCAATAAACTTCTGACCGCCAAAACCAGGGTTTACGCTCATCATGCACACCAAGTCAATATCCTGAATTACATCTTTTAACAAAGAAACAGGAGTATGTGGATTCAAAGCCACGCCAGCTTTCATGCCTTCAGCTTTGATTGCCTGAAGAGTGCGGTGCAAGTGTGTAGAAGCTTCGTAATGAACGGTTAGAATATCAGCACCAATCTTTTTGAAATCGCTGATATATCGCTCTGGCTGAACAATCATTAGGTGAACGTCCAAAGTTTTTTTAGCATGGCGATTTATAGCGTCAATCACGGGCATTCCGAAAGAAATATTTGGAACAAAAACACCATCCATTACATCAATATGGAACCAATCGGCCTCACTTTGATTGATCATTTCACAATCGCGTTGAAGGTTGGCAAAATCGGCTGCTAATAGGGATGGAGCTATAATAGGCATGTGCTAAATTTTTTTGGTGCTGCAAAGGTAGTAAGCCTAAAGGAGAAATTATACATTTGAAGTAGCGTTAAAAACAAAAGCCTTAATATTTCAGCTAAGTACTGGTAATAATGTAAAATAAAAGATGCAATCTATAGGATTGTAGGTATCAGATATATTTCTCTAGATTAGATAAAACGTTTTGTAATGGAAGAAGGTTATTATAAAAAATTTCAAAGATGGCTTTTTGGTAATATGGTTTGGATCTTATTAGTAATAGCTTTATTACTAATGTTAATTATTTATTTGGATTTGGTTAAAAACCC
>JAUHWX010000039.1 GCA_030427285.1 Bacteroidia bacterium
AATGTAGTTTTTGTCACCATGCTGGTGGGTATTATCCTGGGGGCATTCTCCCTTTTAGAGCATTTCTATAAACCCATACTCAAGTGGTGCCTGGAACATAAGGGCACTTTCCTTGCTATCCCTTCTTTTCTCATCCTGCTAGGGGCAATCACCTGGATAGGATTCAATTCCGTCTTTGGTATTGTGGCAAAGGGGTTTGATATAGTGAACTGGGATATACGTACCACGGAAGTATGGTCTGGCTTGGCGGAAACTTTCCCCGGTGTGGGTAAAGAATTTATGCCTTCCCTTAATGAAGGCAGCTTCCTGCTGATGCCTACATCCATGCCGCATTCGGGACTTGAATACAACCGCAAGGTGCTTGGGCAATTGGACATGCTTTTGACCAATATACCGGAAGTAGATTTAGCTGTTGGCAAACTGGGGCGGGTAGAATCTGCACTTGACCCGGCACCTATCTCCATGTATGAAAATATCATCAACTACAAGCCGGAATATATGCTCAATAAAAAAGGACGCAGGGTACGGTTTGAAGTGGACAGAAATGACGGTTTCATTCTCACGAGCGGTGATACACTGTCCAATGAAGAAGCCTTAACCCGGGGAGTAACTTATCAAGACCTGATACCAGATGACAATGGTAATTATTTTCGTAACTGGCGTACCCATATCAAATCACCGGATGACATTTGGGATGAAATAGTACAGGTGACTAAAATCCCCGGGGTCACTTCAGCCCCCAAGCTGCAACCGATAGAAACACGGCTGGTCATGCTCCAAACGGGCATGCGGGCTCCTATGGGAATTAAAGTCTATGGTCCTGATCTAAAAACCATTGAACAATTCGGGCTTGAGCTGGAAGAAATACTAAAAGGGGTACCTTCGGTAAAAGCAGAAGCGGTATTTGCCGACCGGATTGTTGGCAAGCCTTACTTGCACCTCAATATCAACCGGGAGGAGATCTCCAGATATGGATTGAATGTAGAAGACGTTCAGCAAACCATAGAAACAGCCATTGGTGGCATGAAGATCACCTCAACAGTGGAAGGCAGGGAACGTTTTCCGGTAAGGGTACGCTATCCACGTGAACTGCGGGACGATCCCGAATCGTTGGGCAAAATCCTGATGCCTACCCCGACAGGGGCACAAATACCCATTTCGCAGGTTGTTGATTTTGAATACGTTCGTGGGCCCCAGGCTATTAAAAGCGAGGAGACCTTTTTGGTGGGTTATGTCCTGTTTGATAAAAGGGATGGTTTCTCCGAGGTAGGTGTGGTCAATGCTGCCCAAAAAACCATTCAGGATAAAATAGACGCTGGAGAATTGAGTGTTCCGGCCGGGATCAGTTACAAATTCTCAGGGAGCTACGAAAACCAGGTAAGAGCAGAGAAACGTCTTACAATCATCGTTCCTTTGGTATTAGGCGTCATTTTCCTTATCCTTTATTTTCAATTTAAATCCGTATTTACCTCGCTGATGATCTTTTCGGGAATCCTGTTGGCATTTTCCGGTGGGTTTGTCATGCTATGGCTCTATGGACAAGGCTGGTTTGCCGATTTCTCCATCTTCGGTACCAACATGAGGGATCTGTTCCAAATTCATACCATCAATTTGAGTGTGGCCGTTTGGGTTGGTTTTATCGCCCTTTTTGGGATTGCCACAGATAATGGGGTGTTGATTGCCACTTATCTGGATCAAAGCTTTGCACGTAACCAACCACAAAAGTTGAAGGAAATCCGAGAAGCAGTAGTTGAAGCAGGCGTACGAAGAATACGGCCTGCTCTTATGACAGCAGGCACCACAATGATTGCACTTTTACCAGTCCTGACCTCAACAGGGCGGGGCTCTGATATTATGATCCCCATGGCCATCCCATCTTTTGGAGGGATGGCGATATCACTAATTACTGTTTTTCTGGTGCCCGTATTTTACAGCATGAGGGAAGAAAGAAAATTAAACAAGACACAATCATGAAATTCATTATAAATATCATACTACTTGTTTTTCTCGGAACCAGCGTGAGTCAAGCTCAGACCCTGAATGACTATTTCAAAATAGCAGCCCAAAACAATCCGGGATTGCAATCGAAATACAAAGAGTTTGAAGCAGCATTGCAAAAAGTTGATCAGGTCAGTACCCTGCCCGACCCAAACATTTCTTTCGGATATTTTATATCTCCGGTAGAAACCAGGGTGGGTCCGCAAAGGGCACGGTTTTCCCTGACTCAGATGTTCCCCTGGTTTGGAACATTACGGGCGCAGGGAGATGCTGCAGCTTTAATGGCGGAAGCGAAGTACCAGTCTTTTCTGGACGCCCGCAACAAACTGTATTATCAGGTTGCGGTAGCTTACTATCCCTTGTACGAACTAAACCAGTGGAGGTATATTGAACAGAAAAATATCGACATCCTGCAATCCTACAAAACCATTTCCAATTCCAAGTTTAAAAATGGAACCGGTACAATGGTAGATGTACTCCGGGTAGATATCATGCTTAAAGATGCCACAACTAATCTTAACATCCTGGATAAGAAAGAAAAACCACTAATCACCACTTTTAATAAGCTGCTGGACAGAGATGAAAATGAAAGGGTGTTAGTAGGCGATTCCTTATTGGCAGAATCTTTAGCCGATAATTTCCCAAAGGACTCATTGCTGACCAATAACCCAGTGTTGAATGCACTGGATTTTAGAATTAAGGCGAGTGAGGCACAAGAACAAGCTGCCATAAAGCAGGGGCTCCCAAAACTGGGTGTTGGTCTGGACTATGTGATGGTAGGCGAACGAACAGATATGGAATTACCTGACAATGGAAAGGACGTATTGATGCCGATGGTATCGGTCAGCATTCCTATTTTCAGAAAAAAGTACCGAGGCTCTGTAAAGGAAGCGCAGTTGATGCAGGAAAGCTATTCCCTGCAAAAGGATGAATACGCCAATTCACTTACTTCCGGGTATGAAATGGCCTGGTTTGAAATACAGCAACAACAAGAGTTGCTTCAGCTATACGACCAGCAGGTACAGGAATCCGAACAAGCACTAAACTTATTGTTTACGGCCTACGGTAATTCAGGGAAAGAATTTGAAGAAGTCCTACGTATGCAACAGCAGCTACTAAAATATGAAAAGTTGAAGGCAACGGCTGAAACACAATATCAAATAGCCATCGCCAAGCTCAATTACTTAACTGCAAAAACTTATTGAAATGAAAGAGAATAAGAAAATAATAATCATAGCCCTGTCAACTCTGGCAATCGGTTTATTGTTGGGTTGGTTGATTTTTGGTGGTTCGTCCGAGGGCAAAACAGAAGAAGAGCACCAGCACACCACTGAAATTGCGGGTGACACTGTCTGGACCTGCTCCATGCACCCTCAGATCCGTCAAGGTGAACCGGGCGATTGTCCTATTTGCGGAATGGATTTAATTCCACTGGATAATGAGCAAGATGAACAACTTGACCCTATGGCGATATCCATGTCCCCAACGGCCATGCAACTGGCTGATATAAGGACTGCCATTGTGGGAACTATGGATCCGATAAAAGAGGTAAGGCTGAATGGAAAGGTGCAGGAAGATGAACGCCTGGTTTTTTCTCAATCTTCCCATATACCGGGTAGGATAGAAAGGCTCATGGTCAATTTCACCGGTGAGTTTGTAAAGAAAGGACAGACCATTGCTTTTATATATTCCCCGGATCTGGTTACGGCACAGGAGGAATTATTTGAAGCGCAAAAAATCAAAGATACACAGCCTCAGTTATTCAATTCCGCCAAAGAGAAGCTCAAAAACTGGAAACTTACTGACAGCCAGGTAGAGCAGATTCTTAATAGTGGGGCTCCTAAAGGGGAATTTGCAGTTCAAGCTGATGTTTCAGGCTATGTAACAGAGAAAATGGTAAATCTGGGTGATTACATACGTAGGGGAGAAGCCATTTATGAGATTGCCGATCTTTCAAAGGTATGGGTGTTGTTGGATGTCTATGAATCGGATATGCCCTGGATCAAAAAAGGCGATAAGGTAAACTTTACGGTAGCTTCCCTGCCGGGAGAGACTTTTGAGGGCACCATAACTTTTCTGGACCCTGTGATTGATCCTAAAACCAGGGTGGCCAAAGCAAGGATTGAAGTATCCAACAAAGGGCTAAACTTAAAACCTGAGATGTTTGCTTCCGGGACAGTTAAGGCGTCACTCCCTAAAAAGTCAAATAACGTGGTAGTTCGGAAAACTGCTGTTATGTGGACAGGCAAGCGCTCGGTAGTCTTTGTAAAAAATACTTCAGGCAAAGGAGTAAGTTTCATAATGCGTGATGTGACATTAGGTGCTGCACTTGGGGAAAGCTTCATCGTAGAAAATGGTTTACAGGAAGGGGATGAAATAGCGGTGAATGGCACATTCAGCATAGATGCGGCTGCACAACTGGCTGGTAAGCCCAGCATGATGCGGCCTGAAGGAGGTGTTGCCATGACTGGACACAGCAACCATGGAGGAGGAATGGAGATGCCGGCCTCTTCTGGAGAGGGTAAGAAAACTGAGCCCAAGCATGTGGCAATCGGCCAGCAAGCGAAAGAAGCACTGCAACCACTTTATACCGAATACCTCAGATTAAAAGATGCCTTAACGGCTGATGAATTTGATCAGGCTCAAAAAGCCGCTGCGAATCTTAAGGCAACATTGGATAAGGTGAATATGGCTGCTTTTACCGGTGAATCTCATAATTCATGGATGAGCTATAGCAGCGATCTCAAAAATTCACTGCAACATGTTCAGCATCTTAAAACGATAGCCGAACTACGCACTACATTTCAGCGCGTATCTGAAGGTATGATTGCCATGACCAAAGCCTTTAAGCCCATGGGTCGGACACTGTACGTCCAGTTTTGCCCAATGGCAGATGATAATAAGGGAGCGAATTGGTTGAGTAGCGAAGAGGAAATCCGCAATCCCTACTTCGGGGAATCTATGCTCACTTGTGGAGAAGTAACATCAACAATCAAATGAAAGAATGCTGTAAAACAGGGGATGAAAAAGCGCCTTCAAAATTAAAAATATGGGCTGGACGAATCGTCTGGGGTATAGTAATTCTTCTGGTGATTTGGGTAGCCATCATACAAATTTTGAATCTTTAATATTAATGGTTAACCCGGCCTGTCGGTTGACAGGCTATCAAATTAAAACAAAAATGAAAAACACAATTCTAATTGTTTCAATGGTTTTAGTAAGCTTTGGAGCATTTGCGCAACACGATCACGGTAGTCATGATGACAAAAAGGGAATGGGCCAAAAAATGGAACCTATGTTCAAAGACAAAGATTTGGGCATTGCTTACGGTCATTATATCCATCTGAAAGAAGCCCTGGTTGCTTCACAGACAAACGAGGGCAGAAAGGCTGCAACCAAACTGGAAACGTCTTTAGGCTCGGTAGATTACGGGCAGGAAGCTAAGACGGAGGCGGCAAATGTGGTTTCAGCTACTACTTTAGATGGCCAGCGCAAAGCTTTTGCTTCATTGAGTAATGAAATGTCCACTTTAGTGAAAGGTGGTGAACTTTCTATGGGTGAAGTGTACCTGGAGTATTGCCCAATGGCAAATAACAATGCCGGAGCCTATTGGCTATCCAATCAAAAGGAAATCAAAAACCCATACTTCGGTGACAAAATGCTGAAGTGCGGAAGTGTAAAAGAAACAATCAATTAAAACTCAAATCCTGTGGGAAAGTTTGCAGTCACTTCATCAAATCAGATGATGATCACTGTATTCCCACAGGTACTATAAACCTTATCAATTATGGACAGACAATCAATAATTATCCTTTCAATATTTGGGGCAGTAGTTATTGGAGGCCTCTATTGGGCATTTTCGGATACATTCAGTCAAATACCGGTTGATATCAGTGAAGAGGAACAAATCCCTAACGAATTGGTGTGTATGGTCAATGATGCATTCATGGGAATAGAGCAAATACCAGTTGAAGCGGATGGCAAAACCTACTATGGTTGCTGCCAGATGTGTGTAAGCAAAATTAGCGAGAATACCGACAATGTGCGGTATGCTACAGACCCATTTTCAGGTGAGAAAGTAAATAAAGCGGATGCATTTATCGTTTTCAAACCCGGTCAGAAGACAGCGGTACTGTATTTTGCTTCCGAGGGAAACTACAATGCCTATTTTGATAAGCAATAATTATGTGTTTTACATTTCTTCGCCTACCGTGCGAAGAATTAAAAAATTTCCCAGTAATAAACCTAAAGTCTCAGCAAAATGACCACTACGCTGCATATAAAAAATATGGTTTGTCCCAGGTGTATACTGGTTGTTGAAAATGAACTCAAAGCGCTGGGTGTGGATATAAAGGATGTGAAACTAGGCTATGCCCAGGTTGTTTTACCCCAAGGGATCACCCTTCCTATAGTAGATGATAAACTGAAAGAATTTGGTTTTGAATTGATATTTGAAGCAGACAGTATACTGGCTGAAGAAGTAAAAGCGGCAGTGTTGGCGTATTTGAAACATATAGAACAAGAAGGGAAAGAAGCCAAAAAACTTTCGGATTTCATTTCTGTAAAAATAGGTAAGAATTACAATTACATAAGTAAAATCTTTTCTAAACAAACAGGCCATACACTGGAAAAATACTGCATACTCGTGCGTGTTGAAAAGGTGAAGGAATTGCTCGATTATGATCAGCTTAATGTGAGTGAAATAGCACTACAGTTAGGCTACAGTAGTGTACACTATTTATCAAATCAATTCAGGCGAATTACCGGACTGACTATATCCGATTATAAAAAAAGAATGCGGATAGATAGAGGGTTTCTCGATGATCTATGACAGAATTTTATATAAAAAAGAAAACATTTTATACATCTTCAGTAGACTCTGGGTTTAATTAATCCTATAACTAATTGAAAAACAGTGTCTTATATCTATAAATGAAATTTTTAATTTTACTTCTCGTACCACTTGGCGTGTAAATACGGATACACTTTTTGCACGCTTCCCAAGTTTTAAATAATTGTAAAAATCTGTTAATCAATTGATTAAGTTGGTTGTCCAATTACTGGCACGATATTTTAAGCTAACTTACTCGTTTGGAGCCATAAACTTAAATCTTCCTTAATAATCCTAGAAAGATAAAATATCATACATCTAAAGTGAAGTATCATAACTAAAAGATGGTTGAGTTTGGTAGATTGATCGTCAAACTATGGTAGACAAAAAGCAGCAACCAATAGGATTAAACCATAATAATTATGCAAATAAATATACTTACTATCACACTCATACTTTTACTTGGAAACTTCCCAGCGCTGGCGCAAAAGGATACCACGGTCTACAATTTTACTATAAGACAAGAGATGGTTAACAAAGCAAGTAAAGAAGTTATGGGTATGACTATAAATGGAGGCATTCCAGGACCCACAATCAGGTTTAAGGAAGGAGACTATGCTGTAATTTATGTAAAAAATGAAATGGAGGAAGAAACCTCTGTTCACTGGCATGGTTTATTACTACCTAATTTTTATGATGGAGTACCTTACTTAACTACACCGCCTATACACCCTGGAGAAATTCAGAAATATGAATTTCCTTTGATACAATCAGGTACTTACTGGTATCACTCGCACACCATGCTGCAAGAGCAAAGCGGAGTGTACGGTTCCATTGTCATTGAGCCTAAAGAAGGTGAAACTTTAGAATATGATAAAGAACTTGTGATGGTGCTTTCTGACTGGACCAATCAAAAGCCGATGAATGTCCTGAGAAACCTCAAGCGTGGTAATGAGTGGTACAACATTAAAAAAGGAACGGCAACACCACTCAATCGGGTCATAGCACGGGGAGCCTTCGGGGCTCAGTTAAATTTCTGGAGACAGAGAATGGAAAGTGCTGACATTGCCGACATCTATTACCCCGCCTTTCTTAACAATGGAGAGGAAGTGCAGGAATACCCACAGTTTGAGCCGGGAGATAAAGTACGATTGCGCATCATTAATGGTGCGGCTTCCTCGCAATTCTGGATGACGTTTGGAGGGGAAGACCCGCTTTTAGTAGCTGCCGATGGATTGAATGTAGTACCGGTAAGGCATAATAAAACATTCATCGGTATAGCAGAAACATATGATTTTATCGTCACTATTCCCCAAACAGGAAAAATCGAATTCAAGGCTACTGCTCAGGATGGATCCGGATATACTTCAGCTTTCTTAGGAAAGGGTGAGGTTATTGGAGCACCTGAGGTTCAAAGACCAGACAAAATTGGTATGATGAAACAAATGGCACAGATGGACATGCGTATGGGTGCTCCCGCTATGAAATTTAATCCTGCTGAAGAGGAACCTCATGAATTAATGAAAAACTGGGGAATGCAGATGGATGATGAAATGAATATGGAGGGAATGGAGCATATGGACATGAACCGTGATATGAAGAAAGGTGAAGAGAAAATGGGTTCTCATATGGAAGGAATGGAACATTCCCAAATGGGACATGAAAATGGCATGAACATGGACAAAGCTTCACCCGAAGATCAAATGGAGGGTATGAATATGTTCCCCGAATATAATTACGATTATTTAAAAGCCCCTTCTAGTACCGTCATAGATGAGGACAAACCCATAAGAGACGTATTGCTCAACCTGACAGGTAACATGTGGCGGTACATTTGGAGTATGAACGGTGTCCCTCTGTCCGAGGCGGACATGATCAAGATTTCCAAAGGGGAAAAAGTACGAATCACTTTCAATAACCTGACGATGATGCATCACCCTATGCACTTTCATGGTCATTTTTTTAGGGTTATCAACAAGCATGGTGAATACTCGCCCTTAAAACACACTGTAAATGTGCCTCCCATGCAGAAAACGGTAATTGAATTTGACGCTATTGAAGATAGTGATTGGTTTTTGCATTGCCATGTGCTTTATCACATGATTGGTGGTATGGCCAGGGCAGTGAGCTACGATACGGAGCGTGATCCGCGTTTGGCAAAATATCCGGCCAAAATTTTATTTAAGGAAGGCAACCGCTTTTATAACTGGGGGATGGCTGATATCGCTTCGCATATGACTGAGCTGAACTTCGTATCCTCCAATATCAGAAACCAATTCAACCTGAATGCCGAGGTTGGTTACAATGAAAACATGGAGGCCGAAGTTACCTATGAACGATATTTATATGATTACTTCCGGGTATTTGCCGGGGTGAACCTGGAAAATGAAATAGAGAACAGCCTGGATGAAATTTCAGCAACTGCTATTGCGGGTATTCGGTTCTTTACACCTTATATGTTCAACTTGGATGTAAGGATGGATAATAAATTACGGCCTGAAATCAGGATAAGTCGGGAGATCATGATCTTCCCACGAACCGCCATTTTTGGAAACTACGAGTATCAGGCCGATTTCGGCTGGGTAAATACTTTAACGAAAGAAGGTACCAGTGAGCCGATTAGCTACAAAGGAGAAACAACATGGTCTGCAGGCGTAGAATATTTTCTGTCTAGAAATTTCTCACTAATGGCCAGCTATGACAATCGCTTTGGTGCCGGAGGAGGGCTGTCCGTAAGATTTTGACCAACCTATAAAATTTTAAAACAATTAAATTATAAAAACTTAAAAAGATGCAAAACGAACAAAAACACGGCAACAATTACGCTAAATTTTTTGCAATGATTGCAACCGCTATGGTAGCAATGTTTTTTTTAATGTACACCCATTCTTACCAGATTATTGATCATTTCTGGTTTAGCGAAACAAGGTTCTTCATGACCCTGATCATGGCCGGTTCCATGATCATAATAATGCTCCTGTTTATGCTGAATATGTATAAAAAGCGAGGGGCAAACATAGCAATCGTCGGCTTGGGTATTGTATTGATTGCCGGTGGTATAGGATTGGTGAGAAGTCAGGTCACCGTCACGGGTGTTGACTACATGGAAGGCATGATTCCACATCATTCAATTGCAATTTTGACAAGTGAGCGCGCTCAAATAAAGGATGTACGGGTAAGGAAACTCGCTAACGAAATTATTAAAGCCCAACGCAGGGAAATTATGGAAATGCAATGGTTGATCAACGACATCAGAGAAAATGGTGTGGTGGAGACAGAAGAGGAAAAGAAAAACAGACCCTTACCCGAGTTTAAAGGGTTGCTTGAAGAGGAAACACGAAATCTGAATGAGTAGCGGGCTGACCTAAGCTTGGAAGGTAATAATTGATCGTCTCAAACTGATAGGGACCATTCGCTAAGAGTTAGCTGTATAGATGTGTAACAATTGTTACATCATTTTACAGTTTAAATCACTATAATCTCATAAGACGAAAAGTAAAAAATATAAATAGATGAAATTCTACCACGAAAAAACATTAAAAGACGTAAGCTTCGAAGAAGCGATCCAAAAAGTAACGGACGCCCTGAAGGAAGAAGGGTTCGGTATCCTTACTGAAATTGATGTAAAAGAAACCCTGAAGAAAAAGCTGGATGAAGACTTTCGGCCCTACAAGATTCTGGGTGCATGCAATCCGCCTCTCGCTCATAAAGCATTATTAGCTGAAGATAAAATTGGAGCGATGCTGCCCTGCAATGTAATTGTACAGCAAGTTAATAATGGCGTTGAGGTCGCGGCAGTGGACCCGGTAGCTTCCATGCAGGCGGTAGAAAACGAAGGCCTGTCTGAAATAGCCCAAGAAATTCAATCTAAATTGAAATCAGTAATTGAAAACCTATAACTCTCCGTCATGAGCGATAAAAATAAAATAGCTGAGGAAAATTATAAGGAAAGCATGCATACGCCCTACGCTTTAAGCAGAAGGTACGGCTCGCTAACCTTTGAAGTTGCCGTGCAAAATGTAAGAGATGCATTGAATCAGATGGAGCTTAAGGTTGTCAATCACTTTAATCTTCATGATCATATTCAGGAAAATCTAGGAAAAGAAATAAATCGATACACAATATTGGGTGCTTGCAATGCCGAACTCGCCTTGGAAGCATTATCTACCGAAAATAAGGCTGGAATAATGCTACCGTGCAATGTTATTGTTCAGGAAATGGACCCTGAAGGAATTATAGAGGTGTCAGTGGTAGATCCAACCGTGACTTTTTCATTGGCTAAAAATGAAAAGCTTACCACGATGGGTACCAAGGCCGAGGAAAGGCTGCATCAAATATTAGATCACATAGAAAAATCAAATGTCAAATTATGAAAAAGCCAAACATAATAATCATCAATTTTTTTTACTCTTTTAATAATGGTAGCTCTTAGCAGATCCTGTAGAAATCATAGTCAAAATGCGGATCAGAATCATGGCGACATGATGAATGATGAACAAACTGAAACGGTGGAAGCTGATAATGATCACATGCATGAGGATGGGCAGTCTGACGAACACATGATGAGCGATACCACTTCGATGGACATGAACGAAGAAATGGGACAATAGTACAGGCTCAGGTACAATCCATCCCAGATTAAAAATAAATTATAGACCATTAAACAATAAAAATTATGAATACTAAAATATTAGCAATAGCTACCCTGCTCTTATTTTCATTAAGCTCCGCTTTGCAGGCGCAAAACGTAGAGAAAATGATGAAAAAGGAAAGCAAGCAGGAAGAAGTCTTTGCTATGATCATGAATGATAGTGAGATGATGAACAAATTCATGCAACAACTCTCAAGCAACCCTGAAACGATGAAGGCAATGCATCAGCAAATGATGCAAAATCCGGAGCACCGAAAGATGATGATGAAAGATATGATGGGCAATAAGGAGGACAAGCAGATGATGATGCAACAGATGATGGCTGACATAGAAAAGAAGCAGATGATGATGGAAAAAATGATGGGTGACAAGGAGGCCAAAAAGCAAATGATGAAGCAGATGATGGAGGACGAGTCCATGAAAAAGATGATGATGAAGGAAATGATGGAAAAACATCACGAGCAGATGATGGAGAAAATGACGGATAACCCTGACATGATGAAGAAGATGATGCAAAAGATGCATGACAAAGGCATGATGGACAAGAACTCCATGATGAAGGGACACGAAATGATGGATAAAAAGAAAAAAGGAAAGGGCAGTCAGGATCAGAACTAATAGCTCTTCTTTTTCAATATTCAAGCCTGTCAGGAATTTAAGATTTGACAGGCTTAAAATTTAAACACTAACATTATGATGTACGGATGGGTCATCGGGATAATACTCGTGGTAGTTTTAATTGTGGCACTGGGCAAAGGCGGCATATTTCAAAGGAATACTGGCGCTACTGATGACGGTAACACTAATAATAATTCAGCGATGGAGACGCTAAAAAACCGCTATGCCAAAGGAGAAATTGACAAAGCGGAGTTTGAAGAAAGAAAAACAGAACTGGAAAAGACCAAATAGACAGTGGATAAATATAAGAAGAACAGCCTATCACTTACAGGAGCTATCTCTTTAGGAACCGGGGTGATGATTGGTGCAGCTATTTTTGCCTTGCTGGGACAGGTGGCTGAATTATCCGGATCCTTGTTTCCGATAGCCTTTCTGGTCGGAGCAATAATAGCCGGGTTTAGTGCATATGCCTACATAAAAATGTCAAATGCATATCCATCTGCCGGCGGTATTGCCATGTACTTAAATAAGGCTTATGGAAAAGGTGTTATCACAGCTGTAGCCGCGCTATTGATGGCTTTCGCGATGGTGATTAACCAGAGTTTGGTAGCGCGGACTTTCGGATCTTATACCATGCAATTATTTGATGGAAATCAGAACGATTTCTGGATTCCCCTACTGGGGGTATTTTTATTGGTCATCACTTTTTTGATCAACATTGCGGGCAATAAGGTCATCGACAGAGTTTCTTTCTTCATGGCAATTATCAAGGTTGGCGGTATAGCCATTTTTGCCATTGGAGGTCTTTGGGCAGCTGGTTTTTCATTTGGAGAAGCTATCCCTTCAGAAATTTCAGGCGACTATTCCGTAGGAAGTTACTTAGGCGCCCTCGCGCTTTCTATCCTGGCTTATGCAGGATTTACTACCATCACCAATAGCGGTGAAGAAATTGTAAAGCCCCACAAGAACGTAGGAAGAGCGATATGGATATCACTTCTTATCTGCACCCTTGTTTATTTGCTGGTCGCATTTGCGGTATCAGTCAATCTTTCTGTTCCAAAGATTATAGAAGCAAAAGATTACTCCCTGGCTGAAGCGGCCAGGCCTGCTTTCGGAAAATATGGCCTATGGTTCACCGTTGGAATAGCAATCATTGCTACCGTATCCAGTGTTTTGGCCAATGTGTTTGCTATCTCGAGGATGACCGCTATGCTTACCGAAATGAAATTGATACCCCATAAACACTTCGGAATGCCTGGTAATCTGCAACAGCATATGTTGACTTATACCATAGTCATCGCCATCACCTTAACCATATTTTTTGATCTCAGCAGGATTGCAACTTTAGGAGCAATCTTTTATCTGATCATGGATATCATTATACAATGGGGTGTTTTTAAACATTTACGAAAAGAAATCAAGGCAAACGGAGAAATACTTTTGACCACTATTGTGCTTGACATAGTTGTTTTGGCCGCCTTTATATGGATGAAAGCACAGAGTGATATGCTACTTATTATTGTATCGGTAGTTTTATTACTACTGATTTTCGTAGGCGAAAAGTGGTTTTTGAAAATGAGGAAAGACAATGCTGAATTAAGTAAAAACTAAAGCAGAAAACTATGATGGATCACGGAACAAATTTTGGTATGCACGGTGGGGGCTGGATGTGGCTCTTTTGGGGGCTGTTGCTGGTAGTGCTGGTGCTATTGATTGTCTGGTTGGTAAAGCAGATACGGAAATAATCTACACCTAAAGAGATATGAAAGAACCTTTCGGAATAAACAGAAGAAAATTTTTGGCAAAGGCTGGAGCAGGCGCTACAGTTACCATGATATGGCCATTCTTTCCTTCTTGTGATACTAAAACTTCTACTACAGCAAAGCCTGAGCTCAGTAAGGATTTTCAGCCCGATATAGATGTAGAATTGAAAGCGGTGCAACGTGACTTATCCGTTTTACCAGGCCCAAAAACAAAGGTGTGGGTGTATGAAGCGAAATTAATTAAAGGCAACAAAGAGGCGCTTCAACCCTTGGAGGGGAGCTATCTGGGGCCAATAATCAAAGTACGTAAAGGACAGAAAGTCCGTATTCGCTTCCAAAATGACTTGCCGGAAGAGAGTATTGTTCACTGGCATGGCATGCATGTTCCAGAACGGTACGATGGCCACCCGCAAGACGTAATTAATAGTGGGGAAACATACATCTACGAATATAAAGTAATGAACCGGGCCGGCACCTATTGGTTTCATCCCCATCCACATGGGCGCACTGGCCCACAAGTGTATAATGGACTCGCAGGACTGTTACTGGTCACCGATGACGAAGAACAACTACTCAATTTACCGCAAGGAGCGTTTGACCTGCCGGTCGTGATCCAGGATCGCACTTTTGATGAATACAATCAACTGGTTTATTTGAACAATGGTCAGATGGACCGCATGGCCGGTTTTTTGGGAAATCGGATATTGATCAATGGCAGTCCTGAACAAACGCTAAGTCTGAAAGCGGGCTGTAAATACAGGTTGAGGTTACTGAACGGTTCCAACTCAAGGATCTATAAACTGGCTTGGGGAGATGGTAACCCTGTGATAGTTTTTGGCATTGATGGGAGCTTGTTAAGTACCCCCAAAGAATTACCTTATCTCATGCTCGGCCCGGCAAAAAGAGCTGACGTTTGGCTGGATCTAACCAACAAGCCCGAAGGCACTGAATTGACTATGAAAAACGCATCTTTCCCACTGGAGGTGATGTCTGGTGGCATGATGGGCGATGGAGGTATGATGGAAGGTGCTGAAAGTGACCTGCCACAGGGTAGCGAATATCCTGTGTTTACCGTACTTGCCAGCGGTTCAGGGAGTAATGCTTATACCTTGCCACGGCAATTAGCCAATCCGGATTATATTGATCCCTCAACTGCTGTAAATCTAAACGCCCCGCGGCAATTTACTTTCGCTATGGGCCACATGGAGTGGACGATCAACGGGCGAACCTGGGAAACCACGGAAGTAGCCGATGAAGAAATTGTAAAGCTCGGAAGCACCGAAGTTTGGAAACTGATCAATGGCGGAGGTATGATGAGTGATGATGATGGTGGAGGCATGATGGATGGTCACGGTATGATGGGCGATGAAAATGGTATGATGAACAACCAGGGAATGATGGGCAATAGGATGCAGATGCCTCACCCGATCCATATCCACCAGGTGCAGTTCAATATTTTAGAAAGAGATGTCGCTAATGTGGATCCCCAATTATGGGATGCCATAAAAGATGGGTTTGTAGATGAAGGCTGGCACGATACCGTTTTGTTGATGCCTGGGATGAGTGCCAAAGTTATCATGCAGTTCAAAAATTTTAAAGGCTTGTTTGTATACCACTGCCACAATCTGGAGCATGAGGATATGGGCATGATGCGGAATTTTAAAATCGTGTAAACAATGGACCTTAGCTTTGGTATTTTCGTTGTGCCGGTTATTACCTTAACGTTGATTATTACGTTATATATCCATTTTTTCAGGAAGGTAGTTCAAGGACCTTTATATAAGAATTTTCAATACGATTTTGAACCTGTTTCTTTTTGTGTATTGGCTTCCATCAAAATTAAAAAAGGAAAAGGACTAATGAAGTAAAGGCTTTTTATCAACTAAACCATACGACGCAATGGAAAAAGAAGATCAAAATGAGCACCAAAACCAAGGAGGAATGGGGAAGAGAGGCGTTACCCGGCCAATGGCGGAAACGTCCATGAAAAAGGACCAGCACGATGATGATAAAGAGGAGAATGATGGAGGAATGAAGACGGATAGCGGGCAACGCAGAGAAATGCTAAACATGCACCACAGCAATACACTCTGGATATATTGGTCACTAGTCATGTTAGGCGTTTGGATGGTGGCCTCACCACTGACCTTTAACTATGCAAAGAATGTAGTTGAGCCAAGTGGCGGGAGGGAAGTGTGGTTATCTATGAGTGGACGAATTGCCGCTATGAAATGGAGTGATATCATTAGTGGAATACTCCTGATTTTTTTTGGCTGGCGTGCATTGACCCCAAACCGGCCCTATAGCATTTGGATATGTTGCTTTATCGGGATTTGGATCAGTATGGCTCCATTGATTTTTTGGTCGCCCACCGCAGTAGGATACCTTAATGGAACAATGGTGGGAGTATTAGTTATTGCCCTTTCCATACTTATACCGGGAATGCCAAATATGATAATGTTCATGAAGATGGGAGGGGATGTTCCAGATGGATGGAGCTACAATCCATCAAGCTGGCCACAGCGATGGATCATGATCGCATTGGCTTTTGTGGGCTGGATTGCCTCCCGCTACCTGGCAGCATTTCAGTTGGGGTACGTTGATTATGCCTGGGATCCGTTTTTTGGAAATAGCACAATAAAGGTGCTGAATTCCGATATGTCGCACTCCTGGCCTATATCTGATGCAGCTTTGGGTACATTGGCCTACACATTGGAATTTTTAATGGGTTGCATGGGTGGAACATCACGTTGGCGTACCATGCCCTGGATGGTCACCTTTTTTGGAATCCTAGTGATACCCTTGGGGTTTGTCAGTATCTTCTTAGTGATTTCGCAGCCACTTAGCGTAGGAGCCTGGTGTACGATCTGCTTGGCAACAGCTATTATTATGTTGCCCATGATACCTCTGCAGATAGATGAAGTGATAGCCATGGGGCAGCACATGGTTCAAAGAAAACGCAAGGGCGATTCACTCTGGAGGGTTTTCTGGAAAGGTGGAGAGCCTGTTACTACTAAAAGTGATGATCGGTCACCCACTTTACTGAGTTTTCCCCAGAAGCCCCTTAAGGTATTTAAAGCTTCTATTTGGGGTATGAGCTCACCATGGATGCTTACCCTGACTACCATCCTGGGTTTGGGGCTGATGTTTGTCCCGGCACAATTAGGTGTGGGCATAGAAACTAAAGCGGCTGATATAAATCACCTGGGGGGTGCTTTAGTGGTAGTAACAGCAGTAGTATGCATGGCAGAACCACTTAGGATCGGACGCTATTTCAATGTGTTATTAGGCTTGGCAATAGCTGTCCTGCCTTGGTTTGTACAGGATGGAGCCTTATTACTTTCCATAATCGATACAGTGTTAGGAATAGCCATAGCGGTCTTGTCCCTGCCTCAGGGAAAAATTGCTGAGCGCTATGGACTTTGGAATCAATATGTAAAATAAATTGGTAAGATGACAGAGAAGGAACTACGTGATAAAGTGAATGGTCTTTTGGATAAGAATATGGTTAAGGGGTATTCTAAAACCGCCGGCCGTCATTTCCACTATACTAAACCTTCTCCGTTTTCCTATCCATTTCAATTTTTTTGGGATACTTGCTTTCACGCCTATATTCTTACAGCTTTAAATCGAGCGGATATGGCAAAAAGGCATTTGCAAAGTCTTTTCTGTTTACAGAAAGAGGATGGTTTTGTAGGACACATGATTTATTGGAATAACACGCTACCAAAGCGATATACAGATATTTTCCAATCTAAACCCGGTTTGAAATGGAAGCTTTTTAAGACCCATATGAGTGCATTGTTACAGCCACCGCTGGTAGCTCAGGCAGTGCAGAAAGTAGTCATGGCTTCCAATGATCTTGAATTTCTGAAAGAGATGCTGCCCAACCTGAAAAAGTTTTATAATTGGATAGCCCTCAATAGGGATTTTGAAGGACAAGGTATGATTTCAATTATTTCTCCAATTGAGTCCGGTATTGACTGGAAGCCCAGTTTCGATGAAGTGGTTAATTTTCCTCCTGGAAAAGCTGATTGGCGATTATTTGTAAAAGTTATTGGTATTGACTTCCGGAATTTTCTCAACAATTACAATGATAAAAAAATATATGAAAAGGGATATTTTATAGTCAAAGAGGTAGGGTTTAACACTATTTACGCACAAAATCTTTTAGCATTACATCAGCTATGTAAAAAAGTGTCAGACCCAGATGCGCCAATCTATAAAACGAGATATAACCAGACTGTAAAAAGCATACTTGAAGTAATGTACGATAAAGAAACAGCAGCCTTCTATGATGTACATGGCAAAGACCATAAAAAAATAAAAGTACTAACACCAACCGTTTTTTTCCCTACAGTAATAAAAGATATACCCACTGATATATCCCAAAAAGTGCTTCAAAATCATTTTTTTAATAAAAACGAATTTGATGTCAGGTACCCTCAATGCTATTAAGTTAAGCTTTTTGGTTTGTTATTTTGGTTTCAAAATGGAATAATTTTGATTTTTCCCTGCCGGTTTCGGGCTTTTTATCAGGTTTCGGGCATAGGCTTCCTTACTCCTGAAGCA
>JAUHWX010000259.1 GCA_030427285.1 Bacteroidia bacterium
TTTGAGAATGCAGCTCTTCTAAACCCCTGAACCAAAACTCCGATAAACCCACCAAGCATGGCAGATGGAGCAAAAGCACCATCAATAATAAGGGTGAAGGCATGACCAATATTTCCAATGTTTTTGAAAACAATAATTAAAGCTGCCAACACGTAAAGACCAGCCATAAAAGGAACAATTTTTTCAGTAACCTTAGCAATACTCTGAATTCCACCAAGGATAACTACACCCACCAAAATAGCTAAGAAAACACCGAAGTATGGACCCATACCTTGTAGCATTGGAAATTGGCTGGAAAGCTGCTCATATGCCTGATTAGCCTGAAACATATTACCACCACCAAAGCTGGCACCTATAGCAAGAATTGCAAAAACTACGGCCAATACTTTACCAAGTCCGCCCATGTTTCTAGCGGCAAGTCCTTTGCGTAGGTAACGCATCGGGCCACCTTCTACCACACCGTCAGTGCCAATGTCGCGGTATTTTACCCCTAGGGTGCACTCTGTAAATTTGGAAGCCATACCGAGTAATCCGGCAAGTACCAGCCAAAAAGTAGCTCCAGGGCCACCTACAGAAATTGCCACGGCAACACCCGCAATATTTCCAAGTCCTACGGTAGCACTTACGGCTGTAGCCAAAGCTTGAAAGTGAGTTACTTCACCCGGTGCATCATCTTCATCAAATTTTCCTCGAACCAAGGCAATGGAGTGGCGCCAACCCCAAAAGTTGATGAAGCCCATACGGATGGTGAAAAATAAGGCTCCAAAAATCAACCAGATTACGATAAATGGAATTTGATTGGTGCGTACGGTTCCGTTGGGATTTTTAGCCAACACGCCTTCATCATTAAAAACACGGTTGTCATACATTCCCATGGCGTAAAACGGATCCCAAAAAATTACAGATGCAAATACATCAACAATTGGTTTGAAAGTTCCATTAAAAGTTTCGGCCACTGATTCTGATGCGATTTCAAACTCCTCAAAAACTTCGTTTCCAGATGCGTCCCTTACAGTTACAGAGTGTGACACACCTTCGGTAAGGTTGTTACTTTTTCTTGCGTTGGTATCGGTTGTGGTTTTTGACCAGTAATATTTGTACGGAGGTACCCCTCCGGTTACTTCAACTTCAGCCGTAGCATCATTAATCTGATTTGAAACATTATTGATCTTAACCTCTTCAATGGTTAGAGAAGATTCCTGCCCTTGAAGATTTAATATGTTTAGAAATAGAAATGTTAATACCGGTATTGCTTTACGCATTTCGTAGTTTTTGGTTTTTGAAAGTTTGCAATGTTCTTAAAAATATACCGCTATGGCAAATTTAAGATGCCATCAGGCAAATTTGTAGGTGCTTATATTTATATATTTAGTGCGGTTTACTTTTAGAGCTAAAGACCTTATATACCGCTGATGAGTACAAATAAAGAAGCCTGGGGTTCCAGGATAGGGCTGATTTTGGCAATGGCCGGAAATGCCGTAGGGCTTGGAAACTTTCTTCGATTTCCTGTTCAAGCTGTTCAAAATGGAGGGGGTGCCTTCATTATTCCATATTTAGTTTGCTTTGTTTTAATGGGAATTCCAATCCTTTGGATAGAGTGGAGCATGGGGCGCTTTGGCGGCAAAGGAGGAAATCACAGTACTCCATTTATATTGGATACCATGGGTAAAGCCCGTTTTTGGAAATACTTTGGCGTGTTCGGTATTTTCACCAACATAGCCGTTGCTTCCTATTATTGTTACATCGAGTCATGGACAATGTCCTACGTTTTTCATTCCATCAGTGGCACCTTTACGGGAATGGAGCAGGGAGCCGTAGCCGATTTCTTCAACACCTATCTTACTATTGGTAAATCTACCACCGGCATACCTTATGAAGCGGTGGTTTTTTATGTAATCTGCTTGGCGCTGAATACCTATATATTATCCAGAGGACTAAAAGGAGTGGAGCGGGCCGCCAAAATAGGTGTGCCCATGTTGCTCATTTTTGGTGCTTTTCTCGCTTTTCGCGGATTGACCCTTGGCACGGATGGAGCTTCGCCCTTGCACCCTGATGCCAATGCCTGGGACGGTCTTAATTTTTTGTGGACACCACAGTTTGATTCACTTTCTAATCCTACGGTATGGTTAGCGGCTGCGGGCCAAATGTTTTTTACGCTTTCAGTAGGAATGGGTACGGTGCATTGTTATGCCTCCTATATAAAGTCCAAGGATGATATTGCGCTCAACGCAGTTTCGGCTGGTTTTATGAACGAATTTGTGGAAGTGGTTCTCGGTAGCCTTATCGTAATTCCTATCGCGGCAGGTTATTTAGGAATTGATTGGGTAAAGGAAAATGCAGGCTTTGGAATGGCGTTTCAAACTATGCCTTATTTGTTTGACCAATGGGGAAGCGTCATTAGTAATCTCGCAGGTGTCTTCTGGTTTGGGCTTTTATTCTTTGCAGGAATTACATCTTCCTTAGCCATGGGTACGCCATGGATGGGCTTCATGCAGGATGAATTTAGCTTTAGCCGAAAAAGTGCCGCATGGTCGTTTGGCCTTATCATATTAATGTTTGGCCTGCCTACAGTTTTAATTTACCAAGTAGCGACTAATGGCGTTGTTGATCAAATTTTCTTTAATGAATACGATTACTGGGCAGGCACCATGTCATTGGTGGTTTTCGCTACAGCGGAAGCAGTACTCTTTGCATGGATATTTGGAATGAAACGAGGCTGGGCAGAGTTGCTTTCTGGTTCGGATATGAAAGTGCCCATATTCTTTAAATATGTAATGATGTACGTTACTCCTTTATTATTGATGGCCGTATTTTTTGGGTCGCTCTTTTTGCCGCAAGGCGGAGATTGGGCTTCAGCTTTTAGCGGATTGTTTTCGGGTAACGGGTGGCAATTGGATAATAACTCTATCATTTTGATGCTTCAAAACACAGGCCTCAAAGAAACCATGGCCGCAGCAACCAATCCTGAAGAAATCGCAAGATTGACACAAAAAATAAATTATGTCAATGCGGCCCGAGGCTTGCTCGTTTCCCTCTTTTTAGGAATTAGTATCTTGGTGTACATAGCTTATCTCAAACGTCAAAAGAATCTTAAAACCGAAACAATATGAATACCAGCGCTATAATTTTGATGGTAAGCACCCAACTCGTTGTAGTTGGTTTCACCATCTATTTTTTCAAAAAAGTACTGAGCACACCACCCAGGCCCGAGCCGGATTCGTATGATGAAAATGATGATGAACCAAGGCCATAGATATGTGGAAGGGACTAAAAGAATTATTCAACTACAATAAAAAGCAACGCAACGGACTTTTGATTTTGATAGCGGTGGCCTTGGGTATTCAGCTATTCCTTTATTTCAGTGACATTTTCGTAAAGCCACTTCCTGAAGCAGATGCAGCGCGTTTTGCTTCTGTGGTTAAAAATTGGGAGCGCCAAAAAGACTCAATCGCAAACTATAGTTCTACTGAGGAAGTTTCTTTTTTTGATTTTGACCCCAATATTGCAAGTGTTGAAGAATTCGAAGCGCTGGGTCTTCGTCCATTTTTAGCAGAACGAATTATTAAGTACAGAAACAAAGGCGGGCAATTTTATAAAAAAGAAGACCTTCTTAATATATATGGTATGGATTCGGCTTGGTACAGTCAGG
>JAUHWX010000040.1 GCA_030427285.1 Bacteroidia bacterium
TAGCATTGGATAAAAACAAGAGCTTCTTCAAATTTATTGGCATTACTACGGTGGTAATCATCAGCCTTTACGCACTCATATTTATTATAATAATAGCCGGTGTAGCTATGGGTGGAGATTTTGTAACACCTCAGTTGTAAAGCAAAAACTTTTAAAAAAAGGGTAGATATACGATATAGCCCTGGTTGAGTTTGAAACTCAAACAGGGCTGCTTATCGGGGGATGTATTAGTCCTTACAGGTTTATCAACGTCACATTTATAAACCTGTCAGGACTCTAGCTAAAATCAATTTCCCCTAATTCTCTGCCACAATTCTGCCAGCATTTTTATGCCATCACGGGTATCTTTAGGTTCTTCCGCAAACTCTACATCACCTGATTTATCCACATTGATTTTATACCTAAAAACAAAGTTTTGAGAATTGGGCTCCAAGCTCATTAGGCCAAAACGCAAATCATTAAAGTACAACTGCTCACCTTCTATACTGATGGTATACCAGCCTTCGGAAATATGAATCATGCGCTGTACCTTTTCATTCTCCGAGAGGTTTCCCAGCAACTCATGATTTTTGGGGTACGTTTCAAAAGTGATAGGTTGCGTGTCAAAAAATGAATAGTTCCCCAATAAGTAGGCGTCATCAGTTTCTACATTGGCGCTCCATAGTATAGTGTTCATGGGCGATGGACGCGTATCCAGCTGAGTATATTCTATATTTTGTTCTTTTAAGGCAGATTCAAATTGTGCATACGCCAACCACTTTAGCAAAAAAGTTAGGGCTAAGTAGCTTGAGCTAATAATTAAGCCCAAATTGTTATACTTCCTACGTTTAGCTGATGTTCGCTTTTGGCGCATGGCTAAAATCAAAAACATCAAAAAAGGCAGAGTATAAAGGGGATCAATCACAAAGATGGTTTTGAAAGCCAAGCGTACATCCATAGGCCAAAATAGCTGCGTGCCCCAAGTGGTATGCGCATCTAAAAGTGGATGCGTAATAAAGGTCCAAAAGAAGAGCCATGACCAGCCTTTGAAGCTTTTATAGGATTCATAGCGGGAAACAAGCCAACCAAATATGGGCGCAAAAAGCACAGAAAAAACTATGGAATGTGTGAACCCTCGATGAACAGCAAGAGCTGTAACCGTATCAGTAAAGTTTGAGGCCAGTACATCCAAATCAGGAATAGTGCCCGCAATAGCACCATAAAGCATTGCTTTATTACCCACTTTTTTACCAAGCACAGCCTCGCCAACAGCCGCCCCTAAAACTATTTGTGTAAGTGAATCCATTTGAGGGCGAAAGTACGGCATGTATTATTTAAGACCTACAGGGTTTTAAAAACCTGGCAGGTGCAGTTACCCGCTTACCTTGTCAGTAGCTGCAAGCCCTGAAAGTGGTTACCTGATATCAAGGCAAAAACTATCGACAGGGTAAAAAAGCCATTACCAAAGTTTACTTTACGGCAATCCCAGAAATCTCCACATTTACATTTTTTGGCAAACAAGCTACTTCCACCGTTTCTCTGGCTGGAGGATCTGCCTTAAAGTACTTTGCATATACTTCATTAATTTGTGCAAACTGCCCCATGTCTTTTATAAAAATGCTACACTTCACCAGATTGGAATAATCCATTCCGGCTTCCGCCAAAATACTGCCCAAGTGCTTCATTACCCATTCGGTTTCTTCCTGAATAGTGCTATCCATAAGCTCTCCCGTGTCAGGGTTTAATGCTATTTGCCCAGAAATATAAAGAGTACCATTTGCCAAAACGGCTTGGTTATATGGGCCAATAGGAGCTGGTGCTTTGGTGGATGTAATTATCTTTTTCATTCTTGATTTTATTTTGAGAGGCTAAATATATTCAAAGCAATTTCTTCTATTTGCAAGCTCTACCAAAAGAAGCATTTTACCAGTGAAAGTCTTGATACTCGACAATTACGATTCATTCACCTACAATCTTTTCCATTATGTGGATCAGCTGTGTGATGATGTGGTGGTAATACGAAATGATGAAATTTCTTTAGAGGAAGTTGATGAATTTTCACATATCATAATTTCACCAGGACCCGGGCTGCCCCAAGCCGCTGGAATTACAATGTCTCTTCTTGAAAAGTATTATCAAACCAAAAGTATATTTGGAGTTTGCTTAGGTTGTCAGGCTATAGCCGAATTTTTTGGAGGAAAACTATATAACCAGCAGTTAGTCGCTCATGGTATTTCCCGAAAGGTGAGACAAATAATACCTTCTAAGCTATTGGATAATTTGCCTCAAGAATTTAAAGTAGGGCTTTATCACTCCTGGGCCATTGATGATATTTCTCTTCCTAAAGATTTGGTAGTTACTTCAAAATCTGAAATGGGAACAGTGATGAGTTTGGAGCACCAAAAGTATAAGGTGTGTGGGGTACAATTTCACCCAGAATCTATAATGACCGAGGGTGGCCTTCCGATTATTAAAAACTGGTTAGCACTCTAGCGCTCAAAATCTCCAATACCTCTAACGCGCTCTAGTTTCAAGTCTTTGAGCGTTTGCGCTTTTACATTTATACCAATGGTATAAGATTGTTGCAAACCAAATGGCACCCAAGAGCAACGGATTTCCCAGCAGTGCAGGTTTCGGTAAAAATCAAATGAGGTATAGGTAAAATCTTTGGCCTCAATATCGTAACCAGTACTCATTCCTGCTCTCCAGTTTTCAGTTATTTCGAAGTTGGCATTAAAATCGGCAGATTGCCTTACTACAGCATTTAAGCCATTATAACTTTTAGTAAGGTTGTAATTTATATTTGCTGACCAGGGAAGCGAAAAGTCCACCCGTTGACGTGTGTTATAATAATTTATGTCACCATCAGTAATACCTAAGTCATTAGCAAAACCAGGGTCAGCCACCGGACCTTTTGATTTTACCTCATCATTTTTTTTACCGCTTCCCTTTTTGCTAAATCTACTTTGATCTAAATTAATACCTGTGGTAAACCGCTGCTGGGTGGTGCGCAATAGCTTACCATTTACATTAAACGCAAAATCATTTACACGCTTCATTTCTGTTTCATCATAGCCGTATAAATCAAAAGTGGCTGTATAGTTGAGCGAAACCAATCCTTTGAAAATAGAAGAGGACATAGTAAGATTTACATTTGACCATTTGAACTCCTCAGCGGCAACATTGTAAGAGGTTGTTAAACTAAGTCTCTCTAAGATCTTTATTTTTTTTGCCCCAGTACTATCCTGTTTATCACGAATTTTTGATTCGAGCGTATTGAGCAAAGAAAAGTTTACATTACCCTGAACACCTTCACCTGGCGAACCATATAAGCCATAATTGTACATGTTTTTTCGATCTGTATTGCCCAAGGTGTCTATTTGCACCTCCTGATAGTACCCCCAAAAATCTGTTGAATAATCAGGTCGGTAGGAAAAACCAACTGTGGGTGTCATTACATGCCTTATGGCTTTTATATACCCTTTATAGTTCCATTGGCCGTACAGTTTGGTGCTTAAATTTGCATTGAGACTAAAATCTCTTACCCCATAGAAACCCTTTGTAGTATCTACTACTCGTGCCTGATTTATGGCCCTGCCGTCAAGTGAGTCTACAAATCCCCATTCTGATCGTTCAAAATACCAACGCTCAGTATAGTTTATGCTAGGGTTCAATACAAAGTTTTTAAAAACTTTATAATTGGCACTGATCGGAATACTGTGGCGAATTCCATTTCTGGCACTATCAACAAATACAGTTTCAGTAAAAAATGGCTTACCCATTTTTGTGCGGATTTCATTTTTTCCGGTCACATTATATGAATAGCCAATTTCTTCAAACCACTTTTTCTTACCCACTGCATTTCTGCGTTTAAAAGGAAACTGACGGTTTACAGAGAAGTTTACATCCGGCAAAGTTACCGTCATATCATTAGTGGTATTGTTTTGCGAATGATTTAATGTAGCTGTAAGGTTATATGGCTTGCCCACCCAGCTCTTATTTATACTAATGCTGGAGTTTGCCGTATTTTGAAGCACCTCATCCCTATCGGTACTATTTAGTTTAAAATAATTTGCTGAGCTCAGATTTACATTTGCAGAAAATCTAAAACTTGGGTTAGCCTTTGGATCTTGCTGGTGGCTCCAGTTTACCGCAAATTGAGAATTATCAGCAAAAAACTGGCTTCCATATTCCGCAAACTCTACTCGCCCATACTTCACCTTGCTATAGTTCATTCCAAAATTTCCTGAGTACTTATAGCGCTTGCGGTAGTTGGTTCTTCCATTCAATCCCCAACCTCCTTGGCTGTAGGCATCTCCGGTAAGCGTCAAGTCCAGATAATCATTTATAGCCCAGTAATACCCACCATTGGTAAGAAAGTAACCCCTATTTAGGTTTCGTCCGTACTGTGGTATTATGATTCCCGACTTTCTGGTTTCGGTAGTTGGGAAAAAGCCAAACGGAACTATCAATGGAGTGGGAACGTCCAGTACTTCCAGATAAGCAAATCTGGTAATGATTTTATCACCAGCCACCACTTTAGCTTTATTTGACTTTATCTGAAAATGGGGATGCTCATGGCTACAAGTAGTGTAGGATGCATTTTTTACATAAAACACATTATCACTAACCTTTTTTACATCTTCCCCATGCAAATACCCCTCGCCTTCCTTAGTAATTACTCGTTTTATTTTTGCTTTCTTAGAGTCAAAATTATAGCGCATCGTATCGGCTCTATAGGATTTTCCGCCCTCCACAAAAATTGGTTTTTGCACCACCTTGCCCGAAGTATCGCGTAAACCAGTGGCATAAACCTCGCTATTGTCAAAATTAATTTGAATATACCCTGCACTGATGGACATACCCTCATAGGTAACCTTGGCTTGATTATATAAGTAGGCTTCGCCAATGTCTAAACTTCCAACAATACTATCCGAAGCGGTGTACTCCACTTTAGAGGTTAAAAAACCACCATTATCGGGAGAAGCTTTTACAGGAGTGCTGTAAATAGAATCGGTACTTAGCCGTATTTTGTTTGAAACCGAAGAATTTTGAGATAGCGTATCCAACACATCAGCTGACGTAGAATCCAGCGCCTGAGCCACAGAGTCGATTGGGGATAAACTATCGCTAGGTACTACCTGACCAAAAGAGGGCACAACAAAGCCAACAATGACCGTTAATAAAATGATAAATTTTAGCACCCTTTTGCTCAAGATGACTTATACCTTTGCTTCGTAAATTTTTGGCTCCCAATTTGAGTGGCCAAAGCTAATCAAAAATCAGTCCATTGAAGAAAAGTATAGTATATATAATACTTTCCGCCCTAATGCTGGCGGGCATCACAGGCCATGGCCAAACTTCACAAAAAGAAGGCGTGCACACCGTGGTGATTGATGCCGGGCATGGAGGTAAAGATCCGGGAAACCTTGGTACAAGGCGATATAAGACTACAGAAAAAGACATAGCCTTGATTGTGGCACTAAAACTTGGAGGCTACATTGAAGAAAACTTTGAGGATGTAAAAGTAATTTATACACGCAGTACAGATGTACTTGTTGACCTTCAGGAGCGTGCTCAAATTGCCAACCGTGCTGAAGCTGACCTATTTATATCTATTCATTGTGATGCCTTCACGAAGTCATCCGTGTCAGGGGCCACTACTTTGGTTATGGGACAAAATCATGACGATGACAACCTTCGCGTGGCCATGCGGGAAAACTCCGTAATTTATCTGGAGGAAAACTATGAAGAAAAATATGAGGGTTTTGACCCAAACGATCCATCCAGTTATCAAGCCTATACTTTGTATCAAAGCAACTTTATGAATCAAAGTGTAAGCTTTGCCATAAAAGTGCAAGATCAATTTAGAACCAGAGTCAATCGCAAAGATCGTGGTGTAAAACAACAACCACTTATGGTTACAAAAATGGCTGTAATGCCATCCGTACTTATAGAGTTGGGTTTTCTTACTAATCCGGCCGAAGAAGATTTTTTGAATTCTGACAAAGGCCAATCCTATATGGCAAGCGCTATTTATCGTGCTTTTAAAGAATATAAAGAAGAACGGGAGCAATTTCATTTAAACCTAACTCCGGTAAATCAATCCACCTCAACTAAGCCTACCCCTAATTCTGCACAGCCTACGGTGGGAAAGGAAAATACATCATTGGAAAAAACACCAGCCTCAAAACCAGATAGCAAACAAGTTGACACAAAAGATGTTTACTACTGCGTGCAGCTTGCCACAAGCGGTATCAAAAAAGAACTTGTTTCTCAGAATTTTAATGGTGTGGAAGGCGTACGTTTTTATGAAGATGGAGGACTTTACAAGTATATTGTAGGACAAACAACCGATTTAAAAACTGCGGAAGCATTAAAAATGAAGATGAAGGATGCAGGCTTTAAGGATGCCTTTGTTGTAGCTTTGGCGAATGGTAATAGGATTTCAATATCCGAAGCTAGCAAACTGCTTGAATAAAATTTACAATATTTGTTAAACTCAAACACTATACCTCTTGAAAATAAGTAGGGAATTTAAAGTTGGTCTTGTATCCATTGTTGCAATAGTGCTCCTATACTGGGGCCTTAATTTTTTAAAAGGACAAGACGTATTCGAAAAAAAGAAAATTTTTTATGCGGTGTATGATCGCGTAGAAGGACTTACTCCTGCCAAATCTATTCTATTGAATGGCTACAAGGTAGGCACAGTAGATAAGGTTTATTTTCACCCCAATGGGTCAGGAGACTTGGTGGTAGCATTAAATATCACTAGTGATTTTGACATTCCAAAAAACTCAACTGCGGCCATTCAAAGTACGGATTTACTTGGAGATAAAGCCATAAACCTTACCCTTGGCAAGAGCAGTGAGTACGCTCAAAATGGTGATACCTTAAAGTCGAATATTGAGCTTAGTCTTACTGAAGAGGTGAATAAACAAGTTGCTCCATTGAAGAACAAAATGGAAAAGCTTTTTGGTTCAATGGATACAGTTCTTTTTCTTCTTACAGGCTTCTTAGATGATAATTCACAAGACGGATTTGAAGCCACGCTAAGTTCATTGAAAAGAAGCTTTTCTCACTTGGAAAGCACCATGGGTTCTTTAGATAGAACCGTCACCACCTCACAATCTGATATGGTAGGTACCTTTGCCAATCTCAACAAAATCACCACCAATCTGGAAGAAAATAGTGAGGAGCTCAGCGGTATTTTTAGAAACCTAAACTCATTGAGTGACTCACTTAGCAAAGTTAGATTTAAGGAAACTTTCGAGAGCCTCAACAATACGCTTATTGCAGCAGAAAGTGTGTTGTCAAAAATAGATTCAGGAGATGGAACAATGGCTAAATTAGTGAATGACCCTGAGCTCTATAATAATTTAGAAAGCGCATCAGAGCAGCTCGATCTTCTTCTTCTGGATATTAAGTATAATCCCAAAAGGTATATCAAGCTTTTTGGAGGAAGAAAGGATTATGACGAAGAAGAGCTCCTTAAACAAGAGCAAAAAGATGCAGCCAGAAGAGAGGAACTAAAGGACTAATCAAACAAAGAGACCTATGCATTTCGGTATTCAAAATATCATTTTCATTGTTGTGCTGATTGCAGCATTTGCCTTATTTGGACGCAGCTTCAGCAAAATTTGGCGCAACATTAAGCTAGGAAAAGATAAAAATCGTTCTGACCGCAAAAGTGAGCGCTGGGCATTAATGACACGTGTGGCCTTTGGCCAATCTAAAATGGTAAAAAGACGTGCTGTTGCCGGGTTTTTTCATGTGGTAATATATGCTGGCTTCTTACTTATCAATATTGAAGTTGCAGAAATTCTTATTGATGGAATATTTGGTACACACCGGATATTTGCTGAGCCCTTAGGAGGTCTTTATGACGTAGCTATAAACTTCTTCGAAATTCTTGCAGTTCTTGTAATAATTGCCTGTCTGGTATTTCTCTATCGCAGAAATGTGAGTGTTGTTCCTCGCTTTAAGGATCTCACAGGTTGGGCCAAAAAAGATGGAAATAACATTCTTATTATAGAATTGGTACTGATGACCGCTCTATTGCTCCTTGGCGCTGTAGAGGCTAATTTGCCTGATGCTAAAGCTGGCCCATGGTTGATTAGTGGAATGTTGGCTCCAATGTTTTCAGGTTTTTCTGTAGAGTCGTTACATACCATGGAGCGTATATTTTGGTGGGCACACATTGTTGGAATACTTGCCTTCTTAAACTACCTCCCCTACTCCAAGCACTTTCATATTATTTTAGCTTTTCCTAATGTTTGGTATTCTAAGCTTGAGCCAAAAGGTCAGTTTACCAATATGGAAAGTGTAAAAAAGGAAGTAGAGTTAATGATGGATCCAAATGCCGATCCATTTGCTGCTCCTCCAGAAGGAACTGAAGTTGCTACCCCTGAACGATTTGGTGCAAAAGATGTAATGGATTTGAATTGGGTACAACTAATGAACTCATACGCTTGCACCGAATGTGGGCGTTGTACAGACTCTTGCCCGGCAAACCAAACCGGCAAAAAATTAAGTCCTCGAAAAATAATGATGGACACCCGCGATAGGCTGGAAGAAGTTGGCAAAAATATAGACGCTAATAAGGGCGAGTTTAAAGAAGACGGCAAAACACTTATAGACGACTTTATTACTAGAGAAGAATTATGGGCTTGCACCACTTGCAATGCTTGTACAGAAGCTTGCCCTGTAAACATTGATCCACTTTCGATAATTATGGATATGCGCAGATACCTTGTAATGGAGGAATCAGCAGCTAATCAAGCGCTCAACGGAATGATGAGCAATATTGAAAACAATGGTGCTCCATGGGCTTACCCTGCGGCAGATCGTGGAAACTGGATAAATGAAGCATAGGCGGCTCGCCATTTAAGAGCTTTTTTCATGAGAAATACACTATCACTTATAGCGCTACTTTTAGCATTGCAAGCCTGCAATAAGGATAGCTATTTTACCCTTACCCCCACTCAAGATATTGTACAGTTTATTCCTAATAATAAAACCACAAAACACTACAGAAGCAATACGGCTGATACTTTGGCTTTCACACAGTCCGGTATCGACACCAGTTATATAAGAAGCTCGCAAGATGTGGGTAGCACAGGAAGTGTAGGAACTCTGGATTATGTAGAAGTGCAGGAGCACCATGCAACCCTACGAGGTGTAGGCAATCCTTACAAGGTTACCTATAGAGTGTATTCTCAATACGACAGCTCTTTTGGTTCGCGCTCAAAAGACTTCTTGGATATCACATTTTTTGAAAATAACGTAGTTCAGGGTAAGTTGAGCTTTTTATATACCGATAGTCTGAGATGCGTTAGTAAAAGATGTGCATTTGAACCCACCTTAAAGTTGCAGGAAAAAACATTTAGCAACGTATACTTTTTAAAAAGAGACAGCATCAGTCGAAGCTCTTTTTACATTAATACCTTAAAAGGTCTTGTGGGCTTTAGAACCACGGATAACAAAATTTTTGAACTTATAGATTAAGATGGAAACCGAAACTATAAAAGTACCAACCATGGCCGAGCTAATGGCCTCCGGAGCAAAGCCAGATGTACTATTTTGGGTAGGATGTGCTGGAAGCTTTGATGATCGAGCAAAAAAAATAACCAAAGCTTTTGTGAAAATTCTTAACAAAGCAGGTGTAAACTTTGCCGTGCTTGGCGCAGAAGAAAGCTGTACAGGCGATCCTGCCAAACGTGCAGGCAATGAGTTTTTATTTATGATGCAGGCAATGGCTAATATTCAGGTATTGGATGCATATGAAGTTACGCAGATTGTAACTACTTGCCCGCACTGCTTTAATACATTGGCAAATGAATATCCAGAGCTAGGTGGGAAATATAAAGTTATGCACCACACCACTTTCATCAACAATTTATTGAAAGATGGAAAAATCAGTATTTCCGGGGGACCATACAAAGGCAAGCGTATCACGTATCATGACCCCTGTTACCTTGGTCGTGCTAATGGAATATACGAAGCCCCACGGGAGCTTATTCAAAAACTGGATGCAGAACTTGTGGAAATGCGCAGGTGCAAAAGTAATGGCTTATGCTGCGGTGCAGGTGGTGCTCAAATGTTTAAAGAGCCAGAACCTGGCAAAAAAGACATAAATGTAGAGCGTACCGAAGAAGCCATTGAAACTAAACCAGACGTAATTGCTGCCGGCTGTCCATTTTGCAACACAATGATGACCGATGGTGTAAAAAACAGCGAGCGTGAAGGCTCTCTTCCTGTGCTTGACTTGGCCGAACTCATAGCTGAAGCTCAAGATTTATAAATTAATACATATAAAACTGCTTTGCAATGTATACTGACTTCGATAACATGTCCGACAACTCTAGAATATGGATCTACCAGGCAACTAATTTCATGCCTTTTGAAATAGAAGAAAGAGTGAGTGCCCGATTGATCAATTTTATTGAAAGCTGGCAAGCCCATGGCAAAGATTTAGAAGCTTCTTTTCGTATTTTTTATGACCGCTTTATAGTAGTAGTACTTAGCGAAGCAAGTTACCAAGCTACTGGGTGCTCCATTGACAAATTAGTGAGTCTAATTCAAAGCTTAGAAACTGAGCTCAAAATTTCCCTTATGGACCGTACTCAAATCGCATTCCGCGACAGCGAAAACACTATGATTGATACTATGCACATGGTGAATTTCAGAGCTGCTCTGGAGAGTGGTGATTTGGATGAAAATACCACTGTGTTCAATAATTTGGTGGAGACGAAAGGACAATTTAACACCCAGTGGGAAGTACCCTTAAGTCAAAGTTGGCATAAACAGTGGCTTCCGGTGGCTTAATTATTTTTTTATCCCCAGCCCCAACTAAGTTCTATCTTCTATCGTTTAGGTTATTAGAATTGTACATTTTGCGTGTTAAACTGAATGCATCTAATTTCTTTGTATTTTACTTTGTGTTATTCATGAGTGAATTAAGATTTGAGATTTCAAGCATTTAATACTTAAGTGTGTAAATCAATAAATAAACTAAAAAACAATAAAAACAACGATGAAAAAATTAGTAGCACTTGTATTTATTATAACCTTGGGAACGGGGATGAGTTATGCTCAAAGCTCTTATGAATCTGAAATGGGTTTTTTGAGACTTGAGGCTACCGCTGGCTTATATACTACCAAGGATATTTATACGGATATCCAATACCCGACCAGTGATATTTGGGGAAGGAACGTAACTGGAACTTACTTTTTGGGCCTTTCTTTTTTCAGGTACAAAAAGCTGGAAGTTGCAATATCTATTGGATACCAAAAAGCGTATATCTCAAATCCGGTTTTCACCAACTCCAACCCTAATGGCGTTTATGATAATTTGGATGTGAGCTATATATCTTTCATTCCTAATGCACGTTTAAATTGGGTTACCTCAGGTGACAAAAGGTTTGAAATGTACTCAGCTTTTGGACTGGGGCTCACCAATGTGCGTGAAGACTACGCAACTCAAAATCAACAAGACGCTTCATTTTTTATTCCCGCTTTTGATATTACGGGCCTCGGACTTCGACTTGGTGACAAGTTTGGTGGATTTATGGAAGTGGGCTTTGGCTCCAAAGGGCTTATGCGCGCAGGACTATCATTGAGACTATAATCAAAACACATTAACACAAAGGCCATGAAAAAGATATTTGCCCTAAGCTTATTTGCTATTTCTACACTTCCTGTATTAGCCCAGTCTACCGAAATTGGCTTTATACGGGCAGAGGTGTCAGCAGGAGTTTTTAGCACAAATGATACCTATATCACCAAATTTGAATATGACCCTACAGGATATTATTACGATCCATCCTCTGACTTTTTATGGGAAATAAGTGATAATTCCACACTTGTTTTCTTCGCTGATATATCTTTTTTTAAATACAAGAGAATGGAGGTGGGAGTAAATCTTGGATACCAGCAACTATCCAGTAATAAAGCTCCCTATGGAAATCCTGATCCTAACACGGGAGTTTTTCCTATCGAAAATGTTACAATAGATATTTTCAGCTTTATGCCCGAACTACGCATAAATTGGATTGCTTCGGATGATGGCAAATTTGAAATGTACTCAGGAGCCAGTTTTGGTTTGAATTTTATCAATGAAAAGCATTCCATGAATACTTATGAGAACGTATCCTATAAGCAACCAGCTATTCATGTAAATGGATTGGGACTTCGCTTTGGTGACAAGTTTGCAGGGTTTATCGAGCTTGGAGTTGGAGCTCGTGGGCTTATGAGCTGTGGGCTTTCGTACAGACCTTAGCTTAAGCCTCCAAATATCTGTTGATATGTTCTGAAATTAATTTGGGTTTATTAAGTACCATTAAATGACCGCCACCTTTTATAAGGGTGGCGTTTTTTATGCACCTCGCTGGAAGGAGTTTATCGGCTGTACCATGTACATGAAAATATGGAAAGTCACCCGCACCATCCCAATTTGCCATTTTATTCATCGACCAACCAAAAACTTTTTTATCAATTTGGGCAACCATACTCTTGAACCTAACATCTGTATTTTTACCAACCAAGCCCATAATACGGCTTGCGCTAAATGCAAGTCTCTTATAAATTATATCGGGCACTATCTTATAAAGACCTGTTCTAAAAGCAAACTTAGCCATGGGTGGAAATTCATCGAACTCTTTGACTGTAGAAATCAGTATTAGTTTTTTCGGCTTACAATACTGCGCTATTACCTGAGCACATATTCCGCCAAAGCTCAAACCTCCCAAACAAAACTCTTCGGATGTATCAATTTTTGCACTCAAACGCAGTGCGTAGCTTGTAAGTGACTCGTTCTTTAAAGGCATTTCCCAGAGAATATGAACAACTTCAGCGTTTAGCTTTAATCTGCTAAAAACCCTTGCATCAGCACCAAGTCCACTTAGCAGATAGAGCTTCATAAATCTCTCGTCATGTGTTCATGTACTTCTTTGTAAAGCGGATCAAAAATGGCCGCAGACCCAGCCAAAATCTCGCTGCCAAAAATGAAGTTATCACCTTTGGAGTAATCGGATACCTTACCTCCTGCTTCGGATACCAATAGTGCACCAGCAGCAACATCCCACGGACTGAGTCCATATTCAAAAAAGCCATCAAAACGACCGCAGGCTACATAAGCCAAATCCGTAGCGGCAGAGCCCAACCGTCTTACACCCCTGGTTTTGGTAAAAAGCTCACTCAATAAATTCAAGAAGCTCTTCATTCTATCAAAATCATAATAGGGAAAACCTGTAGCCAAAAGTGTGTCCTTTAGCTCAGCCGTTTTTTTCACCTTAATGGGCTTACCGTTTAAGGTTGCTCCTCCACCTTTTATGGCGCTAAACATTTCCTTTTGGCCCAACTCATAAACCACACCAAGAACTATTTCCTCGCCATCCATTAAAGCTATAGAAATAGCAAATACAGGAAGGTTGTGCAGAAAGTTAGTGGTTCCGTCAAGCGGATCAATTACCCAATTGTATCTCTTTCCGCGAATAGATTCCGTGTCTTCTTCTGCTATAAAACCGGCTTCTGAAATCAATGGCTTTACACCATCTACAATCATTTTTTCGGCCGTTTTATCTACATAGCTCACCAAGCTATTCAGGCTTTTAAGCTCCACTTCTTCTACAGAAACGCTATTTCTTTCATTCAAAATAAAATCACCTGTCGCTCTGGCAATTTCTTCTACAGCTTTTAAAAGCTCTTTTAGTTGTAGCATAAATCGGGTTTATTGGCTTAGGCTGTTACCATTTCAGGAATGGCTTCTTCAAAACGAACGATTCCGTCTTCACCAATATCTTTTAGAATTATCTTTTTCCTTGTGTTTACCAATTCAGGATTCCAGTGCGTTTTTACTTTCACATAGTTTTCAGTAAACCCAGTAATATAACCGTCTTTAAAGTTTCCTTCAAAAAGCACTTCACGACTTGTACCCAGCTGGCTTTCGTAAAATGCTCTTCGCTTTTTAGCCGAAAGAACTCTTAGCATTTTGCTTCTCTTTTTTCTAACAGCATAATCCACCGCACCTTCCATTTCTGCGGCAAGCGTATTATCGCGCTCGCTGTAGGTAAATACATGAAGGTAGCTTATGTCAAGATCATTCAGAAAATTGTAGGTTTCCATAAACAGCTCTTCTGTTTCGCCAGGAAATCCGGTTATAACATCTACTCCAATACAACAATCAGGAATGAAGCTTTTGATTGTAGACACACGTTCTGAATACAATTCAGACTGATAGCGTCTACGCATTTTTTTAAGCAATTCATTAGAGCCACTCTGCAGTGGAATATGGAAGTGTGGCACAAATCGCTTAGACTGGCTCACAAATTTTATGGTTTCGTCTTTGAGTAAATTTGGTTCAATAGAAGAAATTCTAAATCGATCAATACCCTCAACTTCATCCAAAGCTTGCACCAGCTCTAAAAAAGTGTGTTCATGGCGTTTATTGCCAAACTCTCCTTTTCCATAGTCACCAATGTTTACTCCAGTAAGTACAATCTCCTTTGCCCCTTCATCCACAATTTTTCTGGCATTAGAAAGCACATTTTCCAATGTATCGCTTCTTGAAATTCCTCTAGCCAAAGGAATGGTGCAGTAAGTACATTTATAATCACAACCATCCTGAACCTTAAGGAAAGCACGGGTGCGATCTCCAATAGAATAAGATCCAACATAAAAGTCGGCCTCATCTATTTCGCATGAATGCACCTTTCCAAAATCATTTTTTGTGAGATCATTCAGATAATCTGTGATTTTGAATTTTTCTGTAGCACCTAGCACCAAATCCACCCCATGAATCTCAGCAATTTCTTCAGGCTTCAATTGGGCATAGCAGCCAACAATCACTGTAAATGCATCAGGATTTGCTTTTAAGGCCTGCTTTACCCAATGCTTACATTCCTTATCGGCATTATGAGTTACCGAACAAGTATTAATTACGTACACATCCGCAGGCTCCGAGAAGTTAACCTCTTCAAAACCATTCGTTTTAAAATCACGCGCTATGGTGCTGGTTTCCGAGAAATTGAGCTTGCAGCCCAAAGTATGAAACGCCACTTTTTTTCCATTCCACTTCATGGCCGCAAAAGTAGGTAGTTTTTAGAGAGTTAAAAAGCTGCCTCGCACTAAAGTAGCGTTTCATAAAGTATACTTATGAAAATACTAAACAGGTACTCTCCCTTAATACATGGCTTCCTTTTTACCTAGAGATTAATGCACTCCAAAACTCGAACTTTATGAATTAGCATGCATTAAGTATGTATCCCATGTCAAACACACATTTCATTTTATGAAAAGAATATTACCCTTTGTGGCAGCTATCCTGGTTCACTCTATTTCAATGGCTCAATATAAATCAGTGGAGTTTGGTTATGAAAAATCAACTTTCAATAACGGCCAACCTCTTCCCGCTGAAAGCTATTTTGAGTTACGAGGCGATATAAGTAGCGATGTAACTATGGTAGAGATACACATATATTCTGAAAACGGATATCCTGACCGAAAACCTTTGTATAAAAAAAGATGGCAGCGCCCGCATAGCAATCTGAGCGAGCGCTTTGCTTTACCTCTAAACTATAATTTGAGGGGTAACTCTGAATATGATATTGCCCTCCTCTACTTTAAAAAAGCTTCACCTACCGAAGTTGAAAACTTCAAAAATGAACTATATGCTACGTTGGACGCATATATTGATCAAACCCTAACTTTTGACAAGAAAGGTATAAACCTGATTAAAGATACACGCAGCATATTGGAAGATATGAATCAAATTGTGAGGAGCGCTTCTACATATTACCGTACTCAAATCGACCGAAGCTTTGATGGTTTTTCTGACTTGATAAAGGATGACATAAAGCAGATTGATGAAAGTAGACAGAGTAAATTTTTGGGAAGAAAGGCCACAGAAACTGAAAACCTGGCACGAAAAAAGGAACTAGTGCAAAACCTTAAAACCAAAGTTCATGCAGAAGTTGCATACTTATTAAACTCGCAACTACATGTACTGAGAGACCTCAAAGTAGTAGATAGCTATCAAACTGAAAAAGTAAAAACCATATTTACTTTACACGGGGGGTATGGTGGTGCCTATTTCAATTCTAATCAAAAAAATGACCTTTTTGCGAGTGGGTTTATGGCCGGACTTACGTTGCCTTTGGGAAAAAAACAGTTTTCTTCACCCTTTTGGAGCAATACCTCAGTAATGCTGGGTGTTTACTTTGGCGATTTTCAGCTCAATGACAATATTACCGCCACGGGGCCATTATTAAAAACCCCCTACTATGTGGGATTGGGCTATAAATTTTATCGCTTTTTGAGGGTATCAGCCGGTGCTACCTTGCTGGAAAATGATGGAGAAATAAATGGGCAGGCTGTGAGTAGCGACATTTATGTTCGCCCCTACATTTCTCTCACTGTAGATATAAACCTATGGATAGGATTGGCCAAATGAAACAACTTTATTCATATATAAATTGTAGAGCTATCACTGGTCTATTCTGTGCAATTTTACTCCAAATATCGAGCATGAGTTATGCCCAGCAAGATAAATTTAGATGGCGATTTGGCCTTGGAGTGGGTAACCAATATGTAAAAGATATGCCTATAGGAGCCGACTCTGCTTTAGGAAATAATATAATCGAAGTAAACTCCAACTACCTTACCTACAGTGCCTTTTTGGAGCTTTCGCTATCGCAAGATTTTGGACTAAAACTCTATGCACTTACCGATCCGAATGAATATCAGATCGCCAACTCTGGCTTACTCTTATCCTATTATTTTGATAATGATTACATCCTTGGTGACCAAGCTTTTATTGCTCCTTACTTTAGTGCCGGCTTAGCATTTGGCACTAGTCAAAATTCCCTTAGTATACCTTTTGGCCTTGGAGCAAAGCTTAGGCTTAGCGATAGATTTAATCTGAATTTAGACTACACGGCTCGTACCCCTACCAAAGATTGGAATGACGCAGATTATAATTTTGGCGAAAGCCTGAGGGCTTATGCATCGCTCTCAATTCATTACAATTTTGGTAGAAAAGATCACGCTTATAAAGCACCCATTCCCTATGTTTCGGCTCACCCTGAAACCACCACCCATGCTAGTAAGGTTAATAAAACAACTACACTTCATAATATAGACCCCTTGCCAGTTGCAAACAGAGAACTATTTAATCCACAACCCCTGGAAGCCGATACCTTAATACCTATAGAACAGGTGGTAGCCAGTGATAGCTCACTTTATCTGTACGATAAATCGGATTCTAGCATGAGAGCAGAGGTGCTAGGGCAATATGGAAATATCCTAGACGTACCTAAAATAAAGGTCGACAGTACCATGGTATTGCCATTCGCTTCGGCAGATAGTCTTAATACATCTGAAGAAAACTTTTCAGACACTAGAGTTACAGCCCCAAAAAACAGAAATACAAAGGCAGAACAGGACTCTACGCTTACAGAACTTGAGTATGAGATAAAAAGACAGAAAATGCAAAATGAGCTGACTGCACTACAGCAAGCCTCTAATGATTCAAATCTAAACTACGTACTACAGGAAAATGAACGACTAAAATCGCAGCTGCAAGCCAATGAAAAAATAAGCCAGTTAGAGGAACGAATTGCACAACTAGAAGGAAGTTCCACTTCAGGCACAACAGCTACTTCTTCCGCTACTGTTTCGACCAATTACCCCAGTGGACAAGATGACTATAGTAATCCTCCAAGTTCCCAATCATATAATCAACGTGATTATAATGCTAATAGTAGCAGAAATAATGGTGATAATTTTGGAAATGCAGCCGCAGCAGGTACAGGTGCATTACTGGGCTCTGCCATTGGCAGTTCTGGAGGCAAGCACAACCAAAAACAGATAGACCGATTGGAAAGCAAAATTGATAGCCTCCAAAAGCAGATATCTAAAATGCAAGCTGTAAACAGCAAGGCTATGGCAACTAAAGTCGCGGTAGCAAATGACAGCACTTCGAGTTATACTGATAGTGCCGTAACCACAATAGACAGCTCAAAAGCCGACAAGCTTGCTGGGAGCACACAAACTGATTCAGCCCAGGCCATATCCCAAAAAGAATTTAAACAGCTTCAAAAACAGCTTACTCAAACGAATAAAAGAGTGGATTCGCTTCTTGCTTACCAACGCATGCAAGCCGCCCCTGCTCCACTTACTGTAGCCT
>JAUHWX010000260.1 GCA_030427285.1 Bacteroidia bacterium
CCTGCAAAGTATGCCTTAGGTTTGAACTCAAAACGAACAGTGTGTTTACCAGCTGGTATATTCATGCCTCTCAACACATAGTTTACACGAATGTGATCCACAGGCTCATTATCAATATAGGCCTGCCAGTCATGTTCCTTACCACGGTAATAAATTTCTGAAAATACAGCAAACTGGGCACCGTCAGTATTGGTCTCGTAAACCATTTCACGTGGGGAATGGCTTTTAAGCTCAATGGTACCTTGGCCTGAAAAATTTGTTTTACTTACATAGTCAGCATAATCCTTATTCACTAAGGCAGTTTTGGCAGTGCTAATGGTTTTCAGGCTTTCCAGTACTTCTTTAGCAGAAGATTTCTTTTCCACGGTTTGTACAAACCAAGCAGCACCATCTGCATTTGGATTTTGAATAGCAGGTGCCTGCGGATTGTAAATAATGTACTTTCCATTAAGCATATTCAAAACAGGGGTTTGGGCAAATACTTGTTCTACATTTTGTCCTTGAGACTTTTGTAAATTTTGAATTATTGCGTTTTGCTCATTAAATAGCACATTTTCATAAAGCTCCTGGTATCGCTGTAGTTTTGCACCATGATAGCCTCCGATGGAGTGGTGATAATAAGATGTCATTGCATCGTTGAATGGATTTTGCAGGTTGAAAACGCGATAATAGCCTTGATCTTTTAATATTGATTTATCTGCAGTCGACTCTGTAAACGATGAATTGTATGCCCTTTCAGAAACAAAATCTTCGCTATTCAAATGTTGCTTGTCAAATGACCATAAATCTGCTATCACCAAAAGCGAAAGGGCTCCAAGAAGCAACACCTTTTTTATTGACCCACGTATAAAAAGAAACAAAGCTCCAAAGCTAAGTCCGGCAAAAATTAAGGAGCGAAAGGCGCTAGATCTTGCTAAAGCTTTTCGATCTTCAATAAGTAAATCAACCAACTGTGGGTTTTGACTTAAACGAGCATCATTTGGCCCAGTAAACTCAAAAAAGACAGGGCCTAAAAGGGCAATAGCCAAAAATAAACCACCTACAATGTAGAAGCTGGTCAATAGGCTTTTTTGAATAAATGCCTTTTGTTCTTTGTAGTTTTTTACAATATAATCGAGAGCAAAAACACCCATAAGAGGCATAAGAACAAACACAATAATGAGGGTCATTGATGGGACCCTAAACTTGTTGTAGAGAGGCAAATAAGCGAAAAGTATATCATTAAAAGCGCTGAAGTTGCTGCCCCAAGCCATTAGAGTGGCTACCACAACGGCAGCTATAATCCAGGTCCTGCGCTTATCCCGAATGAGAAAACATCCTAAAACAAAAAGGAAGAAAATAGAGGCTCCTAAATAATAGCCTCCATTTACCATTGATTGATCACCCCAATAAAAAAGGCTTGCGATTTGTCTGTTAGCTTGATTTTCTGCGGTTTTAGCCGGATAACCCTGTTGTACTAAGTTACCTTTGATATTTCTAAAAAGCTGATCATACGTTTGTGTGCCTTGGTAGTCTTGAGAAGAGCCACCACCTAAAATGTCAGGAATCACAAGGTTCAGGGTTTCGGTAATTCCATAGCTCCAGCTCATGGCATAATCCTTATCCAAGCCTTCATTATTGTTCTCACCCTCGCCTTTTAGACCAGAGCCTCCACCTCTAATAGTTTCTTTTTGATACTCATAGGTGGTCCAAAGGCGAGATACATTTGGTCCTATGGCCAGCACAGCAGCAATTGCGAGTATCCCAATGCTTTTTAAATAGTTATTGATGGTAGAAGATTTGATGGCCGAAATCAGCTCAACAATGGCTATAATAACTGATAAAATCACCGAATAATAGGTGATTTGAATGTGGTTTGTATAAATGGCCACTCCCGCAAAAAGAGAGGTGAAAGCTAAACCGAGAAGATATTTTCCTCTAAAGGTTAGCAGAATACCCATGATAAGAGGAGCTATGTAGCCAGCCGCCCGAATTTTAGCGTTATGCCCTGCATCAAATGAGATAATGAAAAAAGCAGAAAAACCAAAGGCCAGTGCTCCAATAGCGTTAACCCAGGGATCAAGCTTATAGGAAGCTCCTAGCATGTAAAAGCCAATCATTAGAAACAGTATAAGCCCTACTTGAGCTGGTTGCCCAAACTTTGTGATCTTTTCTACAAACCGAAGCCCATTGCTATTATGCTGTATGTTTAACTGAAAAGTAGGCATGCCACTAAACATAGCATTGGTCCAAAGAGGTTCTTCGCCAGTTGCTTCGCGGTAGTCGCGTATTTCTTTACTTTTGGCCACACCAAGCTTGATGTCATCCTGCTCCAATACCTTACCGGAATACGCTGGGTAAAAGTAGATAGCATTGATCAGCATTAGAGCAACAATGGCAATGATGTGAGGAACGAGTTTCTTTTGGATATTCATAGGTTTCTATAATTCTGAGAATGGACGCTAAAATATAACTCTTGAAATAACTTAATCAGGCAATGGTAAGAAATTATGAAACAGAAGCAAAGTTCACTTTATCCTAACGTAATAATTGGCGGAGCGCCCAAGTGTGGCACCAGCTCGCTGTTTTTTTGGCTGGGTGCGCACCCTGATGTTTGCGCATCAAAAGTAAAAGAAACCTATTTTTTGGGTGATAGGGAGAATAAGCACAATACGGCCGCTAATATTCATAAGGATGGACTAGAAGCTTACCAGAAATTTTTTGGTCACAGCCAAGGAGAAAAAATACGCCTTGAAGCAACACCTGTTTACATATACCACAAGCTTCCGCTAAAAGTGCTACCAACTTTGCCGGAGATGCCGAAGATGATTTTTATACTACGAGAACCTTCTGATAGATTGTATTCACACTGGCGTTTCAACAGATATAGGATGAATAATACGAATATCACCTTTGAAGATTATTTGGCCTATAAAAATGTACCCCAGGGTTGGGCAGATTACTTGGATCAATCTCATTACATCCGTCATATTCAGTTATACATTGATGCTATTGGAAAAGAAAATATTTTGGTTTATCAATTTGAACAAATCAAAAAAGACAAAGTCGCTTTTATGAAGCAAGTGGCCGTAGACCTTGGTATTGCCCCTGAGTTTTATGATAGTTTTGACTTCTTTCATCGAAACCAAACAGTAGCAGTAAAAAATAGTAAGCTTCACAGACTTGGCCTAAAGATAGAACCACTTGTCCCCCAGTGGCTTCAAGAAAAAATTATTCCAGTTTATCTTAAAATGAATTCTTCAAAGTTGCCCAAACCCAGTCAACAGGAGCTTAAGCTAAAACATAAAGCCAAAGAACAATTTGTAAAAAGTAACCGGCACTTAGCTGATACGTTTGAGAATGTAGATTTGGATTTGTGGAATTAGGTCCGGCAAACTTTAACATTTTGTACTTAAAGGATTTGTAGTGATATTCTTATTTTTGGAATTAGCTCAACAAATTATTTACCGTGCATCGCATTTTAATTTTATTGCTATTTCTGTTTTGTTTTTCACTTAAAGCACAACCACCTGGAAGTGGCAATACGCTGGACTTTAATGGCACAAATCAGTACGTTTCTTTAAACTCATCCTTTGGGACGCTTTCTTTTCCAATGACCCTTACTACTTGGTTCAAACCTGGCAATAATCAAAGTGGGCCTATTCG
>JAUHWX010000261.1 GCA_030427285.1 Bacteroidia bacterium
GGTGGGAGGCCGTTTTAGAGTGGGGAGTTTGTAGTAAGGAGTAGGGAATAAGGAGTAGGGAATAAGGAGTAGGGAATAAGGAGTAGGTAGTGGGAGGTCGGTAGTAAGGAACCGGGAATAAAGATATAATTTAGAAATATGAGAGGTTTTAAAGATTTGCTGGCTTACAATAAGGCGTTTGAGGTTTCAATGCAAATTTTTGAGGTTTCGAAGAAGTTCCCAAACGAGGAAACATACTCTTTGACTGATCAGATCAGGAGATCATCTCGCTCCGTTTGTGCCAACCTTGCCGAATCTTACCGCAAGCGTATATACTTAAAGCACTTTTTAAGTAAAGTTACGGATGCGCAAATGGAAAACTCAGAAACAGAGGTATGGCTTGATTTTGCTGTGGCTTGTGAATATATCTTGCAAGAACAATATCAAATCTTATTGGATTTAAACGATGAGGTGGGAAAACTCCTTCATCACATTTTTAATAACCCTGAAAAATATGGGGTGACTGTAAATTAGGTATAGACGGATTCCCGACTCCTGATTACTTACTCCCGACTAAAAATATGATTATACTAGACGGAAAAAAGACATCACAAGAAATTCGCAACGAGATTGCGGATGAGGTAGCAGCACTAAAAGAGAAAGGTGGTAAAACCCCTCACTTGGCGGTGGTGCTTGTTGGTAATAATGGTGCTTCAGTAACTTACGTAAATGCAAAATTGAAGGACTGTGAAGAAGTAGGCTTTAACACTACAATGGTAAAGCTTAGCGAAACGATTTCCGAAAAGGAGCTTCTTGAGGAGGTGCACAAACTCAATAAGAACAAAGATATTGATGGTTATATCGTTCAGCTTCCATTACCTAATCATATAGATGATCAAAAGGTGATTATGGCTATCGATCCCGAAAAAGATGTAGATGGTTTCCATCCACAGAATTTGGGTAAAATGGCACTAAATCTACCAACCTTTCTTCCGGCTACGCCAATGGGAATAATGGATCTTTTGGATAGATACAATATAGAAACTGGAGGTAAGCACTGTGTAGTTGTTGGCCGTTCGCATATTGTAGGTTTACCTGCAAGCATTTTGATGGGACGTAACCACTACCCTGGAAATGCCACTGTAACACTTACCCACAGCCGTACTACTAATCTTAAAGAATTGCTGAAAAATGCTGACATTATAATTGCAGCTCTTGGTAAGCCAGATTTTATTACAGAGGATATGGTGAAGGATGGTGTGGTAATTATAGACGTAGGGACTACTCGTGTGGTTGATAAATCTAAGAAATCAGGTTACCGCCTTAAGGGAGATGTTGAGTTTGAAGGTGTTTCTAAGAAAGCATCATATATAACTCCAGTGCCTGGAGGCGTTGGCCCAATGACAAGAGTGAGCTTGCTCAAAAATACTTTGATGGCTGTTAGAGCCAAATAGATTCCGCATTACCACAATCAAATAATGATAAAGGGAAAGAAAGTAGTAGTGATAATGCCCGCATATAATGCGGAGCGAACGCTTGAGAAAACCTACCGGGCAATTCCCTTGGATGTAGTGGATGAGGTGGTTCTTACGGACGACAAAAGTTCGGACAACACCGTGAGTCTGGCTCGTGAATTGGGTATTGATCAGATCATTGAGCACGAGCAAAATAAAGGCTATGGTGGCAACCAAAAATCTTGTTACAACAAAGCTTTAGAAATTGGTGCGGACGTGGTCATTATGCTGCATCCCGATTATCAATATGAGCCTAAGCTTATTGAGTCCATGGCTTACCTTATCGTAAATGATGTTTACCCTGCGGTAATAGCTTCCAGAATATTGGGCAAAGGAGCCCTAAAAGGCGGAATGCCCATGTACAAGTATCTGGCCAATCGCTTTCTTACTTTATTTCAAAATATATTGATGGGTCAAAAGCTGTCTGAGTACCACTCGGGTTACCGTGCATTTTCCAGAGAAGTGCTCACTAGCATTGATTACAATGGCAATAGCGATGACTTTGTGTTTGACAATCAGATGTTAGGGCAGATTTTTTATAAAGGATTTGAAATTGCCGAAATCACTTGTCCCACCAAGTATTTCGAAGAAGCTTCCTCCATCAATTTCAAGCGCAGTTCTATTTATGGATTAGGCGTTTTAAAGGTTTCTTTGCTTTACAGGTTCAATAAATGGGGCATTATAAATTCTTCTATTTTTAATTCAAAATAGGAGGGAAATGATGCGATCTGCATTTTCATGGATTTTATGGGCGTTGACACTATTTTGTAGCGGTCTTTTAGTGATTCTGAGTTTGCCTTATCTCAATACTAAGATTTACGATTTTCCAGAGACCAAGCCCTTTGTGGGGAATGAATGGTACAATCCTTATCAGGATGTGGATTTTGGGCAGCCTGCCTTAAAAGCAAATTTCCATGGACACACCCATAAGTGGGGAGGGATCACTAGTGGAGTTGACACAGAGGAAGATTTAATAGAAGCCTATCAGAGCAGAGATTACGATGTGATTGGTATTTCTAATTATCACGCTTTTTCTGATGCCTCTAAAAGTGATGAGGGTTTAAACTTTCCAATTTATGAGCATGGTTATAATATTCTAAAATCGCACCGAATGGTATTTGGCGGTGATGAGGTTACCTTTTTTGATTATCCTTTATTTCAGTTTGCATCGCAAAAGCAGCAGCTTATAGACCTTACGGGGAAGAACTCCAAGGCTGTGGCCATAAATCATCCACGTATTCGCCATGGCCATACTTCAGGAGATTTGGAAAAATTGGTGAGTTATGACTTTGTGGAGGTATTGAATAATGGTGGAGTTTCTGTAGAGGAATGGGATGCCGCTTTGAGCGTTGGTCGTTTGTCATGGCTATTGTCTAATGATGATACGCACGATGTGAGCGACTCTGATTTTACCTTTAGAAAGTGGACAATGACATTTGCCGATGGCGAATCTCAGGATGAGGTTTTAGGCGCCATGAAAGCAGGAAAGATGTATGGTGTAAACTCTGTAGAACCGGGTTGTAACAACCAATTGGAGTTTTGTAAAATAGAGAACGATACCCTTAAGGTAACTTTTACCAATAAGCAAGTGAGCCTTGTTTTGGTAGGACAAAATGGGGAAGAGCTGGATGTGGTTTACGGTACAAATTCAGCTAAGTTTAAGATGCCTCAAGACCAACCCTATATTAGGATTTTCGGTTTTAACCCTGAATGCCACACCTTACTAAACCCAATTGTTCGTTGGGATGGCAACAATTTACTTTTAACTTCAAGCCTTACAGCCGAGGTGAACTGGTTCCAAACCATTTTGGCCAAGCTTCTGGTATTTATAATTATTATTGCCGAAGTGTTTCTCATGGTAAAAACCCATAAATGGCTAAAATCCAAGGCAAATCAATAATTGAGCGTCTTTCAGCTTCACCAGAGAAGGCGATAATCACCGTTTTAGTACTGTCTGTTTTTTATTATTTGGGAATTGGCAATGTTCATCTTTTTGACTGGGATGAAATCAATTTTGCAGAGTGCGCCCGCGAAATGATTGTTACCGGAAATTACTTCCGTGTGCAGATTGATTACATTCCTTTTTGGGAAAAAACACCACTTTTCTTTTGGCTTCAGGTTATAGCAATGAAAATATTTGGAGTG
>JAUHWX010000041.1 GCA_030427285.1 Bacteroidia bacterium
TTTACAAACCCAAGGCTATACCTATGCTCCTGACGCCAATAAGACTAAGGAGTTAATCGCTTATCTGGATATAAAAAACAATAGCAACAAAACAATTGATGTGTTAGCTAAGCGTATTGATAAGAATTATAATGGCCTCACAGATAGCAATGCCATTTGCTGGGGTGGCCAATGTTGGTCACCAGATGTTTCGGTGAGTCCATTCCCAACAACCTTGGCCGCAGGCCAAACGAGTGTGCCTGCCGAGTTCAGCGCTCACGTATATCCTGATGGTGACGGTAAGGCATGGAGAGGCCCAATCACCTATGTTTTTTATGACATGAATAACCCGAGCGATTCAGTCGCCTATACCATTAATTATCAGGTAGGAACTGTTTTAAGTCTAAGAGACCAAGCTTTTGATGAATTTGCGGTTTATCCAAATCCTGCATCTAATATTTTAAATGTGAAGTACTCTGGAATGAGAGGTGAGGCTGCAAGCTTTGAGCTGGTGAGTATGGTAGGTACTAAAGTGTACAGTCGCCAGTTGACCAAGTCAGATGATCAATTAAAGCTGGATGTGTCAAAATTGTCTCGAGGAGTTTATTTTTATATTATTAAATCTAATGGAGAGGTAGCGTCTTCTAAAAAATTAGTGATAAAATAGAATCTTAACGTATTGATTATGAAGCCACGCCAAGCGCGTGGCTTTTTTTATTTTGTAGGTATATGAAATTTCTATTTTTGCCGTTCTTAATCCCTACCAAGGACTAAACTTGCAAAACCTAAAAGTCTACTTGCGTTAATGATATACCATATAGAAGGGAAATTGACAGAGGTAACACCAACCTATGCAGTGGTGGACTGTGCTGGTGTGGGATATTTAATAAATATCACACTCTCAACCTATTCCAATATTTGTGCCAAACCCAGCGTGAAGTTGTACACTCATGCGATATACAAAGAAGACTCTCAAACCTTATTTGGGTTTAATGCAAAAGCAGAAAGAGACATATTTATTCAGCTGATTTCGGTGAGTGGAGTAGGTGGAAATACAGCAAGAGTAATTTTAAGTAGCTTATCATCCGAGGAGGTAATTAATGCAATTTCATCAGAGAATGTACGTTTATTACAGTCTATAAAGGGTATTGGTGCAAAAACTGCACAACGCATAATTATAGATCTTAAGGATAAGGTAACGGGTATAGAGGTTTCTGCAGCCCAAATAGGAGTGCCAGCCAGTGTAAAAGCGGAAGCGACTTCTGCCCTTGAGGTATTAGGATATACTCCAAAGCAAACCGAAAAACTTTTAGTGCAGCTTACAGGCGAGATGCCAGAAGCTGGGGTAGAGGACATCATAAAGCAAGCGTTGAAGAGATTATAATGAAGAAGGGATTACGAGCGCCTTTTAGCTTTGTCATATTTTTGGCTGCAGCCATCACATTGGCCGGATACACGGGTTCTCGATACGTGTATGTGGAGGTGGAACGTAATGGTATTATTATTTCCCAAGATTCTACAGATCCTGATTCTACACTGCCATATCCTTTTGATGATGAGACTGGAGGACTTTACATGGATGACCCTTCAAATTACTCCAGCGATGTAGATTATGATGAGGAAACGGGGCAGTATGTGGTAACTGAACGAATTGGGGGATTAACTTCTAAGCCTCCCATGTTTATGACACCCGAGGAGTACCGTGATTATGTGGCGCGAAAGCAGGTAGATGATTATTGGAAATCAAAAACACAAAGTGCCGAGGCCGCGGCTGATGAAGGACGAGACCCGGGGAGTTCTCTTATACCACAGATACAGGTAAATAGCGAATTATTCAATAAACTTTTTGGAAGTAACACCATTGACATTCGCCCGCAAGGATACGCAGAGCTGCGTTTTGGCGGGAGAATTCAAAAAATTGACAACCCACTAATTCCTGAAAGAAACCGAAGCACTTTTACATTTGATTTTGACCAACGAATTCAAATGAACATTACTGGCAATGTTGGGGAAAAACTGAAAATTACCACTAATTACGATACTGAGGCTACCTTTAGTTTTGAGAATCAAATGAAGGTGGAGTTTACCGGAGATGAGGATGACATCATTAAGAAAATTGAGCTGGGTAATGTTAGCCTCCCACTCAATAGTTCTTTAATAAGTGGAGCTCAAAGCCTATTTGGTGTAAAGGGACAGTTTCAGTTTGGTAAACTGATGGTGACGGGAGTGTTCTCAGAGCAACGAAGTCAGTCTTCCTCGATAAATGTGCAGGGAGGGGCTACCACTACCGATTTTGAGATTTCTGCTGATAATTATGATGCTAATCGCCACTATTTTCTATCGCATTATTTTCGTGAAAATTACGAGGCGTTTTTGGCTAATCGCCCATTGCTTACCTCACCAGTGCAAATTACGAAGGTGGAAGTGTGGGTAACCAATACACGCCAAGCCACTGAGGATAATAGAAATGTGGTTGCCTTTATGGACTTGGGTGAAGCCGATGGCCCAGGGGCATATAGAAGTTCTTCAGCAAATTTACCTGGACCTAACATTTATGGTAGGTTTTATCAAAATCAAGGTTTTCCGGATAATAGGAATAACGCCCTAAACCCGGATGTACTAGAGGCAGATGTGCCTGGAGTTAGGGATATTTCCAGAGCCACTAGCGCTTTGCAATCGGCAGGCTACCAAGAGGCAATAGAATTTGTAGACCTTACCAATGCACGAAAACTGAGTAGTGGAGAATTTTCATATAATCCCCAGCTAGGTTACATCTCGTTGAGCAGTTCTCTCAATCAAGATGAAATATTGGCGGTTGCCTTCCAATTTACAGCTGGTGGAAAAACTTACCAGGTGGGAGAATTTTCTACGGATGGTGTGGCAGCACCAAAGCCCCTGGTTACTAAAATGCTGAAGAGCTCCATATTAAATGTAAATCTTCCGATGTGGGATCTTATGATGAAAAACATCTATAGTCTCAACGCGTATCAGGTAAACCAAGAAGACTTTAGACTAGATGTGCTGTATCGAAATGATGAAACCGGAACACCAATACCGCTTTTGCCTGATGGAGATTTGAGCGATGAGCTACTGCTGCGTGCCACAGGTCTGGATAAGTTGAATGCCAACAATGATCCCTCACCGGATGGTTTTTTTGACTTTATAAATAATGTGACCATAATGCCACAAAGTGGTAAAATCATATTCCCGGTACTTGAGCCTTTTGGTAGTAATATAGCGCGACAATTGAATGATCCTGATGATAGAGAAAAATATGTGTTCCAACAGTTGTATGACTCTACAAGGTTTAAGGCTCAGAATGAAGCCCAGCTAAACAAGTATTTATTAAAAGGACAATATAAATCTACCTCTTCCTCCGAAATATCGCTAAACGCCTTTAACATACCTCAAGGTTCAGTGGTGGTTACCGCGGGTGGCCGTCAGCTTATAGAGAATGTGGACTATACCGTAGATTACAATCTGGGTAGGGTAAAGATTGTAGATGAGGGGATCCTTCAGTCCGGTATGCCTATTAAGGTTGATTTTGAAAACAATGCAGTCTTCAATTTTCAGACGAAAACCTTTATGGGGGTAAATGCCGATTATCAATTTAATGAAAACCTAAGTTTAGGTGCCACTGTGGTTCGCTTGTCTGAAAAACCACTTACTCAAAAAGTAAATATTGGTTCAGAACCTATTGCCAATACAATGTGGGGACTAAACGGAAGCTATAGTAAAGAAGCTCCATACCTTACCCGAGCCGTGGATGCAATACCATTTATCGAAACAAAAGCACCCTCCAACATTACTGTGCAAGGAGAGTTTGCTCAACTGGTGCCGGGCTCCCCTCGTGGTATAGAGATAGATGGAGAAGCGACCACTTACCTGGATGATTTTGAAAGCAGCCAAACAACCATCAATATTATGGCGCCTCAAGCCTGGCGCCTGGCAAGTACTCCGGCTGGTCAGCCAAATTTGTTTCCCGAAGGGGCGTCTTCGGGAATAGAAAACGGCTTTAACAGAGCCAAGTTGGCCTGGTATACCATTGACCCTTTGTTTCACCGCAATAGTGATGGGGCGTTGCCTCAACACATGAAAGATGATCCTGATTATCAATCGGGGCAATATGTAAGACAGGTTACCGTAGGGGAAGTTTTTCCAAATATTCAGCTCGATGCTTCACAGGTAAATTATGTTTCCGTTTTGGATTTGGCATATTATCCCAAAGAACGTGGTCCTTATAATTATGACGTAGAGCCTACCGGAGTATCAGCAGGAATTGATGCCAATGGTAAGCTGAATGCTCCTGATCAAAGATGGGGAGGTATCATGCGTGATCTTTCTACCACCAATTTTGAAGAGCAAAATATTGAATTTGTTCAGTTTTGGGTTTTAAACCCATTTGAGGGGGACGAAGCGTTTTTAAACGGCTCATCAGGAGATTTGTATATAAATCTTGGAAATGTTTCTGAAGACATACTGAGAGATGGTAAGCAGGCGGTAGAGAATGGTATTCCTGCCGATGGTGATGTTACTAAACTAGACTCTACAGATTGGGGTTATGCGCCAGCAGTGAGGCCAGTAGTTGTTGCCTTTGATAATGACCCTGCTGCACGTGATTTTCAGGATGTAGGATATGACCTTATTAGTGACAATGAAGAAGGAAACTGGGCAGAAGGACCTTACGATGCTTACTTAAGCCGTATTATCAGAACGCTGGGCCAGCAAAGTATAGCATATACATCTGTAACTTCTGATCCTGCGGCTGACAACTTTAGATATTACCGAGGTAATAGCTTGGATCAAGAAAAAGCTACAATTTTAGAACGTTATAAAAATTACAATAATCCCGAGGGCAACAGTGATCCTACTGAGGTAGATGGTGTAATAGCCTTTGCTACAAATACCCCTGACATTGAAGATGTGAATCGTGATCAAACGATGAACAAAATCGAAGCATACTATCAATACAAGATTAGTATGAGGCAAGAAGATCTTGATGAAGTAGGTAAAAACTATGTTACCGACATTAGAGTGGTACCGGTAGAAGATCAACCCGTACAGCCTAATGGTAAAAAGCTTAATGCCACCTGGGTTCAGTTTAAGGTTCCAGTGTTTAGCCCGGATAATAGAGTAGGGCCTATCAGCGATTTTCGCTCCATCCGTTTTGCAAGAATGTTTATGAGAGGTTTTAATGATTCTGTTGTTCTGCGTTTTGCAAAATTGGAATTGGTGCGTGGTGAATGGAGACGATATGCCTATGATTTAGATGGAGGTGGAGATCGACTGAATTCAGATGCAAGTGATAATACCCTATTTGAGGTAAACGCTGTGAGTATTGAGCAAAATGGAGATCGCCAACCTATTCCTTACGTTGTGCCTCCAGGTATTGACCGCCAGGTTGTGTTTGGAACTACATCTTCACAGCAGGCCAATGAGCAGTCACTTTCTTTAAGGGTTTGCAATTTGAAAGATGGGGCATCGCGTGCGGTGTTTAAAAATCTTGATTTTGACATGCGTAACTACAATCGCTTACGAATGTTTGCGCACGCAGAGGATGGCAAAGAAAATCAGAACAGACCAGAAGCATTAAAACAAGGCGATTTAACTCTTTTCATACGCATGGGTAGCGATTATGAACAAAACTTTTATGAGTATGAAATACCATTAACTCCTACTGATCGAAGAACCCCCACATCAGATGCAGACCTTATTTGGCCCGAAGCCAACAATGTTGATTTTGAGCTCAATGATCTTAAAGAAGTAAAACTCGCCAGAGACAGGGCCTTTCGATCTAGCAATACAAGTATAACCGAAAAATATAGCCAGGTAAAAGGAAAAGCAACCATTACGGTGGTGGGAGCACCAAACTTGAGTAACGTTCGTACTATAATGATAGGGGTAAGAAATCCCAAAAGAAGAAGTGTAAATAGCACGGATGATGGTTTGCCGAAATGTGCAGAAGTGTGGGTGAATGAACTTCGACTAAGTGATTTTGATCAACGTGGCGGGTGGGCAGCAAATGCCAGAGTTGCTGCACAGCTGGCTGATTTTGCAAACATAAGTTTGAGCGGAAGAACAAGCTCCATTGGTTTTGGAAGTATAGATCAAACTGTGAGTGAAAGAAACAAGTTTCAAATGTTTGCTTATGACCTACAGAGTAGTTTTGAGCTTGGTAAGTTTTTTCCTCAGGACGTAGGTCTTAGAATACCTATGTATTTTGGTACTGGTGAGGAGTGGATGAACCCACAGTTTAACCCCTTAGATCCGGATATAGAATTTCAGGACGCCCTGGATAACCTGGAAACAGAAGCGGATAGAGATGAGTTGAAAGAGATGTCGCAAGACTACACCAAAAGGCAGTCTATAAACTTTACGAACGTAAGAAAAGACAGAGTGGGTAAACGCGCACAAGCCAAGCCGATGCCTTGGGATATTGAAAACTTTAGTGCAACATATTCCTACTCCAAAATATTTCAAAGAAATATAAATGTAGCATTTGATGAAAGGAAGGATTACCGAGGTAGCTTGAATTATACATTCCGTCATTCGCCCAAACCTATTGAACCTTTTAAGAAGGTAAAGTGGATGAAGAATGACTACTTGCGACTTATCAATGACTTCAACTTTTATCTGCTGCCAAAACAGTTTACCGTAATTGGAACGCTGGATAGAAGCAAGCACGCTATGCAAATGCGAAACACGGCTTATCCTGATAATAAACTGTTTGATCTGGATACTACCTACAATAACAACTTTAATTTCAACAGGCAATACTCCTTACTGTACGATCTTACTAAAACGCTTAAGATTGACTTTACGGCCAACATGCGCGCACGCATCGATGAAGCTACCCCGGATTCAATTGCTGATGCCCAAAGGAGGAAAGAAATTATTTGGGACAATCTGAAGGATTTCGGACGACCGACAAATTATCACCAAACGCTAAATATAAACTGGCAGGTTCCTATCAATAAAATTGCCTTTATGGATTGGGTAAACACCCAGGCAAGTTATACCGGAGATTATGACTGGGCGGCTAATTCGCTTATTGCTAATAATGCAGGGGCTACGGGTAACCCTGATTTGGATTACGGAAATACGATACAAAACAACCAGCGAATTCAGTTGAATAACAACTTCAATCTGATAGGTTTATATAATAATGTGCCCTACCTAAAGAAGGTAAATGAAGGCAAAGTAGCTGGTGGAGCAAGAGATGAAAGACCACGGGGGCCAAGAGTGCCAGGGCAAGGCAGAGGAGAAAATGCGGCCAAAGAGAAGGAAGAGGAGGAAACTACCCTACAAAAAGTACTGGCCGGGGTAACACGAACTCTAATGATGTTTAGAAATGCATCGGCTAACTACTCTCGCTCGGAGGGTATTTTGCTTCCGGGCTTTAATGGAACACCCAGTATTTTGGGGATGGATTTGGATAATAATAACGCACCAGGGTTTTTGTTTACCATGGGTGGTCAAACTAATATTAGGCAAGAGGCGGTAAATAATGGGTGGCTTACACAGTCAGAGTTGTTGCCTACACAGTATACCGAAACGTATAGTGAGAATATGAACTTTAGGCTAACAGCTGAGCCCGCTAAAAACTTTAGAATAGTTTTTAATGCCCAAAGAACTGAGTCGCACAGTCTATCCGAGTTTTTTAGGTATGATAGCAGTTCTGATATGTTTGAAAGTCAAAATACATTTGAAACAGAAAACTTTACGATTAGCCACATTATGATAGGTACTGTGGGAGATCAATTTGAAGACTTAACCTATGACTCTGAGACCTACAGCAACTTTTTGGAGTATAGAGAAATAATAGCCAAGGCAATGGCTGAAGACTATGCTTCTCAAAATCCGGGCTACCAGGTTGTAGAGAATAATGTGCCGGCAGACTCATCAGCTGCAGGGTATAAGTACTTTAGTTACAATTCGCAAGAAGTGTTGATTCCAGCTTTTGTTTCCGCTTACTCAGGTACTAATATCAATGATGTTGAAGTGGCCTATGCAGAGATGAATCACAAGAAAAAGATTCCTTTACCCAACTGGCAAATCACTTATGATGGTCTTTCTAATATCAAAGCAGTAAAAAATTGGTTTAACAGTGTAATAGTTACCCATGGTTATCGATCTACCTATACACTAGGAGGCATTTCTACCAACTTGCTTAAACAGCAAAATATACAAGATCAATTGGATGCCGGAGTACCACAAGATCAATTGAAGCCTGCACTCAACAATAATGGTGACCTCATGCCGGATTTTCAGATCGGATCGGTTATACTCTCAGAGCAGTTTGCTCCACTCATTGGTTTTAATATGAAAACCAAAAACAATGCAACACTGCGTGTGGAGTATAAAAAAGATAGAAATATTGCACTTGGATTAACAAACGCACAAATTACCGAAACCAAAGGTCAGGAGTGGGTTATAGGTGCAGGGTATATTATTAAAGATGTGAAGCTCGGTTTCGTTCAGTTAGGGCCACGTAGAAAAAATCCTGTAAGTAACCTTGAGCTTAAGGTTGATTTGGGAATTCGAAGAAACATTACGCTTATCAGAAAAATTGTAGAGCAAACCAATCAGGTATCTCAAGGCCAAAGGGTGACAACACTTAAATTTTCAGCCGATTATCAAATTAGCAAAAGAGTACAGACCAAGCTTTTTTATGATTTAAACATGAGTAAATACGAAACCTCAAACTCTTATCCTCTTACTACTCACCAGTTTGGAGTAAGTCTGAGATTAAATCTTGGTACGTAAAAAGGAGTAACGAGAAATAAAATTAAATTTGTCAAAAAATTAAACAGAATGAATTTTCCAGCAGAACTAAAGTATACTAAAGATCACGAGTGGATAAGTGTTGATGGCGATGTTGCAACTATCGGAATTACTGATTTTGCGCAGTCTGAACTTGGTGATATAGTATTTGTAGAAATCGAAACCGAAGGCGAAGAGCTAGATAAAGAAGAAGTTTTTGGGTCAGTAGAAGCAGTAAAAACTGTTTCAGATTTGTTTATGCCAATTTCCGGGGAGGTATTGGAGGTAAACCCAAAGATTGAAGAAGCACCAGAGGTAGTAAATTCCGATCCTTACGGTGATGGCTGGATGATCAAGGTGAAAATTAGTGACGCTTCTGAATTAGAAGATCTTTTGAGTGTTGATGATTACAAGCAAGAAGTCGGAGCCTAAACGCTTTTCAAATAATATTTTGCATTTTACCCCAGCCTTGGTCTGGGGTATTTTTGTTTTATACTTCAGCACTGTTCCAGGTCCTGAAGTTCCTGGCTTATTCAAGTCTCTAAATGATAAGCTAATTCATTCGGCCATATATTTTGTGGCTTGCTTTCTAATATATTTCGGATATAACCGTTTTAAGTACAGTAGTCCTATTTCGGGCAAAGCTCTATTTTCAGCGTGCGTAATAAGCATTTTGTTTGGTGGAGTTATAGAACTACTTCAGTCTTATTATGTGCCCGGCAGAGTTGGTGATTGGTATGATTTTGCAGCTAATGCTTCCGGCTCATTGTGTTTTGTGCTAATGCTTGTTGTTTCGCATCGGGCTTTAGCCTGATAGTTCCACTTTTAGGAACCCACTCTTACAACATACTTAATTACATTTTTATGGAATCTAAAAAAAGCCCCAAAGCCGATTTGGAAAGCAAGAGCTCAATGTTTTTTATGATAGGTATTGCCCTTTCTTTATTATTTGTACTTCTGGTTTTTCAGTATAGGCGGGCAAATGCAATCCCAGTGATAAAAGATTCGCTTGGTGTTATTGATGATGGTCCCAAAATTCCAATCACGGTTACCCCAAAAAAGGAACTCGCAAAGCCGGAAATTAAAAAGCCGGATATTAATGATGAATTACCTCCCGAGGTTGTGGAAAATAATGATCCTAAATTGGAATGGGACAAACTCTTTAGCTCCGAAGAAAATCCTGAAGAAGGAATAGAAGATATAGGTGAAGAAGAGGACTTAGAGGATGTGCCGCTTGAGTTTTTTATGATGGAGAAGATGGCTCGACCTTCGGATTGTGAAAGTTATACGGATGTTGTGGATCAAAAGGTTTGCTTTAATGACTGGATCAAGAGATACATATACGCTAATACCAAATATCCAGAAGTTGCCCAAAGGCTCGGTCAGGAAGATCAGGTGTACGTGTCCTTCATAATTTCCCGAACTGGTGAAGTAGAAAGTGCTGAGGTAGTGAAAGGGAACTACGAGTCACTCAATAATGAGGCTTTGAGGGTGATCACGAATATGCCTCAGCTACTACCAGGTACTCAGCGTGGAAAACCTGTGAGGATGAAAATGACCATTCCGGTGAGTTTTAAATTAGGCAGATAAAGCAGATTTAACACAATTGTAAACAAATTTCATTTGTAGAGCCCAATTGAATTTATGTATCTTTAGCCCCGATAAATAAGCATTAATGGAACCAAAGAAAAATCCGAAAGCAGACCTGGAACAAATGAGAGGAATCTTCCTCCAGGTAGGTTTGGTTATAGCATTAGTTTTGTCCATCGTCATGATTCAATGGCGCACATCCGAAGGAGGTCTTTCTGACCTTGGCGAGGTGGACGTAGAAATAGACGATGAGATTATTCCAATTACCCAAAGGCAAACAGCACCACCACCGCCACCACCACCACCGCCACCAGAGGTGATTGAGGTAGTTGAGGATGATGTGGAGCTTGAGGAAGAACTTGAGATTCAGTCTACTGAGACAGATGAAACTGAAGAAGTGGAAATCATTGAAATGGAAGAAGAAGTTTCGGATGAAGTGCTGAGTTTTGCGGTAGTAGAGTCTGTGCCCGTTTTTCCTGGATGTGAAGATGCATCTACAAATGATGAAAAAAAAGCTTGCTTTCAGCAACAAATTCTTAAGTACGTTGGAAAAAACTTTAAGTTTCCTGAAATGGCCCGTCAAATGGGTATTCAAGGGCGTGTATATGTAAACTTCGTAATCGAGAAGGATGGTTCAATTTCTAACGTACAAGTAGTTAGAGGGGTTGATCAAATGCTTGATGACGAAGCTGTACGTGTAGTGAAGTCTTTACCAAAAATGACACCTGCTAAGCAAAGAGGTAAGTCAGTTCGAATGAACTTTACGCTTCCTATCAACGCGAAGCTCCAATAATATATTAGTCTAATTGGCTATTTGAAACCCCTACATTTTGTGGGGGTTTTTTATTGCTACTAACATTTTTTATCATGACCACAGCCGATCTAAAAGTTTTACTTCAGGATGCTATCGTTGCTACTATTGATGGTGGAAAGGAAATTCTTGATGTGTATGTAAATGAATTTGATGTAGAATATAAGGAGGACAATTCCCCTCTTACCATTGCTGATAAACGAGCGCACAACGCAATTATGAAAACCCTTGAGAAAACGGGAGTTCCTGTTTTGAGTGAGGAAGGAAGGTCTATTGCTTTTGAAGAGAGAAGTAAATGGCCATTACTTTGGGTGGTTGATCCATTAGATGGTACTAAAGAATTCATAAAGCGTAATGGTGAGTTTACTGTAAACATTGCCTTAGTGGAAAATGGAGCGCCAATTATGGGGGTGATTTATGTTCCTGTAGAAGACACATTATATTTTGGTGCTGATGGTTTTGGAAGCCGCAGGCTAACAGAAGCTGCGGCTAAAATTGAAAAAAACACCTTGGAGGATACTTTAAATGCTTCAGATGAATTACCGCAAAAGCAGGAAAGAGTATTTACCATGGTAGGCAGTCGCTCACATATGAGTGATGAAACCGCCCAGTATTTTGAAGGAATTAAAGAAAAGCATCCGGATGCAGAAATCATGTCTCGTGGAAGTAGCCTTAAAATTTGCATGGTAGCCGAAGGTAGCGCAGATGTGTATCCACGTTTTGCACCAACTATGGAGTGGGACACGGCAGCGGGTCACGCTATAGCTAAATATGCAGGCTTTGAGGTAGTTCGTCCAGACGACAATTTACCACTAGAGTATAATAAAGAGGATTTGTTGAACCCTTGGTTTATTGTGAAGAAGGGGTAAGAGGTTAATTTGTTGATTCGTTAAATAGTCAACTCAGCAAAGCGTTGCATGTGCTTTTTGATTGACCAATTAACTTGTTGTCAAATTAACAATTCAACCTCCCTTAAGTTAGAATCATTCTATTTTGGATACCCGATTAATGGGTAGTAAATTTGCCGCTTCAAATTCAGCACTTGGAAGAAATTCAAAAAATACAAATTCAGAGTATTAGCCTTGTCGCAAAGCTTAAAGCGGTAACTGAGCTAACCAAGGCTCGTCTCAATTTAAGTGTGGTTTATTCGGCCATGGCTGGTTATCTTTTGGGGGCTAATGCCATTTCTGGACTTACCATGTTATACTTAGGTGTAGGTGGTTTTTTAGTGGTAGGTGCTGCCAACGGTTTTAACCAAATCATAGAGCGAGATCGTGATCTACTAATGAAGCGAACCATGAACCGCCCATTACCTACTGGTCGTCTTTCTGTGCTCGAAGCTATGATTGCCTGCACGATTATGGCGTTTGTAGGGTTGTATCTTCTTTTTCTTATTAATCCGCTTACTGTGGGTTTTGGGGCCTTTGCGCTTTTCATGTATGTTTTGGTATACACTCCTTTAAAAGCTGTAGGACCAATTGCGGTATTTGTTGGAGCCTTGCCAGGAGCTATTCCTGCGCTGCTTGGGTGGGTAGCTGCTACCAATGATTTTGATATTGAGCCGGGGGTGTTGTTTGCCATGCAATTTTTATGGCAGTTCGCACATTTCTGGGCCATTGGCTGGATAGCTGATGAAGAATATAAAAAAGCTGGCTATGTGCTTTTACCTTCAAGGGAAAGAGATACACGCACAGCTACTCAAATAGTACTTTACACCTTATTTACTATTCCTGTCTCATTGTTACCGTTTTTTGGTATTACCGGAAGCCTAAGCTTAAGCTGGGTGGCCGCTTTGATTATTTTGGCAGCAGGAATTTTCTTCCTTATTAAAGCTATTAAGCTTTTCAAAACGCGCGAAATCAAGGATGCTCGTGCGTTGATGTTTGCCAGTATCATATACCTTCCTGTGGTACAGTTGGTATATGTAATAGATAAATTTATATAAGTAGTGGGCGTATTACTTCCAGAACAAAAGAGAAAGGTTCGCAAACCGCTACTCTGGATAGGTATTGCTAGCATAGTGATGACCTTTGCTGGTTTGACCAGTGGATATGTGGTGAGCAGATCGGCATTGATGGCAGAAAATCGCTGGTTGCAATTTGAGCTGCCAATACAGTTTTATTATGCTACTGCGGCCATAGTTCTTTCCAGCGTCACCATGATAATGGCGCATAGAGCGGCTAAAAAAGGCAATGCTCAATTGGTGAAAATTGGTGTTTTGTTAACTTTGGTTTTAGGTGTGACCTTTGCCATTTTACAATACTATGGCGCAGGAGATTTGATAGACAGAGGTCTTTACCTTACTGGCCCCGGAAGTAATAATGCAACTTCTTGGGTATATGTGATTGCTGGCTTACACTGGTTTCACGTTATGTCAGGTATTATAGTATTATTAGTAACATTGTTTCAGGCAAATAAAAACGCTTATACGATTGAGGATCATCAAGGATTGGACATGAGCGCCATATACTGGCACTTCCTTGATGCTCTTTGGATTTATTTGTTCTGCTTTTTGGTATTTATTCGCTAAACTTGCAAAAATTTTAAATGATGGCTAACGAAGCTACAATGGAACATAACGCGAGCCCAATATGGGGTGGAGGAAGGCAACCTTTTGGTGCTAGCTATGGTAAACTGATGATGTGGTTTTTCTTATTATCAGATGCCCTTACTTTTTCAGGATTTCTAGCCGCAATGGGGCTGATACGTTTTAAGTATGAAGACACCTGGCCTATTGCTGAAGAAGTTTTTACTCACTTCCCTTTTGTAGAAGGTGATGCACCGCTACTTTATGTAGCCCTCATGACCTTTATTCTTATCCTTAGTTCGGTGACCATGGTAATGGCGGTAGATGCCGGCCATAAGATGAACAAAAAAGGTGTAATGCTTTGGATGGGACTTACCATTATCGGTGGTTTTTTCTTCTTGGGTTCACAAGCCTGGGAGTGGGGACACTTTATTAATGGAGACAAAGGAGCTGTTCAAATCGAAGATCGCACTGTAGTATACATAAGCGATATGGAGGGAAATGTAGTGTCGTTGCGCACCCTTATTGATGGCCCCGATGCGCATGGACATGGAATTGAATACACGGATGAGCAAATGCTTGCCGCGTTTAAGGCAAATGACCAATATACCTTGCGTAGACCAGGTAAAGGTGCTGAAATTTTTGAAAGAGGTGAAGCGCTAAAACTTGCCGAAAAAGCAGGGGTAGTTCAAGGAGCAAACTTGGTGCAGAATGAATATGGAAATGTTCTTTTTGCTGACTTCTTCTTCTTTATCACTGGTTTTCATGGTTTCCACGTATTCTCTGGAGTGGTAATCAACATTATCATTTTCATTAATGTGGTAATGGGAACCTATGAAAAGAGAGGACATTACGAGATGGTAGAAAAAGTAGGTCTTTACTGGCACTTTGTAGACCTTGTGTGGGTATTTGTATTTACCTTCTTCTACCTGGTTTAATTAGTACAGAACAAAATTTATAAAGTCTTTAAGATATGTCACATAACCCTAATCTTCCGAGTGAGCACCATGAAAGTCCAGAAGGAATCTGGTGGATTTGGAAAGTATTCATCCTTTTATTGGTAGTTACTGCCGTTGAGGTTGTACTTGGTATCATTAAGCCTGAAATTCTATTAGGCCACTTTATGGGTACCACCGTGCTTAATATCATCTTTATTGTTTTGACATTAGTTAAAGCATTCTACATCGTTGCTGAATTTATGCACCTTAAGTTTGAACGCAAGAATTTGATTTGGACTATTGCCCTTCCGGCAGTAATACTAATTCCTTATTTGGCATTCATCGTGCTTGCAGAAGGTAGTTACATGAAGGTGTAATTGTGATATGAACAATACAAAATATCTTAAAAGGGTAGTTCTGGTTTCTATACTAGTACTACCCTTTTTAGTTTACTTTTTCTTTGTGTATAGTGCTGAAGAGAACTTCTTTATCAAGCTGAAGTATGTCGGCCCCAGAGAAGCTATAACAGTATTAAATGACAATGGAGAACAAGTGGTGGATACAGCCTACTATACCATACCTTCATGGGAATATACCACCCAAGATGATAGCACACTGTCTTCAAAAGACTTAGAAGGTAAAATCTACTTAGCCAATTTCTTTTTTAGCACATGCCCGAGCATATGCCCTGCCATGAACTATAACGTAGCTCAAGTGCAAGAGCGATTTAAGGGTTACGATCATTTTAGAATTGTTTCCTTTTCGGTAGACCCAAATCATGATACAGTTGAAGTTTTAAAGGCATACGAGAAAAGAATTGGTGCTACTCCCGGTCGCTGGTATTTCCTTACGGGAAATCAGGATGAAATCTATAAAACAGCTCAGGGTTATTTTACAAATGCCATGGAGGATGAATTTGCTGATGGAGGCTTTCTGCATTCAGAAAACTTGGTGCTTGTAGACTGGAAAGGAAGAATACGAAGTGGGTTGGATGAGCACGGCAACATCAAAGCTGTGTATAATGGTTTGAGTCCGGATGAAGTGAATAAACTAAAGGACGACATCAAAGTGCTGATTGCTGAGTTTGAAAAGCAGAAATCGGTAGACGAGTATCGCGAAAGCAAAAAGAACAAAAAGAAGAAATAGTATGGCGGATTTGCGTGCTGCTAAAGAAGATTATAAAAAACAGAATAGTGATAAAATTGCTGTACCGGTAATTGTAGCGCTTTCTATTGTTGTGCCATTAGCCGTGGCAGCTCTTATTCTTTTTCCGGATGTGCTGAGCATTGACATGGGAATTGAGCGTTCTACTCTTCCTGCATTTCATGCCATTCTTAATGGTAGCACAGCTATTCTTTTGATTCTGGGCCTTTGGTTTATTCGTCAAAAAAATATTGCAGCACATCGCGCAGCTATGCTTACAGGTTTCGGTTTCTCGGCCATATTTTTGGTTTCCTACGTTATCAGTAAGCTTAATGCTGATCCCATTCCTTATGGAGGAGAGGGATTCTTAAAAGGCCTCTACTTCTTTGTGTTGATTACCCATATAGTATTAAGTGTTCCTGTATTGCCACTGGCTATGTTTGCCATTTATCGTGGCTTGTCTGGTGAGTATGGTAAGCACCGCAAAATCGTGCGTTGGACATTTCCTATCTGGCTATACGTGGCCATTACCGGAGTACTGGTGTATCTATTTATGGCTCCATATTATTAAATGATAAAGGCACTGTTAGTGCATTTTTACACCTTATATTTGCGTTATGCAAAAATGGATTTACATAGTAATTTTGCTTATTCTTTTTCCCTTGACGGGAGAAGCGCAATGCGCCATGTGTAAGGCTATTGCCGAAAGTAGCCAAGCAGGAGGTAGTTCAATAGCTGATGGCTTGAACGGTGGGATCGTTTATCTTATGGCATTCCCATATTTGCTAATGGCTGGCGTTGGTTATGCCATTTATCGCAGCAAGAAATCCCGCACATAATTGAATTTTTGTGACTGGCAGTTTCTACTATCTTTGTGAGGCTGCTTGGATTCTTATTTCAAATTTCTTTTCATGAAACTTAACATTAGCGTTGTCCTCGGTATTTTGATGTGTCTTAATGCCACAGCACAAACTACAGGTAAGGTTTGGGGTATTGAAGAGTGTGTAAATTATGCCCTCGAAAACAATATTCAAATTAAGCAGACTACCCTTCAAGTCGAAGCTAATAAAATGAGTCAGCAAAGTACTAGGTGGGATTTGGCACCAAGCTTTAATCTAAATAGTAACTACGGCTGGAACTTTGGTTTGAACATTGACCCGGTAACCAATGAAATTAGCCAAAGCCAAAGGCAAACGGCTTCGCTCAACGTTCAGGGAAATTGGGTAGTGTTTAATGGTTTGCGTAAGCATTATAGTATCTCAAAATCTAACTTGGATTACCTGGCGGCCCTTTATGATTTGGAGGATATCAAAAATGATATTAGCCTGAATGTGGCAGCATCTTACCTTCAGATTTTGTTGAATAAAGAAATTTTGGCTGTTGCTAAAGAACAGGAAAGAGTATCTCAACTACAAGTTGATAGAACCACAAAACTAGTAGAAGCTGGAGCTAGCCCAAAAGGAGACCAATTGCAACTTGAAGCCCAACTAGCTCGTGATCATCAAAACGTAATTTCAAGTGAAAATGCTCTTACCATAAGCAAACTTCAACTGGCCAACTTACTCCAGCTTGAAAGTCCAGATGATTTTGAGATCGGGAGTCCTGAATTAGAGGTGCCTGAAGCGGGCCTTGTAGCGCGCGGACCTGCAAGCATTTTTGCCACAGCTATGGATTTACAACCTTCAATAAAAGGAGCCGAAACACGCGTGGAGAGCAGTGAAAAAAATGAGGCTATCACCAAGGCTGGTGCATACCCTACGCTCAGTGTGATTGGCCAGGTGGGTACTAGTTACTCCGATCAAATATTGGAACCTGCTGGCACGGAAACCGTAAACATACCCCAGCCTACATATGATCAAAATGGACAGGTGATATTTATACCTTACAGCCAAACTGTTCCAATTGGACCCTTTACAAGCAAAAGCTTTGGGAACCAGGTGGGCGATAACTTAAACGAGTATGTAGGCTTATCGTTGAATGTGCCATTGTTTAATGGCTTGAATGTGCATAGCAATAAGCAGATTGCGGAGATCAACACCAAGCAATCTCAGCTACAGCTGGAAATGGAAAAAAACGCATTAAGGCAAACTATTTATCAGGCGCATGCAGATGCCAAGGCTTCTTATAATTCGTATTTGGCTGCCGAGGTGACTGTAGAGTCTAGCGAAGAAAGTTTCAAGTACTCAAAAGAGAGATTTGAAGTAGGAGCTCTTAATCAGTTTGATTTTGAAAATGCCAAAAACAGTTTAGCTGTGGCAAAGTCAGAGATGCTAAGGTCAAAGTATGATTATATTTTCAAGATCAAGGTTCTTGAATTTTACCTAACCAATCA
>JAUHWX010000262.1 GCA_030427285.1 Bacteroidia bacterium
CAGCAGAAGAAATGAATGCAGAAGATCCCTTATTTATTTTGTACACATCAGGTTCAACAGGCAAGCCCAAAGGTGTTCTACATACAAGCGGCGGTTATTTAGTTTATGCGGCAATAACTCATCAATACGTGTTTGATTATCATCAGGGAGATATCTATTGGTGTACAGCTGATGTTGGATGGATTACTGGCCATAGCTATATTGTTTATGGACCTTTAGCTAATGGTGCAACGACATTGATGTTCGAGGGGGTTCCTAATTACCCAGATAATAGTCGTTTTTGGCAGGTTTGTGATAAGCATCAAGTTAACATTTGTTATACCGCACCAACTGCGATAAGGGCATTGATGCGTGAAGGTGATGCACCAGTTAAGAAAACTTCTCGTCAATCGCTGCGTTTATTAGGAAGCGTTGGTGAACCAATCAATCCAGAAGCTTGGCAATGGTACTATGATATCGTCGGTGAAAAGCGTTGTCCTATTGTGGATACTTGGTGGCAAACAGAAACCGGTGGTATTTTAATTTCACCACTGCCAGGAGCAACGCCTTTAAAGCCCGGCTCAGCTACTCGACCATTATTTGGGATTAAGCCTACCTTGGTTGATAGTGATGGAAAAATACAGGAAGGTGCTGCAGAAGGAAATTTGGTTATTCAAGATAGTTGGCCGGGGCAAATGCGAACGGTCTATGGTGATCACCAGCGCTTTGTTGAAACTTATTTCAGTACTTTTGAAAATAATTATTTTACTGGTGATGGTGCACGTCGCGATGAAGATGGCTATTACTGGATCACCGGACGAGTCGATGATGTCTTGAACATTTCTGGCCATCGTATGGGAACTGCTGAAATTGAAAGTGCTCTAGTGGCACATCATGATGTGGCTGAAGCTGCTGTTGTTGGTTTTCCGCACGATATTAAAGGGCAGGGTATTTATACTTTTGTGACTTTAAATGCTGGTTTGGAAGGTGATGAAGCATTAGCAAAAGAACTGGTTCAATGGGTAAGAAAAGAAATTGGTCCCATCGCATCCCCAGATCATATTCAGTTTGCTCCTGGACTTCCAAAAACTCGTTCAGGAAAAATTATGCGACGTATCTTACGTAAAATAGCTGAAGATGACTTTTCAAATTTAGGGGATATCTCAACATTGGCAGAGCCAGCAGTGGTTGACGATTTAATTAATAACCGAAAAAATCGTTAAATTATTTTTTTGATTTGCTAAGAAAAAGAAGCCATTGTGCGTTCTATTTTAATCGTTTTCGTAGCGTAAAATAAAACTCATGATGGCTTTGGTTATTTTTATATTGAATTTCTACCTTCAAGAAAAATAAACTTCACTGTACTATATGAATTAGTAAAGAAGAGGCCAATTCAAGCATGTTTTGGTTTGTTCTTCACATTCCCATTAATCCTAATGCTAATTCCTTTTTACTTTCTAACTGCAAATGTAAACTCATCGAGCACCAGTGCTGATTATGAATCCCTGCTTGCAGAAGGAAAGTCAACTAAAGGAATCTTGGAGGGTATCGATATTGTTTACAATGTAAATGTTAATAATGAACACCCCGCAATAATTACCTACTCATACGGTAATGGAGGAAATACTGTGATTGATAAATATCAGACCTTTGCCCCGGATAAAATTGAGTTACTTGAAATTGGTCAAGAAGTTGAAGTTCGATTTTCGGATCAAAGTTCCGTGTTAGTTGACTTCCCTCCGTATGCATTCCCAGTACATCTAATTGGGTTGATATTTTTAATTTTCCCTGCAATTGGATTACCATTCTTAATAATTTTAATTTATCAGGTAAGCAACGAATTGAAGTTGTACAGAAAAGGTAATCTAACCAGAGCTGTGGTACTTTCCATGGATACAAATAAAGGATTAGCATTTACTGACTTTGGTAAGTCTAAATCGGTTACTTACGAATTTACTGAGGAATCAGGTAAGAGCCATATTGGAACCTCCAGAACTTCGGATTTTTCAATTACAGGAAAAAAACAAATTGGTGATGAGGTGAAAGTACTTGTTTTACCAGATCATCCATCTAAATCTTGCTTGTGGCCTGTTCAATTAGCCGAGAAGTTAAATTGGAAATAAAACCTTTGAACATATCGATAGAAACCAATACCTATATTTAATTCCAATAAAAAATTTCAACAGGGATTTCAATCACCATAACACTGCATGAAACTATCCATCGTAATAGTAAATTACAACGTAAAGTACTTCCTTGAGCAATGCCTGCGCTCGGTAGATATCGGCATGCAAGGCATCGATGGAGAGATTTTTATGGTAGACAATGCCTCTGCCGACAAGAGCGTGGAAATGGTGCAGCAAAAGTTTCCGCATGTAAAAGTGATTGCCAACAAAGACAATGTGGGCTTTTCCAAAGCCAACAATCAGGCGATGCGCATCTCCAAAGGCGAGTATATTCTTTTGCTTAATCCGGATACCGTTGTTGAAGAAAATACATTCCGCGAAAGCATACGCTTTATGGACAAGCATAAGGATGCTGGTGCACTTGGCGTAAAAATGATTGACGGCAAAGGAAACTTTTTGCCAGAAAGCAAACGCGGACTACCAACCCCTTGGGTAAGTTTTTATAAAATATTTGGTCTTTCATCTTTATTTCCAAAATCACCAAAGTACGCCCGCTACCACATGGGGCATTTGGACAAAGATGAAAACCACGAAATAGAAATTTTGGCTGGAGCCTATATGTTTATGCGCAAAGAAGCGCTGGACAAATCTGGACTGCTAGACGAAGATTTCTTTATGTATGGGGAAGACATTGACCTCTCCTACCGCATTGTAAAAGCGGGTTACAAAAACTACTATTTGGCCGATACCAGCATTATTCACTACAAAGGTGAGAGTACCAAAAAAGGTAGTCTCAACTATGTGTATGTGTTTTACAAGGCCATGGCCATTTTTGCCAAAAAGCATTTTAGTGGCACCTATGCCACTATGTTTAATTTCATGATTACGCTGGCCATTTACCTTCGTGCTGGATTGTCCGTTTTTAAAAGAATCATTTCGGCCCTAGCCTTGCCTACCTTAGATGCGGGAATATTTTTGGCGGGACTCTATTATATAAAGGAGTACTGGGAGCACAATCACCGCTTTATTGTGGGTGGTGAATACTCTTCTGAATTGATTTGGACGGCATTCCCACTTTACGCCCTAGCATGGATTATTGGAATATTTGTGAGCGGTGGTTATGAAAAGCCAACTCGCATCATCAATCTCTTGAAAGGCATTTTAATAGGTAGTGTTGCCATTTTGGTGGGCTACAGTTTGGTGCCTGAAGATTATAGATTTTCCCGAGCTATCATTTTGCTGGGTTCCGTTTGGGCAGTTTTTTCTATTCCATTAATACGATTGATTTTACAGCGAGTATTTAAGTTTCCACTGATTTCTATAACGCAGGAAAACAAACGTATTCTTATAGTCGGCACTCCTGATGAAGCTGCCAGAGTGGAACAGCTTATAAAGCAAACCTCTGGAAGGCTAGCCTACCTGGCTTTTATTTCTCCTGGCAAAGATCCTATTCACAATGAAAAGTATGTAGGTCAGCTTGTTGATCTGGCTGATATCTGCCGCATCTTTCAAATA
>JAUHWX010000042.1 GCA_030427285.1 Bacteroidia bacterium
GAAATGGTGCCTCAAACGGTGTTTATCAAATTTCATATTACCAATAGCTTTGAAGTAGTGATAGACGAAATTGCCTGCAATGACAATAGGCTGAAAAGCCACATAGAGAAAAGTCTCGCTTCTAAGGCAATTTTTGTAGACAAAGAAAATGTAAACAAACGCTACTCAGTAAAGATGACTTTTAAGTAAGCGCTACTGTATAATATAAAAGGCCCGATACAATGATGTATCGGGCCTTTATCGTAGCAATTAATGCTTTTGCCAGGTTAATCTTAGCGCTGAATTAAAATCCACTGAACTGTTTAGTCACCTCTAGTTCTGTTTCGCCCTGCTTCAATTTAATCTTTGCTAGGTTTTCACATCCGTCATTGGCTAAGAAGTCAATCTGGGCTTCTGTCATTTCAGCAATACTATCACCCGGTTGTAGCGTGAGTTCTATTATTCCAGATACTACCTTAAAGTCACAACTTCTATCATAATTCATAACCTCGGTGATTGAAGTAGATAATTCTCTATTGTCGGTCATATCCACTCCAAGTGCTGTTCCGCTAATATCAAATACATCATCAGCGCTGTTGTTTAATGTGGTAAATCCTTTTTTCCAGGAAATGGTTTTATCAGCACTAATTTCAATTTCCTGATCGGCAGAGAAATTGGTAACTATGAGCGCAAAATCACTTCCATTCTTGTCAAGTTCAATCGTTCCTGTGATTTCTTCATCATTTACCATATAGGACTGGAGTGCTATATCTAAAGATGCAGCGGGTGTGGTATACTTGCCAGATTCTGTAATCTCAATTACGCCTTTTCGAGTGCTTCCATCAGCACCTATCACCCCTGTACCAAAATCAATACTGATGTTACTTCCCATCCGCAATACCTTGGCACCATCCACAATTGCTGAGTCATTTGCCATAAAGGTAGAATCTCTGAGACTACCATCAATTGTGCTATATAAGTTTAGTAAAGCTGCCTCTGTTTTCACATAACTTTCGCTTACTTTGGCATCACCTTCAGATAGTAAGTCTTCAAGACTTGTCTCTTCGCAAGCTACCGTAAGCGCCATTATAGCCACTAATAAAGGGGCCGCAAAAAATTTTGAATTTTTCATACTTCTTTTATTAATTATTCAGGTTTATTGGTTTTCTAATTCTATAGGTTGTAAAGGGTCTTCAACAACCTCGGGAGTTGTGCCCTTACTTTTCTTTACTTTTTTGTCAAACAATGCTACATTCAGTCCCACTCTAACATTAGTGGTTTCTAAATTTTCATAAAACATTATATTCAAGAAATTGTCAGTAAGGAGGTATAGCTGTATTGGGCCTAGCTTGGTTTGAAAACCAGCACCTACATTACTATAAGTACCATTAATGATGGAGTAACTAAGGGTATATTGAAAAGCTCTTGCCAACCGTCCCTGATAATTTACGCTTATATCATGGTAAGTTGTACCGCTCCAAATTTTCATTTGATAGACAGCACCAAAAGTGTGCTTCTCATTTATTTTATAATTAGCACCCAAAAATACTCTCGAAGCCAACCACTTGGTATACCTCTCGCCATCCACTTCTTTAAAATCAAATGCTGCAGTGAGGCTATCCAAAATTTCATCAAATGAACCTATAGGATTATCATCGTTAAGATTTACATCTAGCCCCTCATATAAGAAGGTTCCGTTACTAACGTAGTCTCTCGTTGCCGATTTCCAATTGATAAAGCCTAAATCCAATACACTGGCCGAAAACGACCAATTGTCATTAAGCGTATAGTGGGCGCCAAAGTCTATCCCAAAGCCGCTATTATCAGGAAACAAGCTTGTTTTTATTTCAAAAGGATTGTCTTCAATATAATCCCTCACCCCTGCAGTACGAATTAAAATATCAGTTTCAATTTCAAGATTAGAATTATCCAGAGTGGTCACTTTTGCATTCATCTTTTCTACATAAGCATTCCCTTGGCCAACTATATATTTAAATCGACCTCCTAAGCTTAGCTTATCGTTTATGCTCCTTTGGTAACCTATGTAATAATTAGTTCTGGTTACTGTTTCAAAATCAAACTCAGAAACATTGGAGCTACGATTATCTGCACCGGCATTTCCAAACCAAACTATATTAAGCAAATCCACCGGATAATCCATTCGGTAATCGGTTACCTGCTGTGCTCCCAGAGTTAGAAAACCACCTTTAAGACGGAACCCCACACCAAGCAAATCAATGGATTGATTGATTACAAATTGACTCTTCTCATCCAATCCTAGAATAATCTTGTCAACATTTGCATTAACATCCGTTCCAGTTTCCAGAAGTTCAAGTGGTGTAAATCCATCATTATGATAATACACCTGAATACTGGATAGGGCCGGAATACCTACCCAAACACGCGTTTGCTGCGGCAATGCCGGGTTTACATGCAAACTTTGAGCTACGCTGTTAAAGTTATACAGTGTAAGATCCGATTGGGCTGAGGATTGCACCAAAAATGCAACATAGGCTGAAACGAATAGTATTAGCTTTTTCATTCGTCATTCAATTTTACATTCAACTTTACCTTAGCGGCAATCCTAATACCCAACTCATAATCAGTGTACAATGCAGCAACCTGATTTCCATTGTTGGCAGTGCTTATACTTCCCACAAAGCGAATTTTATCCGAATTCTTTATTCTATCTAGCATTTCTGATGTGAAAGTTATCTCCAACCTCTCTCCAGGAGCATGTGAAATTACTCTGCCGCTGGCATCCACAGGTGCCGCATTAAGTAAAGGAAGCTGAAAACCTTGTAAACTATCACCTGTGCCAATCTCCAAAAATTGAACATCAACAAACATGTCAAATGGAAAACCATTATCTGTGTAAAAAATGAGGGTTAATGCCTCTACCTCCTCTGGGTTTTCGCTAAAAAAATCAACATCGTTAATTATTTTATCCAGCTTTATATTGTCTGCGGTTAACTTTAGAGGAACATCTACATCAAGGCCAACCTTAATACCTGAGTTTTTGGTGATAAAATTATTTGTAGCTCCCGATGGGTTAAGCTCCACCTTTCCTGCATACAAAATTTCTGATGGAATATTTGCAAGAAAGTCAGCAATATTGCTATTGTTCTTATCAAATGTTATAGAATTTTGTTTTGGACTGTTAGGATTATCTGCTCCGGCAATAGGCTGCTGTCCAGCGTTAAGACTTACTACCCCTCCATCAGAATTGATTCCATCCAAATCCAGTTCCATAGATAAATCCGCACCCAAGGTACTAGTGGAATTCAACATCAACTTTGGATCTGTGAAATAAAAACCATTTACAAAATCATCTAATCCAGAGATGTCAAAGTTTATGCTATTGCCAGGAATTTGAATATTGCGTTGTCCAAAAAAACCACTGGCTTCATCTAATCCTAGTCTTTTGAACTGTGTAATTACTTCTATGGAAGTACCGGGAGTAACGGAGGCTGGGTTTAGTAGCTCCATAGACATACCTATATAATTTACTTTTTGCTGTCCTCCGGTAAAATCAAAAACAACATTGGCTAAGTCCACCGAGTCCTTTACCGAAGTGGAGCCGGCCGGCAACACCACTGTTTTGGTAATCGCACTGCCGTTTTGAATTGCATTTTTTAAAATCACTTCAACATTTACATCGGTGACAAAAGTTGAAGGCGACACTAGTTCTATCACAAAGCTTCCAATGTCTATTGTAGCTTGATTAAGCTCTACGCCTCCCAATGTTCCCAGTTGAATATCGGTATCTAATTGTGGTGAGCTTTGTGAAAGCGAAATTGAAAATGGATTTTGCTCGGGAATTTCAACAAATTCTACAGCTGAAATATAAAACAAGCTATCCTTGGAGTATTTTATGCGCAATGCATTATCAGGGTCAGCCACAATATTAGTATCTCTTTCTTCCAAATCAGCTAAGCTAAGTTTGGCATTTATGAGAGGGGCCTCCACTTCAGGTTGAATTCTAATGTCCTGCAACATGTCAAAATCCAGTTTATCCTTGGAGCAGGAAAAAGCTAACGCAGCAATGGCGAGTATTGTTAGTTGTTTCATAGCGTTGAGTAGATTATGGGCTAAAATAGGGATTTTGGACATGTTTGCTTTTTTTTTCTGTCAAACTTACATTTTTATAGATGTTTGGCACAAGAAGGAAAAACCCCCATTTATTTAATCACAATTCTGTTTGGTATCTTGCAGACCTATTTCCCTGACATAAATTTAAATGAAGCCCTATATATCTATTTTGCTTTTGGCCATTTTGGTTGTGAGCTGCAAGCCTGACCCAAAAATCCCTAAATGGGATGTGGAGGCGCTAACTCCGTTGGTCAGCACACGTATGGATATTGGTGATATTCTTGCTGATTCAAATCTTGTAACGGATGCAAACGGTCTGGTGAGTGTTGTTTACCAAAACAGGCTTGCCACCATTTTGCCTGATGAAATTATCCGTCCGCTCAGTGCTGACTTTGAGAATACTATTAAGCTGAAGGATATAGACCTTGGAAGTCCTACTATAAGCGATGCCATTTCTTTGGGCTTTATTGCAAAAGATGGAACCGCCATGGGACAGTTTATTGTTTACAATAATGGCAAAAAAACTATACTTCCTGGCTTTACCTCTTTACCAAAAAAGGACTTTCCCATTGATGCTACAAGCATTTTTCAGAGCATCTCACTGATAACGGGAGAAATGACGATAGAGATTCAGAATGATTTTCCTGTAATGCTCACCGACATCAACTTTAATCTCAAAAATAAAAATTCAGGCACCGTGTTGGTTCAAAAAATAATTGACACTCTGCGACCTCAACAAACTTATACGGAAACATTTTCTTTGAACGGGCTAACGATAGAAGGTAATTTGATTACGAAACTGGCATCTCTTAGCACACCCGGTAGCGGACAAGATTCTGTAGTAATAGACACCTCGCGAAAAATATTCATTACAGTTTCTCTTGATAATTTGGTTCCTTCTTCAGCCACTGCTATTTTTCCTGATCAAATTTTGGCCAATGACACTGCTGATACTGAAATAGAGGCGGCATCTGCTCAGCTCACTTCCGTAAAAGTGAAAAGTGGTTCTATTTACCTAAATGCTACAAGCACCATTGAGGATCAAATAAGCCTTGACTACTCAGTGCCTGGAGCTAAACAAAATGGAATTCCATTCTCAATTCTTGAGAATGTACCTCCAGCCCCTCCTGGTGGAACCTCCTCGAAAAATACATCTGTAGACATTAGCGGTTTTAATATTGACCTAACCGGAAGGCCAACCTACAGCAATATCTATAATACCTTTTACACCATACTTCTTGGTAAGATTGACTCAACCGGAAACCTGATAAACCTTTCTTTACAGGACAGTGTATTACTCCAAACTGGAGTTACCAAACTTACCGCAAATGAAGGCTATGGCTACCTTGGAAAAGATACCAGTACAGCCGATGATATAAATGAAGTTGACTTTTTTGGAAACTTACAAAATGTCAATATTGATCTGGAAGAAGTAAAGCTCAAGCTAGAGTTTGTGAATCATATTGGCGCCCCTATTGATATTCAAATCGACCAACTGCTATCGAGCAATGCCAATAGCCCACAGGGAATAAATCAAGGAAATAGCACCGCCCTCACATGGACTGGATTAGGCTCCCTATACACCATTCCTGCTGCTACACTATCCGTGCTCAATACTCCTACACCGTCTAGTTTAGAGCTTACACTGGATAAGAATAACAGTAATCTTGATAAGCTTGTAGAAGCCAACCCAAATTTCTTTAAAACCAAGGTGGGTTCTTTTCTAAACAGATCAACCACTACACCTGACTACAATCAGTTTATCTTTTCAAATTATGGAATCGACACCTATTTAAACCTTGAAATTCCAATGCACTTCGCTGCAACGGATATTCATATTTCTGATACCACTGCTTTTGATTATTTCAGTTTAGATAAGGATGGCCAACTACAACAAGGTACCTTGAAGTTAATTTCAAAAAATCACTTCCCTTTTGGTGGTACCGTTGATATTATTCTCTTAAATGACGATGGTGTGCGCTTGGGAACTTTGAGCAGTAGCGACAGAGTACTGCCCGGAAAAACTAACAATGCAGGTAAAACCATTGAAGAAGTACGAAGCATTTTGAATTTCCCCTTGAATGCTAAGCAGGTAGAAAATCTTAAAAAGACCACCAGAATTGTAATGGATGTACACTTACAAACGCCTTCACCTACTGAAAAAGTTAAGCTTTATGATTCCGATTATTTAGACATGACCCTTTCAGGAGATTTAACCATCCGCACTAGATAAATGAAGCACCTTTACTCCTGTCTTCTCATTTGTAATGTTCTACTAGGTTTTGCACAATCTACAGACACGGCTAATGCGACTGAGTTAGATGATATTATTTTACCAGTAAAAAAGTACCCCTTTATTTCTGCAAAAGTGGAATATGGCGCCCTCAGTAACTCCCTTTCTGCTATTGAGCTGTTGAATTTTGTTTCTCAGGATTTTTTAGATAATGATGAAAAAGAAGAGCTATTGAATAGCGTTCCAGCCTCTCTTCGATTTGGCTATTTACGCTCATTTAGCGCTGGCTATCACGAACCCGGTTATAATATTTTTGGAGCCTACAAAAAAGGTTGGGGAATAAGTGTTAGAAACACATATTACAATAGCGCTCGCCTAAACAAAGATCTCCTAAACCTAATATTTTATGGAAACAAGCCCTATTCAGGTACTACCGTAAACGCGAGTAATTCAAGATATGAAACATGGTATTTATTAGACACACTTCTTCCGCTAAAAATCACCCTCTCTATCCACTCAGGTCACGATCACAGTTATTATGGTGTAAAAAAAGCCAGCATTTATACCGACCCCCAGGGTGCTTATCTTGATATGGATTTGGATTATAAAACCAGAGACAAAGACGGTGAGGCCCATCCTATGGCTGGAATCGGTGCTTCGGTTGGGGCCGCAATAGACCTTCCCATAAAGGAAAAAGGGAGTTTAAATATTGCCATTTCAGATTTTGGAGTTATGTATTGGAACAAAGGGAGTGTGCTCAATGCCGATAGCGCGTTTCGGTTTGAAGGTGTATACTTTAGTAACATTTTTGATCTAAATGACAGCATTAGGGATAATGCAAGCGATGACTATACAAGTGCATTTTACTATGGTGAATCTAAAGGCTATTATAGATTAATGCCCTTTAATTTATCGGCAACATACACGCACAGAGTAGAAAAAAATACTTGGTTACGTGAGGTGTTTATTGGGGCTAATTACCGTTACCTAGCAGGATACTTTCCACAACTAAGAGGTGGTGCACGCATAAAAACCGCGCATAAACAGCAGCTTACGGCAGTAGCCACAGTGGGCGGATACACTTGGGCAGGTTTAGATGTAGGCTATGATTTTCAAATAGGCCGTGACTGGAAATTTGCCTTAGCTATCCATAATATAAATGGGCTCGTAATTCCTGTAATGTCCGGTGGAGCTTTTGGTACAATTTCAGTTCAATACAGGCTTTAGATTCCTGTAATTTTTATTTCGGTACGTCTGTTTAAAGCACGTCCCTCTTCTGTATCATTAGTAGCTACAGGCTCGCTATCACCAAATCCTTTGTAACTCAATCTTGATGCATCAATACCTTTATTTATTAGATAATTATACACCGCCTTGGCTCTGTTTTCGCTAAGGGTCTTGTTATGAGAAGCTGAACCTTCATTATCAGTATGTCCTTCTACACTGATCTTCACCGTAGGGTTTTCTTTCATAAAATGCTCCACAGTGGCTAATTCAGAAAAAGATTTTTCATCAATTTCATAGGAATCAAATCCAAAGAAAATATTCTCCAGTTTTACTTTGTCTCCAATTTCTATTGGCAAAAGTTCTACGTTTAGCTCAAAAGCTCTTTCCTGAGATTCAGTTTTCAAACTGAAGTTTTTAGAGTAAAAAAGAAAGCCTTTTTTCTGAACACTTAGCCCATAATCACCATTTCCGGGAAGCACAGAAAAGTAGCGGCCGTCTCTCCCACTGTTTTCCAAAAGCACAACTTTGTTTTTGTCCAAATCGCTAAACTCAATTTCGGCATCCACAAGCTCGCCCGTTTTCTTATTAGTCACCTTTCCTTTTATATAGGCGATTTCCACAGCCTGCGACTCTTCCGGTAATTCAAAACTGTACAAGTCTAAAAGACCAAAGCCACCGGCAATATTATCACTAGAAAAGAAACCTGTTTTACCATCGGGCGACACGATCAAACTAAACTCTTGACCATTGGTATTAATCGGGTAACCTAGGTTTTGAGGCTCGCCCCAGGTTCCGTCTTCTTGTCTGCGACTCACAAAAAAGTCAAGGTCTCCCATGCCCGGATGCCCATTTGAAGAAAAGTATAAACTCTGATTATCAAAGTGTATATAGGGCGAAGTTTCCTGCCCTAAGGTATTTACCTTTCCGGGAATTTTTTGCGCTTCACTCCATCGTCCATTTTCTAGAGTAGAATAATAGATATCGATATTCTTGGCAAATGAATTTTGCCCTCTTACAAAGTAGATTGTTTTACCATCAGAAGAAATGGATGGCTGGCTTTCCCACATCCCAGTATTCACATTTGGGCCAAGGTTTACAGGCTTACTCCAAAATCCCTCTTTGGTGAGAAATGAGGCATAAATATCGCATGAGCCTTGCCCTCCCGGTCGATCACAAGCTGCAAAGAAAATCACGTTTCCACTTGCCGTGATGGACTGCGCACCTTCGTTTAAAGTAGTATTGAGACTTCCCTTCAAAGGGCTTGCTTTACTCCAATCTGCACCAACAGAGTCTCTTATGGTAAACCAAAAATCCTCATCGCTTGGGTTGCCATTTGGATCGCGGTGAGTAAAAACCAAAGTATTGCCATCAGCAGAAATGCTAGGAAAATACTCCATCGCCTTGCTGTTTACTTTTTGACCTAAATTTTGGGGGTTATAAGCTTTTGGTTGCTGAGTGGCCGTTAATGCAAACTCACAGTTTTCTATAAGCTCATTGGCCTGGCTCATATACTTTTGCGATGCCTGCGGGTTTTGAGCGTAGCGCTTTAAATATTCAATAGCCTTTGAATATTCTCCTTCATTAAAAAGGGCTTCACCGTAAAATAGGTTTACATAAAAGGGAGCCTTGTTTTGTAAGGCTTGCTCGTACAGAGGCAGAGCTTTCTCTCCCTGGCCCATTTCTTTGTACAGATCTGCTTTAAAAAGAATAGCTTCTATAAAATCCGGACTATCAGCAATGGCCTTATCCAGGTCGTCAAGTGCTTTTTGGTAATTATTGTTACGTATCTCTTCACGAGCACTATTGAAGTATTTGAATGACTTCTTAGACTGTGAAAATGCAGAAAATGACAAACTGAAAATCAGAAGAGCGAGCGATAAAAATCTCATAGAAATGGGTTATAAAGCCCAAAGAAACAAAAACTGTGCATTAATGTGCACTTCAAAAAAAATAGGAGCGGACATTCTTATTAAATGAATGCACCACTCCTACCTCTAATCATTGAACAATTTTTAAAATATTTAAACTCTAGTCTCCCGTTTTGCGCAAGCTACTATAGCCTCGTTTCACCTTTTCTTCATCATAATAAATATTCAGGATCGAGTCCATTTTTTCCCTACCCTCTGAGATTGCTTTTACCTTGTCCCATTGCGAAGCACTCAACAGTTTGCCTAGTGGCTGTTCACGTTTTAAGATATACTTAAAACTTGCTTCCAGCTTTTTGTCCCAAGCATGGTGATACTTTACCAAATCATTTGGGTAAACCGTTTTACGTCTGGTTCCTTCAGCATGTGCTCTAAAAGGTTCTGAAATGTTCAGATACCCATAATCATCGGTAAGCTGCTCACCCGGCTCAATGTCGCGTACGGCAATCTCAAAATCATAAGCTGTAGAAATACAATTGGAATTGAAACTGTGGTTCACAAATCGACCATTATCCCAGCACAGAATAAAATTACCGGCACTATTGCGATAAGCGTACACATCAATGGTGTTCTTTATTGGGTCTGAAAGAGCCTCTACTTCTTGCGGAGTAAACTCTCTATCCAATTCATCAAGCACCCAGGTTATGGTGCCTTTTGGAATCATTTTTTTGGCTACCACACCGTAGCCAATTTCATCAGAAATAAACCGAACTTCGGTATCAGGGTGTATCATTATTCCATTTAAAATTTAATCGAAATTAGCTAATGGAATGACACAAAAATCATTTTTGCCTAAAGGCTAATGAAAATAATAAAATTGATTTTCAATAAGTTACACCAGGAATAGAACAGTTTGAATTTTCAAGCATATTTTTTCTTCCCAAGAGTTAGTGGTTCGCCTGTTTTCCTATCTAAAGTGATTTAAAAAATCCCTTTCCTGATGGGTTAAGCTGTCGGCCCCGTGCGTATTTACTTTTTCCAAAATACGGTTCAATTCAGCTTTAAGCTGAGCCTGTCTTTCATTATAAGAATCGTCCATCGTTTGTGGTTGCCTTTGCCTTTTAAACAGCCATTGAGGCTTTTGCCAGGCAATTATCATGAATATAGCCGTGGGAATAAATATGAGTAGAATGGTGAAAGTATTATTGAAGAAAGCCTGTGGATCAAAAAGCAAAGCGATAAGCAAACCTACAATGGCACCACCAAGATGCGCCTCGTGGCCTACATTATCGCGCTGGCTGCGGATACCATAAATGGAATAAGCCACAAAGCCTAAACCAAATACCCAGGCGGGAAAGAAAATAGGCAGAAATAAAAGCCCCAATTTCATTCCTGGAAACAAAGCAATGGCAGCAAATACAACTCCGCTCACCGCTCCTGAAGCACCTACTGCCCTATAGCCCGGATTATTTCTGTGCACCACAAGTGAAAACAAACTGCCCGCTAATAAGCTTCCAAAATACACCGCAAGCAAACCTTCTATTCCTAAGCTTCTTTCAATATTTCCTGCAAAGAAGAAAAGGGAAAGCATATTAAAAAGGAGGTGATTGCCATCTACATGAACGAAGCCAGAGCTTATCATGCGATAGTATTCTTTCCCTCCCAGAATTTTGCCAACTTCAAAAGTCCACTTGTCTAAAAATGCACGATTCTTAAAACCTTGTAAACTTATTATCACATTGGCCGCAATAAGCACCATTGAGGCCATATCCAGATTCATCATACTCTAATATTGTTGCAGGCAAATGTATGGATACAAATCAGTCCCATTAATAATACACTGGCTTCATTGTTTTGATTTTAAAAATCTAATCTTGCAATAAGATTTCTGCTAACCCGTTCAATTTGATGCATCAGTAAACCTCTCAAAACTTGAAAAAATTAATTACTCTCTTACTCAATCTCTCCATTCTTATAGCTGGTTTTAGCCAGAGCTGGATTCAGAAAAGTGATTACCCGGGCGTGGCTTGTGATGATGGAACTACATTCATCATAGGCGACAAAGCCTACTGTGGAACGGGAATGACCCCCTGGTTTTCTACCACCACAGATTTCTATTCCTTTGACTTAGTCTCCGAAACCTGGGCTAACTCTACCCCGCTGCCAGCTGGTATGGAAAGACAATATGCTGTTGGACTTTCAGATCAGTCTTTTGGCTACTTATTTGGCGGCACGGGAAACGGTATTTTTTATAACGATTTATGGAAATTTGATCCGGCTACTACAGTTTGGACTCAACTCAGTTCAATGCCCGACTCTGGTCGAAGTGGATCAACTGGTTTTATTATTAATGATACAATTTACATTGTTGGAGGCACCAAAACCATGGGTGGAGCCATTGCCGATGTATGGGCCTATTCCATAAATGATAACTCCTGGGAACAAAAAAACGACCTCCCCTATGCTATCTGGACCGCCAAATCTGCATCTGTGAATGGTAAAGGCTACCTTACATTTGGTATGACCGATAATGGAAGTTTTCCCGAAAACCTATTAGAATACACCCCTCAAACGGATACTTGGAGCAATTTGCCACCCTACCCGGAAGGTGGACATTCACACGGCTCTTTAGTTTCCAGTGGTGATTTTCTGCTCACTATGGGTGGACGAGATTCTCTTGGTATTTACTCCAAGCACTTGTACCGCTATGACATTGCAAACCAAGTTTGGCAGCAGCTAAGCGCAATTCCGGATTCTGCACGAAAGGGAGGAATGGTATTTATAAAAGATGAAAAACTCTATTACACCACAGGAATTACTGCTCAAAACCTTCGCTTAAGACAAACCTGGAAATGCACGGACGTGCTAATAAGTAATCGAGAATATGAAATATCAAAGTGGAAGGTTTCCCCCAACCCTGTTCAGGATAAACTACGAATAGAAATTGCTGAGGGATCCAATTTTGAAGAAACCGATTTAGTGCTTACGGACATTCATGGGAAAGTATGGATGGTCCAAACAATTAGTGGACAAAAATCAATGATTGACATAAGCAAATTACCTCAGGGTTTGTATTTTGCTCGCCTCAATGGCAGCGGCCACTTCGGCACCATTAAGCTGCTAAAAACGCACTGATAAAAAGCAAATAATGGATATTTCTTTTGTGGATGATGAAGTTTTTGAGTCCAAAGATTTTACTTCTGAAGCACTAAAAAAAGCAGAGTATAGCTACTGCACTTTTCGCAATTGTAATTTTGAATCAACGTCTATTTCAAACCTTATTTTTGATGAATGCGAGTTTGAAAACTGCAACCTGAGTAATGCCGATGTAAGAAATACATCTTTTAGAAACTGTAGTTTTTTAGGTTGCAAAATGCTGGGTCTTAAGTTTAATGAGTGTAGTTCATTCCTGTTGAGTTTTTCATTCTCTACTTGCAATCTTCAGTTTAGCTCCTTTCATAATCTTAAGATTCCCAAAACCTACTTTAATAATTGTAAACTGGAAGATGTTGACTTTAGTGACTGCCAGCTAAATGATGCCGTGTTTAACCTCAGCAACTTACAAGGGGCCATATTTGAAGGAACTAATCTTACGAAGGCCAATTTTTCAACCGCCAATAGCTACTCCATCGATCCTGAGAATAATAAAATTCAGAGAGCCCAATTTTCAAAAGATGGCCTTGCAGGTCTTTTGGATAAGTACAAATTAAAAATTGAGTAAACGCAAATCACACAGAACAAGATTATTACACTTACTGGCTTGATATATTCCAAATTTTCTCAAAAAAAAGCATTCAAAATAATGGTGTACTTAATTTGTTTTTACATCTTTGCCGCCCCTTAAAAACAACACATAAGTGCTATAAACACTGTGATTGTCTCAAGGGTTTTTAATTTTTTGAGTGTTCAGTTTTCCATCAAAAATTAAAAGACATAGGATTCAGTAGCTCAGTTGGTAGAGCATCTCCCTTTTAAGGAGAGGGTCCAGGGTTCGAGCCCCTGCTGAATCACTTCCAAAAGCCTCAACATTTGTTGGGGCTTTTTTTTGGCCCCTATTCTCTGCTTCTCGAAAGAGACTACATTGCGGGTAGTATAATTTTGAGATGAACAGGGTAAGACTCAAAGTATTAACCACACACCTTTTGCCTTATGGTATTAGTAAAACTATGGAAAGTCCTAAAATAAATAGCAAGCCAACAAATCCCACCTTCCAGGCCAGGTGTGCCAACTTTAGCTCCATAAATTGAAACGGCACCAGCAGCACCTTTGCCATGGCAATGGCGAGAATAATGAAACCCGCTATGCGGCCGCCAAGGCTACGCTCATAGAAACAAGGGCCGTAACTACGGTAAGCACCAATAAAACTGCAAATGTGAATGTCAGCTTTTTGATCATATCATAAAATGAGATAAAGGGTGGGAAAAAGAACCAGCCAAATAATATCACACATGTGCCAAAAAGCAGCTGCCGCTTCCACATCCTCTCGTTTGGCGTTCACTTTCTTTTTTGAAATGTAATAAGCGAACCAGCCTAAAATAACCAGGCCTACCACTACATATTCATAAGGAAAGCTAGCCTCTACCCAACAGTTACCCAAAGAAATTATCTTAATCGGACAAAAAAGTCTTTTTAATGATAAAAATCATTTAATACCCCCACAAGTTTCACTTCTTTTATACCACTTATTTAAAATTAAACTTCCGTGATATGAAAAAGAACAAACTTCAAATTTTGGCTTTAACAGTGGTTACGCTAATGATGCTTGCCAGTTGTAATCAATCTGCAACAGAAATAGGAACAGATGTGCAAAGCCAAACTACTTCAAGCGAGGCGAGCCGTGGTAAAGATCTTGGACAGGCCGCAGTAGCTGACGAAGATTCAGACCCCAATGTTTTAAACATAGCCATCGGCTCAGAAGCCCACTCCACATTAGTAGCTGCTGTGCAAGCCGCAGATATTGAGCATATTTTAGTGAATGCCGGGCCACTAACAGTGTTTGCCCCCACCAATGCAGGTTTTGACAAGTTGCCAGAAGGCACTGTAGAAACCCTATTGAAACCCGAAAACAAGACCCAGCTGGCCATGATATTAAAAAGCCATGCAGCTCCTGGTAATTATAGTTTAGATGGATTGAGAAAAGAAGCCGAGAAAGGCCGTAAGCTATATATGGCCAGCGGAGACTATTGGGAGATAACTACCCAAGGCGATAAAGTGTATATAGCTGGTATAGAAGTGTTGCAAAGTATTGAGGCCAGTAATGGTATTATACATGTGCTGGATGCCGTGATATTGCCTTGATATAATGGTCAATAGATTTGTACTGAATTACTTCTGTACATATTTCACTTTAATAGCTGATTTAAAGGTGTTGTTTCAAAATAAATGAGGCAACACCTTTTTTATACCCTGCCTGAGCAAATAGGAAAAAATTAAAAGACATAGGATTCAGTAGCTCAGCTGGTAGAGCATCTCCCTTTAAGGAAAGGGTCCAGGTTTCGTGCCCCAGCTAAACCACGGCAAAAAGCCTCAACGTTTGTTGGGGCTTTTTCTTTGCCCTCTAATCATCGAACATTTAAAAGGATGACCCGTTCCCTCGAACTCCCAATCCGAGTATTCCTAAATTCCTGTTTATAGAAAATAATTAGAATCGCATATGCTTAAATTTTTACAACCTGCCAACCGCCAACTCTCCTGCCTCCCAATCCATTCATAGAAAAACCAAATCTGACAACCTTATTATGCGTGCATAGTTTACTTTTGTACAAAATCATTTGTCATCGAAAGTTCAAAGTCTACCAACGCCCCAAAGAGTTTTAAACTTCCGGGATATATTACCGGAACCATGTCTACGCTCAGTGCTGTTTCCACACCGCTGGCCACTAAGTTTGCCTTAAAGCTATTCTTCACTCCAATAAAGTTTCCTATCCCCAAAAGGGAAATGCCCGTAAGAGAAAGTGCAACCGAGCACACCATGTATACTGAACAAAGTGAATTTGCATTGTTCGAATGGAAAAACGATGGTCCAAAAGTTCTCTTGGTGCACGGCTGGGGCGGACGAGCCACTCAGTTTTTTAGAATTATAGAAGAGCTCCACAAAAAGGGCTATCACGTATTTTCTATTGAAGCACCGGCACATGGTACTTCAAAGCAAAAGAAAACCCACATGCTCGAATTTGTAGATTGTATCGAAACGGTGCAAAACAAATTTGGGCAGTTTGACTTTGCTATAGGTCACTCCCTTGGCGGGATGGCAATATTTAACAGTCTCTTAAGAAACCTATCTCCACATAAAATCGTAGTTATTGGTACTCCGGTAAGCATACGAAGTGTGGTTCATGATTTTTGCGAAAAAGTAAAAGCCACTCCCAAAGTAGCGAATCGGATAATTGAAACAATTGAAAACCGATACTCTATGAAAGTGGAAGATGCCTCAACGGATGATCTGGCCTCCAGATTTAATCCACAAGGAATGATTATTCATGATAATGACGATCAAGACATAAGCGTGAAACAAGCTAAGCAGCTGGCTGTAAAATGGCCGAAGGCTCAACTCCTGATCACAAAAGGCCTAGGACACCGAAAAGTACTAATGGATCAAAAAGTGATTGATAGTATTATAGGCTTTTTGCCGCTGAGCTAGGTTGGCTCGGCTTTTGTAAAGTAAATTAATTATGAACCCTATGAAGAAATTACTGTTTATATCAATGAGTTTATTTTTGGCTTGGGGCTGCAATGCTCAATCCAAAACAGAAAACGAAGACATGACTGAATACAAAGTTCAAAAAACAGACGAACAATGGCGTAAAGAGCTTACGCCCGAGCAATACAGAGTGTTGCGCGAAAAAGGAACTGAACGCCCTGGAACGGGAGAATACAACCTTCACTTTGAAGATGGTATTTATAAATGTGCAGCTTGTGATGCTCCGCTTTTTGAAAGCGAATCAAAGTTTGATGCACACTGCGGATGGCCAAGTTTTGACAAGGCTATCACCGAAAATAGTGTGGTAGAAAAGAAAGACTACTCCTTTGGAATGGTAAGAACCGAAATACTATGCGGAGCCTGCGGAGGACATTTAGGTCACGTATTTGATGATGGCCCCACCGAAACAGGTATGCGCTACTGTATCAACTCAGCCTCTTTAGGTTTTAAAAAAGAAGGCGAGTCAGAAAAATAATAATTGTTAAGTGAGGTTAACAATGAATCCCGGAGCCCTGAATTAATTTTTGGGGCTCCTTTTTTATGCCCACCCCTCTCGCTTTACTTTGCTAAGTTTGCACAAAATTATTCTCATAGATGCGCATCGACATCATTACCCTTTTGCCCAAATTACTTGAAAGCCCTTTTGCCGACTCTATTTTAAAGAGAGCCATTGAAAAAGGATTGGTTGAAGTACACATTCATGACCTGCGGAAATACGGAAAGGGTAAACACAAAAAACTGGATGATTATCAATTTGGCGGTGGCGCTGGTTTGGTAATGATGTGCGAACCGCTTTTTGAATCTATTGAAGACCTTAAAGCCGAACGCGATTATGATGAAATCATTTATATGACTCCTGATGGCGAAGTTTTCAATCAGCCTATGGCCAATACGCTTTCGCTAAAGGGAAATATCATGATCCTTTGTGGACACTATAAAGGAATAGACCAACGTGTGCGCGATGAGCTGATTACCAAAGAAATTTCTATCGGTGATTTTGTGATGAGCGGTGGTGAGCTTGGAGCAGCGGTAGTTAGCGATGCCATTATCCGTTTAATACCAGGTGTGCTCAATGACGAGTCTTCTGCCCTGACCGATTCTTTTCAGGATGGACTTTTGGCCCCACCCGTGTACACTCGCCCAGCCGATTTTAGAGGATTGAAAGTTCCGGAAATCCTTACCTCAGGAAACTTTCCGGCAATAGATGACTGGAGACATGAGCAAGCCTTGGAACGCACCCGCACTCGCAGACCCGATTTATTGAAAGATTAGTTTCTCCAATTAATTGTTTTGTCTTAATATTGCAGCCTGTTTACCACCTCTTACAAAAATGTGATAAACAACTGATATTCAACCTCTGGCAAAAATTGTGAATGTTGGCTTTCAGCAAACTTTAAATTATCCTTAAGATGGATTTATTAAAATTTGTACAAGAAGAGTACATTGAAAGAAAAGAATTCCCAAAATTTGGTGCTGGTGATACTATCACTGTGTATTACAAAATTGTGGAAGGTGCAAAAGAGCGTGTTCAGTTTTTCCGTGGTGTAGTATTACAGCGCAGAGGTTCTGGAGCTACTGAAACTTTTACCATTCGTAAGATTTCAGGAAACATCGGTGTAGAAAGAATTTTCCCAGTTAATCTTCCTACCATCGAAAAAATTGAGATGAACAAGAAAGCTAAAGTTCGCAGAGCCCGTATCTTCTACCAAAGAGAGCGTACAGGTAAAGCTGCAAGAATTAAAGAAAGGAGAATGTAAGGTTCACTTTCGTATAACACTAAAGCCGCCCCGAAGTATTAATTTTCGGAGCGGCTTTTTTTATGCAGTAAATGAACGGAAGACCAACAACTATGAGGGGTTTCAAAATCTTGAAGGCTCAGAAGCGTAACAGCTTATCGATAAAATTATTTGC
>JAUHWX010000263.1 GCA_030427285.1 Bacteroidia bacterium
CTTTTTGGCGAGAGTTATGATTTCCTCAATGTCCAAATAAGGTTTTAGCTGTTCGTCATCCGGTCCAATTTGATAGGCTTCATCTGCTTTGTAGCGGTGGAGGGAGTAGCGGTCTTCGTAAGTATAGATGGCAATAGTTCGGATGGCAAGCTCAGAGGCGGCCCTGAATACACGGATGGCAATTTCGCCACGGTTGGCCACCAGTAGTCTCTTGATAGTTTTCATGTGACTTGACTTTAGGTATGGTTAACAATGTTTTAATGACACTTGAGGAAGGTACAAATTCGGAGTTATTATTTTGTAGGAGAGATACTAATCGCGCATAATTTTCGATGTAATACAGAGGGTGTAGTCTAAAAAAGGCTACTTACCTTTGCAGCGCATTTCATTAAATCTCTACCAATGCAAATCAAACAACTATACACAGGCTGCCTGGCGGAGGCCGCCTATTATATTGAATCAAACGGTGAAGTAGCTATTATAGATCCTATTCGCGATACCGAGGCCTACATTCAAATGGCCAATGAAACCGGAGCTACTATTAAATATATTTTCGAAACGCATTTTCATGCAGATTTTGTTTCTGGTCATGTAGACCTGGCGCAAAAAACCGGAGCAACCATTGTTTATGGTTCTGAGGCTAAACCAAGTTTTGACTTTCATGGAGCTCAGGATGGCGAGGTTTTTACCCTTGGAAATATCAAAATCAAAGCACTGCACACTCCGGGTCATACCTTAGAGAGTACCACCTATTTACTTTTTGATGAAAGTGGAAAAGAGCACGCTATTTTTACTGGTGACACTCTTTTTATCGGAGATGTAGGTAGACCAGACCTTGCGGTAAAGTCAGATCTTTCGCAAACTGATTTGGCAGGTTTACTTTATGATTCATTGAGAAATAAAATAATGACTTTGCCTGATGAGGTGATTGTATATCCCGCTCACGGTGCAGGTTCTGCTTGTGGCAAAAATATGAGCAAGGAGCGTTTTGATACTTTGGGTAATCAAAAGAAATTCAATTACGCTTTACGCGAAAATATGAGTCGTGAGGAGTTTATAGTAGAGTTGACTACCGGCCTATCAGCCCCTCCTCAATATTTCCCTAAAAATGTAGAACTAAACCAACGTGGATATGATTCATTGACGGAAGTTATAGCAAGGGGAACAAAGGCACTTTCAGTAGAAGACTTTTTAGCAAAAATGCAAGAACCAAATACGCTGGTTTTGGATACCCGAAAGCCTGGTGATTTTGCCGAAGCGCATATTCCGGGTGCACTGTTTATAGGTATTGATGGTGGCTTTGCTCCTTGGGTGGGCACTGTGATTGAAGATATCAAAACCAATATCTTGATAGTGTGCGATGAAGGTAGGCAAGAAGAAGTGGTAACACGCTTAGCTCGTGTAGGCTATGATTATGCTTGCGGATATTTGGATGGCGGAATGGAAGCTTGGCTTGAAGCCAAAAATCAAACTTCTCGTGTAAGTGAAGTAGAGCCAGATGACCTGGCGACAAACTATGCTCATTGGGTAGATAAAACTGTAGATGTGCGCAAGCCTGGTGAGTATGCCGATAGCCACATATTAGATGTGCCGAGCAAACCACTTGACTTTATTCATGAAAATAAAAGTGAGTACAGTGCTGATAAAAAGTACTACTTGCACTGTGCTGGAGGGTATCGTTCTATGATTGCTGCTTCTGTTTTGAAACAATATGGAGTGGATGATGTGGTGAACGTGAAAGGTGGTTTTGGCGCTTTGAAAAATACAGGTTTGCCATTAGTAAATGGAGAGATGGCTGAGGTGTAACGACTGATTTATATCATAGTTTTTTCGGGTAGCTCTGTCTAATTTGTTTCTATAAATAATAATGCCATGGAAGCAATAAAAACAATAGAAAGACTAAAATACAACCTCACCCTGGGGCCGGGATACGATGGTTATTCCGCCATGGTAGAAGCTATTGAACTAAGTGCGGAAGAACTGGAAAAGGTGTGCACGTGGAGAGATGAGGGCTATACACGTATACGGGTGTATGATACGGAATGTGTAGAGGCTTTGATCACATGTTGGCCTCCTGGAACTCAAAGCCCAATACATGATTATGAACTTCAGCAAGGCTGGATAAAGGTGTTGAGCGGCACTTTGGAGTTGGAGTACTTTAATATGAGTGATGGCAAAGCGACCCTCTATGGAAATAGATCTATTTCAAAAGGGCAGTACGTTTATCTAAATGATGGAATGGGTTTTCATAGGTTTATAAACAGCAGTAGAGAGAATGCTATAGCCCTGCATTTGTATTGTGATAAAATTTTGAAGTGGCATGAGTTCAACGAAGCAGACGGTTCTATTAAGGAAGTTGAGGTAGGTTGCCACATAGAGTTGGATAAATAAATGTGTAGGTTACCTGTGTTACCTTACGTGAGACGAAGCTTTTGCACCTTTGTACAAATCAAAATGTGAAATCAAAATGGGACTATTCTCAATATTTTCAAATAAAGGAAACCAGCTAAAAGAGTTTGCTGATAAAGGTGCTATAGTAGTGGACGTGCGTACACCAGGTGAATTTAAAAGTGGCCACGGTAAAGGGGCTCGCAATATTCCGTTGCAAAACATTGGCGCTAAAACTGCTGAACTTAAAAAGCTGAATAAGCCAATTATTCTTTGTTGCGCTTCAGGGATGCGAAGTGCTCAGGCAACAGGTATATTAAAGAAAGCTGGAATTGATTGTATTAATGGTGGTAGCTGGGGAAAGGTAGATCGAAGTATTTAATTTTAGAAAGATATGCTTGACTGATACTGCTTGTCCGAGCGCAGTCGGGTACACCAGAAAACCAAAAAGGCGATGCTCAACAACGGCACCGCCTTTTTCTTATTTAAAACAACCAAAGCCTTGAGTGAGTTTTACTTTTCGTTGTATTGTAAGCTCATTATATGTTTGCCATTATTCCAAAAGGTGTATTCACCATTTTCGCCTTCGTCATATCCTTGAAATGTCCAGAAGAAAATTTCTTCATCATTTGGGAGGTTTAAATCCTCGTCCACAATTCTTATTTCATACACTTCATCCGTCATAAGTATTTCGGCCGGAAAAATCGTGATTGTAGGCAGGCTTCCTGCGTTTACCTCAGTGTAAGTGCTGAACTCCCAGAAGCTGGCAGAACGTCTTTTTAAATCAATCCTTATATCAGGCGGGCTGCCATCAGGGTCATAATTTATTGCTGGCAGGGTAAAAACATCTGCAGCTTTTATATACCGATTAGTTAATGGAATCGGTTCGTCTTCTTCGCAGGCAGCGAAAAAAATCAGCATTAATGGAAGTAGTAAAAGCTTTTTCATAGGTGTGGTATTGGTATTTGGCTTTTTCAAAAATGAGGCCAAAGCGTATTGGCTAGTTCTTTTGTAACATTGCAAGTCCAATAATTATATAGCTATTTTCAAAGCAGGCTTACATATTATATTGATGGCAATTATGCTATTTCAAAGCACAGGAATGTATTTGATGCATACTGCGCAGGTGGCTTATGTGCGCCATGAAATGAAGCAGCGTATAAAAGCCGGAGTGCCTGAAGAGGATTTGGTGCTGCTCAAAATCGCAAAATCTGAAGAGGAAAAC
>JAUHWX010000043.1 GCA_030427285.1 Bacteroidia bacterium
GTACTGTTGCCCGCGATGGTGAAACTGGAGAAATACTTTTTGAAATCACCGAAAATGGTGAGGAAAAAATTTTGGTGAAAGGTGGTCGTGGAGGTTTAGGAAACGTCCACTTTAAGTCTTCTACATTTCAAACACCCCGCTTTGCACAGCCTGGTGAAGTTTCTGCAGAAATGTGGTGCGTACTGGAGCTTAAAGTATTGGCTGATGTTGGTTTAGTAGGATTTCCAAATGCTGGCAAGTCAACTTTACTGTCCTCAGTTTCTGCGGCAAAACCTGAGATTGCAGATTATCCCTTTACCACGCTTACGCCTAATTTAGGAATCGTTTCCTACAGAGGTTTTCGCAGTTTTGTAATGGCGGATATTCCTGGGATTATTGAGGGAGCAAGTGAAGGAAAAGGTTTAGGGCACCGCTTCCTAAGGCATATTGAGCGTAACTCTATCTTGCTTTTTATGGTTCCAGCTGACGCAGATGATATTGCTGAGCAGTACCAAATTTTGGTAAATGAACTTGAAAAATATAATCCAGAGCTTTTGGATAAAGAGCGCTTATTGGCTATTTCAAAGGCCGATATGCTGGATGATGAGCTTCGTGAAGAAATGGGCATCTTGCTGAAGGAGGAACTCCCTGAAAACGTAAACTGGATGTTTATTTCATCAGTTTCAGGCTTAGGACTAGATCAACTAAAAGACAAAATTTGGAAATCGCTAAACGATGACTAAACTCATCCAATGGGATAGTGAATTGCTCTTGTACTTTAATAATATGGGTACAGAGTTTTGGGATCCTTTTTGGATGGCGGTTTCAGGTGTTGCCATTTGGATTCCTCTTTATGCTTTGCTGGTATTTTTTATTGTAAAAAAGTTAAAAGGTAAGCACATGTGGTTTGCTTTATTAGCAGTAGCTCTTAATGTAGTTTTCACGGATCAGGGTAGTGTGCAGCTATTCAAAGAGCAATTTTTACGTTTGCGCCCTTGCCATGCAGAGAACCTTGCTGAGCAAATTCGTTTGGTAAAAGGAAGTTGTGGAGGTAAATATGGTTTTATCTCATCTCATGCTTCCAATACTTTTGGCTTGGCCGTTTTGGTAGGGCTTCTGCTTAAACCTCATTTTAAATATTTGCTGGGTATACTGTTAATTTGGGCAGCTTTGGTGAGTTATAGCAGAGTTTATCTAGGGGTGCATTACCCAGGAGATATTTTGGGTGGAGCTATCTTTGGTAGTCTTATTGGCTTTTTGATGTTCAAACTATATCAGCAAATTTTACGACCATGAAATTAGCAAGCCTCCTGGCAATATTTATTGGTGGTGGACTGGGTAGCGTAAGTCGTTATCTGGTTTCACGATTGGTGGTATTCATTGGCTATGGAGCAAAATTTCCGCTGGCCACGCTTTTCGCTAATGTATGTGCTTGTGTAGTGATGGCTGCGGTTCTTTCATTTTCTCTAAGAGATAAAGAAATTAGTGAAAGCTGGAGCTTGTTTTGGTTGGTTGGGTTCTGTGGTGGGTTTAGCACCTTTTCTACTTTTAGTTATGAAAATTGGCTGCTGATGCGTGATGGCTGGTATTCAGTACTTGCGCTCAATATCCTTTTGAGTGTGGTAATGTGTATGGCAGTTTTCTATTTTGCCAACAGGTTAGTTATCGCACCAAATTAATTACTCCCACCTTTGTATAGGTGTAGGCACCTTTTTTTACGTCAACATTAATCACATAAGAGTAAACGCCTGCATCTAGCATGGGTCCGTAATTATGTAGTTTTCCATTCCATTTTTCGTAAGGGTCATCGCTCTTAAATACTATTTCGCCCCAGCGATTATAAATTTCAATTAGGCTTTTGGTAACACCTGTAACCGTATATGAATACAAATCATTGATACCATCACCATCAGGAGTAAAGGCATTAGGCATAAATAGATTAAAGGGGCTTCTTATCACTATTGAATCAAACAGTGTATCTGTGCAACCAAACTGATTAAAACTTACATGAATAATAGGAAATGTACCAGTATCTGAAGCTATATAGCTCATTTCTGTAAGATTTTCGACCACCGCATCGTTGGGTAAAAAAGTTAGAGTTTTTAAATGGTTTTGAGATAAATTCCGAATATTGAAAACGGGGTTGTAAATACTCTGTTCACGCGGCTCTATTGCCAAGCCTGACGAGGGGATAGGAAAAACGGTAATGTAATTTTGCCGTATAGACCAGGACGTATCAAGACACCCTACCAGGGAGCGTATGGAATGTGTAATTGTGTATGTGCCGGGTGTTGTATAAGTATGGATAGGGTTTAAGTCATTTGACAAATAGCCATCACCAAAATCCCAAAAATGCTGAGCATGACCATAGACATAGCTGCTATCAAATAGCTGCACGGTATAAGGAACGCAAGTTTCTACTTTGTCTACTACCTCGTTGGCAACGGGGTTGGGATATATGTATAAGGTATCACCATAGGTGCCAGAACAACCAAAATCATCAACTGTAAGTTGAACGTAATGAGCACCTATTTGATCCCAGACGACATTGCCAGGATGCTCTGAGGTGTCGGTTAAACCCAAATTTGTATTTCCACCGAAATCCCAGAAAAACTTAGCATTGGGAGAGTAGTTACTCAAATTAGTAAAGTTTACGGAGTGCGAGGCAAAACAAAGGTCGCCCGAGTAGGTATAGTTTGTTTGCACCAAATCATAAATCGACACCTTAGCATAAGCCGTGTCAGCACAGATCGTGTATGGCTCTACCACGAGCATCACCACGTAAGTACCTGTGTCTGGATAAGTATAAGTTGGTGTAGCTATTCGGCTGGTATCGGTGAGTGAATTGGGGTCGCCAAAGTCCCAATAATAATCGGATGCATTGGTACTGGCATTTGCAATAGACATGGTTCCACCGCTGCATATAGTGATGGCTGATTTTCCAGAAACCTGAGGGCTTGGATTGGTAACAATTTTTCCATTTGAAAGCCTAATTCTACTTGTAGTAGATTGGCAATCAGGGGATACATTAAACTGAAAATCTCTACTTGTTGTGCTAATTAATTTGCCATTATTATACTCTCTTGCACATACAGCAAATACGTATTGCCCCACTTGTGTAGGAGTACCAGTAAGCTGCCCTGTATTATGATTAATGCTGAATGCTGGGTTGCCAGGAATAGGATTGCTGCTTGTAAAGCCTCCTATAAATGCCACAGGAGTATAAGGTGGGGGAGCTGCAGGGTTTGGTGCAACATTACCGTTGATGTTTGAACCCCCATTAAATACATTGCATAATTCGTAATAAATACTGTCTCCATCAGGCTCTGTAGCGCTTAAGTCTAGTTTTACGTTTACATTTAAACATAGCACCACAGGTGGGTCATTCACAAACTTTGGATTTGAATTACAAGCTGTATCCATCGAAGGGATAGTGGTGCTAAAGGTAGACCCCCATTGGGAGCTTGTGTTATTAATATTGCTAACGGTGTTGTTTCTACAACACCTCTGGTGAGAAATAACATAACCACCAGGGGTAGGCGGTAGGTAAAGCGTGTCTTTATAAGATCCTTTTTCGGTACAAACCGTTTTTGGCAAAGCTGTGCAGTTATTTGGAGCAACATTGGGTAACTGCTGAATATTATTCATAAAAGGCACAAGGCTGTTGGTGTAAAGCACGCCATTTTGTGTGTATACACTTATAGCAGCTGCTGGATCAAATGGAGCACCGGTAGAAAAGCAATCTCGATAGATAATGAGGGTTATTTCGTAGTAGTTGTTTCCAAGGCATTTGTACGTCATTTCACCACCTACCAAATGGGCAGCGCGAGAAGACACACATAGGTTTAAAATGAAAAGTAAAAAGATGGATAACCTTAGTCTCATTTTCTGAGTTTGTATTCAGACTTTTAAAGTTATTAAAAATCACTCGTTTACTCGAGACTAATGAGTAAAATACTTACTTAAGTATCATGCCGCCAAATGGAATAATAGTATTGAAGCCTTTAGCTTTAAAATATTCGGGAGCATTTTCTCCAATGGCCATTATAAAATCACCACCCCAGGCACCGAGAGATTTAACACTTCCATTAAAATCTTCAAACAAAGTTTCTTTGACAGTGGGAGTTTGAAGAATGAGGCTCATAATTTCTTCATGATGATCCATCAGCTCCTTCAAGCTTTCTTCGCTGTGCACTGAAATCATTTTATCACTGATTTCTGAAATGCTTGAAATCAAATTATCTGCAATATCCTTTTTTAGAAAATTAGTTACCGCAGGTCTGCTGTTTTGCTTTTTGTTGAGGTGAATGAAAAAAGCTTGTGTAAATGCAGGTGATAAATCAACCGTTTCGGTTTGAGGTATTCCATCCTTCAAAGTGTAAACCAGTGGAGTTGAAGAAGTAGCGCAAGCTATGTCATATCCGCTGCCGTTTTGGGTAGAAAAGAAAAGTTTATAAGGGTCAATTTCAAGCCATTGAGCAATAAGGTGGGTGAGGGTGCTGCTACTTCCCAGCCCCCAATTACTTGGGAACTCCAAATGCATTTCTACTTTACCACAAGGCAGGTGTTGCTTTTTTAGCTCTACAGCTTTCAAAAGAATAGCTTGCAAAAACTGAGCACTCTCCGTATCGTTGGTGCTTATTATATCCAGGTTTTTACCAAAAATGGCTTTAAACCAAAGCTTGTTTTCACAATCAAAACTCTGCCAATGAATATTTTCACCGCCATCGGAAAAAGACAAGCTTTGGCCATAGTGTGTGGGAATGGCCAAAGCTCGTGCTCCTTTTAGTACAAGATATTCTCCGCTAAGGAGCAACTTGCCATGAGCATAGTATTTCATACTAAGCTTTCTTTATTTCTTCAGGGCTTTTAATGCCGCGCACCTCACAGAATTTTTTTACTGCTGCACTGTGCGAAACCGTATTGTGCTTAAAGTGATCTATAATGATTTCCTTCTCTTCATTGGTCGCTTCCAATTGGTTTAGAATATTTAAAAGGTGCATTTTCATGTGTCCTTTTTGAATACCGGTAGTTGTCAATGCACGAAGTGCGGCAAAGTTTTGCGCCAAGCCAGAACTGGCAATAATTGACATCAATTCGTAAGCTGTGGGTTTTCCTAATAGTTCAAGTGAAAACTTAACCATAGGGTGCAGCGTGGTAAGGCCGCCAACGGTGCCCAGGGCCATGGGTGCATCAATCCAAAAGCGGAAAATTCCATCTTTTACCTCACAATGCGTAAGGCTACTGTACCGACCATTGCGCGAAGCATAGGTATGGCAAGCCGCTTCGATGGCTCTAAAGTCATTTCCTGTGGCAATTACTACGGCATCAATTCCGTTCATAATTCCCTTATTGTGGGTGGTGGCACGGTAGGGTTCTATTTCAGCAATCTTTACAGCGCGACTAAACTTTTGAGCAAACTCTTCAGGGCTAATTCCCGAACCATCAGTAAGTTCATTTACAGGGCATGAAACCTCCGAACGAACCACGCATTCAGGTGTGTAATTAGAAAGAATACACATTACTATCTGCACGGCTTTTTCGCTTTCACTAAAACGTGAATCATCAGCAATGGCTGCCGTAAAGGTTTGTGCAAACTGCTCCAGGCAAGAGTTTATAAAGTTTGCCCCCATCGAGTCGCAGGTTTCAAATCGTGCTTCCAGCTGAAAGTAATTAGTCAGTTGGTCACTTTTGTCTACCAATTTTATATCTAAGATACCACCACCACGGGCTTGCATATTAGCAGTAATGCTAGCGGTGTCGGTATAAAAGCGCTCTTTTATTTCTTCAATAAAGGTTCTCAGTTTTTCTCCATCACCATTATACATAAAATGCACGTGGCCAATTTTGGTAGTAGAAATAATGGTGGTTTTAAACCCTCCACGCTCCAGCCAAAAACTAGCACTTTTGGCGGCAGCCGCTACTACTGAGCTTTCTTCGATTGCAAAAGGAATAGCATATAGTTTGCCATCAATCAAAAAGTTAGGGGCTACACCATAAGGTGTATAAAAGTTTGAAACTGTGTTTTCAATAAACTCATCGTGAAGCTTTTGAACCTTTTGGTCATCATGCCAATAGCTTTGTAAAAGCTTTATTGCGCTTTCTTTATCTTGAAAATATTGATCTACAATCCATTCAATTTTACCTTGCTTAGAAAGTTTTGAAAAGCCTTTTATGGGATTTGTCATGCGTAAAAAATTAAAGTGCGAATATACAAAGGCTTTAGCGGAGGTTTATTTTATTTTGTACTCCTAAACTTTCGTTAAATAATTTATCTCTGCAATGAAGGAAGTAAAATGTGAGCATTGTAAAAAATGGACTGACGGCACCGTAAAGGAATGTCAGCACTGCGGTGGGGTTCTCAATGCAAAATATTTGGCAGAAAAAGAGGAGTTGGAGAAGGTAGAAACAGTCATGAAATTTCCTTTAATCGAGATTGATGAAGACGACCCTATTTTGATAAAAATGGGAAAATATGTGATCAGAGCCGGACAGGTAGTGTTCTTTGCTATTGTAACTTTTGTAGCGTATTTGGCTGCTGGAACTGTGGGCTAATGCGATATTTATCTTCCATATTTTGGATTTCACTCCTTTTATTTACCGTCAATCAAATATTGGAGTCTATCGGTATTTTTATCCCTATTGTTCATAGCTATTTAGATGATGTTTTATGCTCGCCTATCGTGCTCGGTTTCGCGCTTTTTGTGCAGCAGCAGTTTACTTATCGCAATTCCAATTATGTCCTTTCCAGAGGAATGATTGTCCTATTTGTCCTTTGGTATGCATTGATTTTTGAGGTGTTACTGCCAAATTATTCTAGCCGCTATCATGCCGATGGATGGGATGTAGTGGCTTATGCTATAGGAGCTTATATGTTCTTCAAGTGGGGTAATATACCTTCTGTCAAACTTATTTTTTCTTAGTCCAGCGCAAGTTCGCGTAGGTTGTTTTTAGTAAACACAGGCAACTGTTTATTACCATTATTCTTTCATGGTCTATTATTTTATGGCTATTAATTTTTAGCAACTTATGATATTTTGTTTATATATTTGACAAAATATTTAAACAAACCTTATGTATACCATTTCTCAAATGGAGCATTTTTCTGGTGTAAAATCTCATACCATTAGGGTATGGGAACAGCGATATAACGCTCTTTCACCAAATCGATCTACTGGAAATACAAGATATTATAATAGTGACCAGTTGCGGAGACTACTTAACATCGTAAGTCTTAAAGAGGCATTGGGGAAAATAGCGGTATCAAAGATTTGTCAGATGCCGGATGATGTTTTGAGCAAGCATATTGAAACACAGTTAGTACAAAAAGCCGAGGTTTCAAATGGTAGTCATGAGTACCTTATTTCGCAGCTCACCGCAGCAAGTATGAGTTTTGATGAGGATTATTTTGAAAGGCTTTTTTTGAAAGCTGAATCAGACATGGGATTGGTTGACACTTACGTGCATATCATTTATCCATTTCTGCATCGCGTAGGTCTTTTGTGGAACGCAAATAGTCTTTCGCCTGCACATGAGCATTTTGCTTCCAGCATTGTAAGACAAAAACTTTCTGCGGCTATCGATAAAACTCCATTGAATAAAAATTCAAAAGAGGTTTGGTTACTGTTTTTACCAGAAAATGAATTTCACGAAATAGGTTTACTTTTCGCAAATTACTTGGTTAAGTCCGCTGGAAAAAAGGTAATTTACCTTGGGGGAAATGTGAGTTTGGATTTATTACAGCAAACAGTGGAAGAGCTTAATCCTACTCATTTGTACTTTTTTATGGTACACTATAATAGTATCGAAATCTGTCAAAGCTATTTTGAACGTATATATAGCATGAGCAAGAGCTTAAAAGTTCTTTTTTCGGGAAACTCCAAGTTAATTGATAAGCTCCATTTTTATGAAAATATGTGTTGGATAAAATCTGTTAACGACTTACAAATCAAACTTAAATAAGGTGGCAAAAATTAGTATAATAGGATCTGGGTTTTCAGGAATTAGTGCTGCAGCCTACTTGGCGGCCGAAGGACATGAAGTGCATGTTTTTGAGAAAAATGCCCAATTGGGAGGGAGAGCCAGACAACTCAAAACAGTTAATGGCTACACCTTTGATATGGGACCAAGTTGGTATTGGATGCCTGGCGTTTTTGAGCGATTCTTCAAAGACTTTGGGTATGAGGTAAGCGATTTTTATAAATTAACTCTCCTATCTCCTTCATTTGATATTGTATTTGGACAAAAGGAAATAATGCATATTCCTGAAAATTACGGAGAATTGTGCTCTCTATTTGAGTCCATTGAAGAAGGAAGCTCTGCCAAGCTTGATAGATTTATGGCTGAGGCAGAGTATAAATACAAAACAGGTATTGATAATTTAGTGTACAAGCCCGGCTTGTCATTAGGAGAGTTTGTAGATATGGATTTGCTAAAAGGGGTGTTCCGGTTACAGGTCTTTTCTTCCTTTAGCACTCACGTAAGGAAATATTTCAAAAACCCTAAGTTGATTGCCTTGATGGAGTTTCCTGTTTTGTTTTTGGGTGCTATGCCTCAGGATACTCCGGCATTATATAGTTTGATGAACTATGCCGGATTGAAACTGGGGACATGGTATCCGCAGGGTGGATTCAAAACCGTAATTGATGCCATGGTGGAGGTGGCTACAAATAAGGGCGCAATTTTTCATACTAGTGCAGAGATTGAAAAAATAGAGGTAAATCAGAATAAAGCCACACACTTATTGATTAACGGAGAAGAATTTAAATCCGATATTGTGATTGCTGGCGCAGATTACCATCATGTCGAATCAAAGCTTTTGGAAAGTCAATATAGAAATTATACGGAGAGTTATTGGCAGAAAAAGACTTTCGCACCGTCTTGCCTTATTTTTTACCTCGGTATAAATAAGCGCCTGTCTAATATAAATCACCACACCTTATTTTTTGATGAAGATCTGGACGAGCACTCCGTTGATATTTATCGTAAACCTCAATGGCCGGCCAAGCCGCTTTTTTATGTGTGCTGCCCTTCGCAAACTGACTCTAGCGTAGCACCACATGGCCATGAAAACTTGTTTTTACTGATGCCCATTGCTCCAGGTCTGGAAGATACCGATGAGCTGAGGGAAGAGTATTTTAAAATAATGATGAACAGGCTTGAGGGACAGCTCGGAGAGTCCATCACTGAATTTATTGACTATAAACAAAGTTACTGTATCAAAGATTTTATAGATGACTATAATTCTTTCAAAGGCAATGCCTACGGGCTGGCCAATACCCTTCGCCAAACAGCTTTGTTAAAGCCCAGTATAAAAAACAAGAAAGTAAATAACCTGTTTTATACAGGGCAACTAACCGTACCGGGGCCAGGAGTGCCACCAAGTATTATTTCAGGAAAAGTAGTTTCTGATCAAGTATTAATCCAATTAAACAAGTCAAAGCATGAAATCACTGTTTGATACTGTATCTGTAAAATGCAGTAAAATAACGACCCAATCCTATAGCACCAGTTTTTCTCTTGGTATTAAATTTTTGGGCAACAAAATTCAAGAGCCCATTTATTCAATCTATGGATTTGTTCGCTTTGCCGATGAAATTGTGGATAGCTTTGACGGCTTCAACAGGCAATATCTGTTAGAAAAATTTCAGGCCGATACCTATGAGGCAATTGAGCAGAAAATATCCTTAAACCCTATACTGAATTCCTTTCAGCATGTGGTGCACAGGTATAATATTGGCGCAGATTTAATCGATACTTTTTTGAGGAGTATGGCCATGGATTTAAACAAGGTTGATTATTCACAAGAGAAGTATGAGGAGTATATACTGGGATCGGCCGAGGTGGTAGGCCTTATGTGCCTGCATGTATTTACAGATGGAGACAAAAAGCAATTTGATGAGTTAAAACCTTATGCCATGAAGCTTGGAGCCGCTTTTCAAAAGGTAAACTTTCTTAGAGATATAAAAGCCGATTATAATAATTTAGGTAGAAATTACTTTCCGAATGTAGACATTGAAAACTTTTCGATGGAGGCAAAAAAGCAAATAGAAGATGAGATAGAACTAGATTTTAAAGAAGCACTCATTGGAATTCAAAAACTCCCAAAATCTTCGAGGAGAGGTGTGAATTTGGCTTATGTTTACTATAATTCTTTGTTCAACAAAATAAAAAGGGTTTCTGCACAAAACATAATGCGACAGCGAGTGCGAATAAGCAATGGAAAAAAGCTTAGGTTAATGCTCAACTCAATGGTGCAATATCAATTTAAACTTTCATGACAGCACTCTTGCTTATTTTTTTTCAGATAGCAACTTACCCTCAGGCTACGCTAGATTTAGAAGAAATTAGGAAAATGTATAGTGCAGCGACTTATAATGAATCGTCCTGCAAAAAACTAGTAACTTCTTTACAGGATGTGGACGCAAAAATAAACCCAATAGCTGCAGGGTACAAGGCTTGTGGAATGATGATGATGGCTAAATACTATATCAACCCAGTAAGCAAAATCAACACGTTTAACGAAGGAAAAGAATTATTGAACGTATGTATAGCGGCTAATAATAAAGCAGTAGAACTACGTTTTTTACGTTTTGCAGCACAGTGCGAAGCACCTGGTTTTTTAGGTTATGATGAGGACATGTCAAATGATAAGGCATTGATAATTAAAAGTTACCCGCAATTGAAGGATAGCTACTTGAAGGAAATGATTCGATCCTATATGGTACAGTGTGATCAAGTGCTGGAGAGTGAAAAAAAATACTTTGCGCAAAACGAATAAAGTAATGTATCAATTTTTTTCCAGCCAAAACTTGACAACGATTACTCTGGAAACGGAGTATAAAACATTTTCATTAGGATCTTCAAATGATAGGAACAAAGGTATTCCTTTAGTCGCTTAAAGGGCATGATGGTAATAAATGATTAGGTAAACTATAAGCTACCCTTAGGTGTTAATGAATGAGTGATGAATACCTTGGTCAGGGAGCTTAAAACTTAAAATATCGCAAAACGGTTTTGAAACAACTATTTCTAATAAAATGACGAGTATACTACTTAATATATTGATTGTTTTAGCTGCATTTTTCACAATGGAAGGCGTGGCTTGGTTTACCCACAAATATTTAATGCACGGGTTATTATGGTTTTTGCATAAGGATCACCATAAGAAAGAGAGCACTGGTTTTTTGGAAAATAATGATGCCTTCTTTTTGATATTTGCCATTCCAGGAATGCTACTTATCTATTTTGGAATAAATAATGGTTTTAATTCACTCTTTTGGATAGGGTTAGGCATTACTTTGTATGGCTTCACTTATTTTTTTGTTCATGATATTTTTATACATCAGCGATTCAAGATTCTAAGAAATTCAGACAATCTTTATTTCAAGGCTATAAGAAGAGCACATAAAATGCACCACAAGCACTTAGGCAAAGAAGATGGTGAATGTTTCGGTATGCTTTGGGTTCCTTTTCGATTTTTTAAAAATCAGAAAAAGTAAGCGAGCCTATGAAATCACTTTATTTATGGGTAAATTTTTTGGCGGTTGTTATTCCATTTATTTTTTCTTTTCACCCCAAGCTTCAATTTTACAAAAACTTTAAAGCATTTTTTTTGGCCAACTTACTGGTAGCCGTGGCTTTTATTGTTTGGGATTCAATATTTACCAATATGAAGGTTTGGGGTTTCAATCCTGACTATGTATCCGGTTGGTATTTTCTTGAGTTGCCAATCGAAGAGATTTTGTTTTTTATATGTATCCCTTTTTGCTGTGTATATACTTATCATTGCCTAACCGTTTTTTACAAGTTACAGTGGTCGCAAAGGTTTGAGTCGTATTTTGTACCTTTAATAGCCGTAATTTTTTTAATCGTAGGTATTGCCAATTACTCCAGGCTCTACACGGCTTCAACATTCATTAGTTTAGGTATTGCGTTACTTGCTTTAAAGTACATAGCCCGAGCGCCTTGGCTGTCTCAAGCATCCATTAGCTATTTGATTTTATTATTGCCGTTTTTTATTGTTAATGGAGTTCTTACAGGTGCGTGGTTGCCATCTCCAGTGGTTTGGTATGATGATACTGAGAACTTGGGTATCAGGCTGCTGACAATACCTATAGAAGATATGTTTTATGGCTTTGAACTTATACTGCTAAATATTTTCTTGTATGAAGTATTCAAGAATAAATTTGCCCCACAAGCAGCACACTCTTGAGATGCCAGGTTATTTCAAAACAGATTGACACTTTAATTTTCTTCCGGAAACCATAGTGCATATGTATCCCGAAGCTTGTTATTAAGGCGGTGTACCATCCTTGATTTCGTAAGACTTACCATGCCCAGTAGCGTATGCTTCCTTTGATAAAATGGAAAAGGTGCCTCTAAGGGGAATAATTGCGAATCCATTATTATAAGTCCCTCTATGCCTAAGTTTTGTGTTTCTGAAAACTCAGCGGTAAAAACGGTTCCTTTTATCTCAGTGGGTGAGATTAAAGTTAGCGAAGCATCAAAAACTTTTCCTTCAAAGTTCCCATTTCGAATGTCTTCAGAATCGCTTTAATAAAAGAAATAAACCGGACAAAATTGAAACACTTGAGAAAAAGAGAGGAGAATATCTTTGTTTTCTCTTTGTTGTTGTTCGGCAGCTTTTCGGGCTTCCATAGTTTTTCCTGCTGCTTCTAGTCCAGATATCTTTGCATCATTAGTGAATAGGCGAACTAAAATTACACCTTCTTTGAGTTGCTTCAGTTTAGTTTTGGCTTCTGCCAAATTACTCTGCCCAATAGCAGTAAGTGACATTAACAGTAATAAAAAGGGAAAAGTTATCTTATTCATATAGGCGGGTACAAATAGTCTTTAAATATAATATGATTTTATATTTCGCTTGAGTTCAAACCTATCAGATAGACTAAAAAGTAACTTGAAGTTGCCTTGAAATTGAAGTAATGCGATTGACAATTAATGCTTGATAGCGCGCTCCTTCTAAAAAAGTTTATAACTCTTACTTCGGACATCAAAATCATCTCAGGATCATGATGACCCCTTGATCTTGAAACTATAAAGCCTAATCGGGCCTATCAGTAGTCTTTTTTTCTCTAACTCAAGCATTGCTTTGATTAGGCCCAAAACAAAAAAAGCCGCAAGTCTTTTTAAAACTTACGGCTTTATGGTCGGGGCGGCAGGATTCGAACCTGCGACCTCCTGCTCCCAAAGCAGGCGCGATAACCGGGCTACGCTACGCCCCGAAATTTTTTAGTGTGGTTTTCATCCACAGGATTAAATATCCTATGCGGTGAGAGCGGGATTCGAACCCGCGGTACGGTTGCCCGTACGGCAGTTTAGCAAACTACTGGTTTAAGCCACTCACCCATCTCACCAGGTGTATATCTTAATAAAGATCGTCTCTTGTTGTAAGAGGGGTGCAAATTTAAAGATTCAATACAATCCTGCAACACCTTTGAGGGCAAATTTTAAATTATTTATTTAAGCTCTGATTTACAGGGAGTTTAATTTTAACTTATTTCTTCTTGTGGCTGATGGCACCTACATCAAGGATGGAATGTCCAAGTTGGAATTGTTTTTCAAATTTTCTAAAGACTTTTTAATCCTTTGTTTTTCAGTGACATTTGAGATGTGTTCATTCGTATCATGAATTATAGCTTCTACAAACTCAGCAATAACTTTATCACATTTTTTATTTAGCTTATTAGCATACATCATGTTTTTACACGCTTCTACAAGGTTAAGCATAACCAATGCATCCGAATGACCGTAAGCGAGGATGGGGGCAAGCATTTCAAAGATAAGTTCTTCAAAACTGAATTCTTTGTAAAATAGGCAAGGCTTAATTTGCTCTTTATGATGGTGATAACCAAAATCAGGAATACTGGTTTTTTCAATAAAAAGAATACTGAGCATATCAATAGCGCGTATAGCCGTTCCAGGATCATTTATTCCAGGGCTAAGAGCTTTTATTGCCACTTGTGATATTTGGCGAAATCCATAGCTATAATGATCTGTGGTATATTCTTCTACGTAAAAAGTAAAGTGGCTAAGAATTTCGTCTATCAATTCTTCATCTTTTGAGATGTCTCGACTTACGGAAAGCAGGGGGAAGCCTTTTACGGTAAAGGTTCCCTTGGTGATGCGCACATATAGTTGAAGCTCGTGTTCTTCTAAAAGTTTGTACAAACGATTTTCAGCCATACTTTTATAATAACCATTGGTATTAGAGTATAGATACGTCCAGTTATCACGGTTTGGAAGGCTAGTGTGGTCATTTTGGTATTTGCTTTTCCACTTTTCTAAATGTCCCAACGTTTGCTTATAGATTTGATTGAGCACATTATCGGTTTGGATGGTTCGGGAAATAGACTCAATAAAATAAACAAACAGTGCGAGGCACATAATTCCAAAAATCATGGCTAATAGCACGCCTAGAGTGGGTGTACGATAGGTCTCTTCATTCTTTTGAACGTTGATGATAAGAATGAGACAAAAAATGATGCTGCCTAAATAAAACCCCAGAACAATTTGATGTGCCTTTTTGCTTACAAGCCCTGGTAATACTCTTGGTGATAGATTAGCGGAGGCCGTGTTGAGTACTACCATCACCATAGAAAAACTAAAAACAGTTAGGGAAATAAGGCTGGCCACTAAAGTAGTTAGAACAGATTTTGCCGTTTCCTTATCAGCTACCAATAAAAAGTCAATCTGCTTCTTTAAATCCATCAATGGCTTAGTGTATTCAGCCCACATCATAGCAATTGCAAACCCCAAAAAAGCTGTTGCGATGAAGGAAGGGTAGAAGGCAATGCTATTGATGATTTTGAAATAGATTTCACGAAAGAAGCCTAAGTATTTTTTCATGTTGTGGGTGGGCTGTTTGTTCTAATAAACAATGTACAGCAATTTGGTTCATTATACACACGCCCCAAAAGCATACTTAGCGAATTGTTTCTCACCTTTGGTGGCTCAATTTTTTAAGGAGCAGATGACACAAGGTTTTTATACGGAAAAGGAGGCTAACTTCAGGTCTCTTTTACGGCAGCAAAAAAAAGTAGATCGTTGGTTTTCGGCAATGCGTTTTGCCCTTATCCTTTTGGCGGGTGCTGCTGGGTACGGTTATTTGGCGCAGTCAAATTCTTTGTTTTTGTATGGAGCATTACTCTTGTTGGTGGGCTTTATTTTTGCTCTGTTTCATCATCTTAAGCTTAGAAGACACATTACGGATTTGAAGAATTATATTCGGCTGAATAGTGATGAGGCGGCTTACTTGGGTGGAAATCTAAATCCTTTTGATGGTGCTAAAGAACTAATTAATGGTGAGCACCTTTTTGCTAATGACTTAGATTTATTTGGGCACCATTCACTTTTTCAACATGTGAACCGTACAGTTACCCTTAGCGGGAAAATGAAGCTGGCAGACGAATTTCTTTCAGATTCCCAGTTGGAAATAGAAGGCAAGCAAGATGCAATAAAAGAGCTAGCCAAAGAGGTGGATTGGCGACAGGGGTTTGCCGTTGCAGGAATGGAGGTGGAGGAAAATCCTTCACTAAAACCAGCTTTGGATAGGTGGTTGAAAACGGAAAGCTCAAAATCTATTTTCACCTCACCGTATTTACTATATCCCTTGGCTGGAGTCACTTTTGGTCTTTTGGTTTTTTGGCTGGTGGAAACGTCCTTGCAATCGTTTACATGGCTTTCGTATGCCTTTATGGCCAATTTGGCCGTGGTATTTTTACAGTTCAAAAAAATAAAAAAGGAGTATGAGCAGCTTAACAAAATTTCACAGTCACTCACACTATATAGTCGATTGTTAAAACATATTGAGGAGAAAGATTTTAAGAGCCAAACCCTTATAAATCTCAAAAAAAGACTGGAGACAGAGGAGTTGCCAAGTAGTATTGCTCTGAAAAAACTGTCCAGACTTTTAGATGGTTTTGATCAGCTTAATAATGTAGTGGCCCTGCTTTTTACCAATGGCTTGTATCATTATCACTTACATGTATTAAGAGGTCTTTATCAATGGAAAAAGAATCATGGTTGGGCTATATATGAATGGCTGGATGTGGTGGCCGAATTTGATCAACTGAATAGCAAGTCCAATTTTGCCTTCAATCATAAAGATTATGTGTACCCAAGTCTGAAAGCCGAGAAAGGTTTGAAGGCGATAGAAATGGGACATCCACTTTTACACTCTAACAGACGTGTAAATAATGATTTGAATTTTGATGCATTCAAGTATGTGATTCTTACCGGAAGCAATATGTCGGGCAAGAGTACTTTTTTACGCACTATTGGTGTAAATATGGTTTTAATGAAACTTGGGATGCCCGTTTGTGCCAAGGAGTTTTCGGCTTATCCTTTTCGACTTTTAACCTCCATGAAGTTGGTAGATTCATTGGATAAAGATGAGTCCTACTTTCAAGCTGAGGTAATTCGCCTTAAGCGAATAAAAGATGTGTTGGAAACAGATGAGCCTTGCCTTGTGCTTTTGGATGAAATTTTAAGGGGAACCAATAGTGATGATAAGCGAAATGGTACGCGACTGTTTATGGAAAAAATTGGCAACTATAATGCTTTGGGCGTAATAGCCACGCATGACATTGATATTGCCGAATTGGCGGCCCAAAATGCTAAGATTTTTAACGCTAAGTATTTTGAATCTAAAGTAAAAGAGGGCGAGCTTACATTTGACTATGTTCTTCGATCTGGTGTTTGTAAAACCCCGAATGCCACAGATTTGATGCGGGCACAGGGAATAATTTAGAGTTTACCAAACACAGTATTTTATTCTTTCTTGCATTTATGAATAAGCTAAAACTAACATTCCTTCTTCTTTTTGCTATTTCTACCTCGTTCGCACAGCAGCAAAAGCCACAAGTAAAATTGCAGGATGAGCAATCAAGCTTTTTTGAGATGAACCTGGGCTTGGTGGGCTACAGCTATTTCAATGTATTGGCAACATCTTTACAGTTTAATATTGCGGCACCTGTGAATAGATATTTTTCATTTGGTGTGCTGTTGAGTTTATACAGCACTCCCAAACCTGCCAGCAGAGAGGATTATTTGGGAAATGAGGTTCTGTATAGCCCCAAAGGCGCGAGAGGAGGATTTTTACTTCGAGTCAGCACCAACCCGACCAAAAGCCATTTTTATGGTGAACTTATCGCAACCGGAGGAAAAGCTTTCCAAACTGGTGTGAGTAAGAAGCCTGAAGAAAGTATGGCCAACGAGTTTATGGGTGGAGGTAATGTTGGTGTAAATTTTAAAGGGAAGGGGAACTCTTTTTTTGGAGTTTATACAGGGCTTAGTCTCGGTAATCTAAAATTTGATTTGACTGATGACAGCGAAAAGATTACAAGGTTTCAGTTTGGGTTAACTTACCACATGAAAACTTAAAACTTTGTATTGCTAGAACAATTTAATGGGTGAGAGTTTTACTACTTTTCCGCTTTCATAAATACCTAAACTCACACACACAGCATGGAAATACCACTTCTCCAGGATATTGTCATTTTACTTGGACTGTCAGTGGTGGTTATATTTCTGTTTCAAAAACTGAAATTGCCCACTATACTTGGCTTTTTGGCTACAGGTATCGCCTTTGGTCCTTATGGTTTTGGTCTTATCAATGCTTCACATGAAATAGAAATCCTTTCAGAAATTGGAGTTATCCTCCTTCTCTTTATTATTGGTTTAGAGTTTTCGCTGGCCAGTTTGGCAAAAATTAAAAAAGTAGTTTTCATAGGGGGAGCCAGTCAGGTGCTGCTCACCATTGGCGCTGTAGTGGCCGCTACCACGGCTTTGGGTTTCGGCCTCAATGAATCTTTGTTTATAGGGTTTTTGGTGTCTTTGAGTAGTACGGCTATTGTGCTCAGCTTGCTACAGTCTACTGGTATGATGAATAGCCCTCATGGTAAAATTGCTCTGGGGATCCTCATCTTTCAAGATATTATAGTAGTGCCCATGATGCTTCTTACACCAATG
>JAUHWX010000264.1 GCA_030427285.1 Bacteroidia bacterium
GTATCGCGGGCATGATAGCGCGGAGCAGGGTCAAATTGCTTGAAACTCGTTTCGTGCTCTTCGTCTATTATTACAAAATTTAAATTTTGAAAAGGTAGAAAAACACTGCTTCTTGCACCAATTACTATGTAGGGTTCGTTTGGATTTTCTACCAACTTGAGCCAGGTTTCCACACGCTCTCTATCGCTAAAGCGCGAATGAAAAACGAGTACCTGTTTTCCAAAATACTTTTTGAGGCGAGTGATGAGCTGGGTAGTTAGGGCTATTTCTGGAACCAAATAGAGCACCTGCTTATGTGCATGCAAAGCTTGCTGTATAAAGCGCACATAGATTTCTGTTTTACCAGAAGAAGTAACACCGTGCAATAGCGCTACATCTTTTTCCTTATAAATAGTTTGTAGTTCATCAAATGCTACAGACTGCTGCTCATTCAGTTCGTAAAAATCTTCTGGTTGGGTATCAAGGGTCGGCTCGAAAGGTTTATCAAAATAAATCTCAAATATGCCTTTGTCTTCCAACCCCTTTAATGATGAAGCAGAAGCACCCGAGTACTTTATTAGTTTACTGGCAAGTAATTTTACTTCGGCTGGCGCATCTTCGTTTTCTCGTTTAAGGTCTCCCAATAACTTATAGTAGGAGAGAATCAATTCTTTTTGTTTGGGAGCTCGTGATAATTCTTCAAAAAGGCTGGCCATACCCTCGCCTTCATATTTTTCTGCCAATCGTACCATTCGCTTTTGGCGCGGTTTGTAGCCCGTTTTTAGCTCCTCTTCAAGTAATATATAATGCTTACCGAGTAATTGCTGAATAATCTTCAAAGGATTTTTGAGACCCGTGATTTCGGCTATTTCCTTAATGCTTAAAGATTCCTGATTTTCTAAAGCTTCCACTATCAGAAACTCCGAATCGGTGAGATCTTCGTCCAGCACTTTTTTGAGATGATTTTTTAGCACCACCGTTTCACTCTCTAGCTTTAGTCCTGCGGGCAGTGCAGCAGTCATCACCTCGCCTTGGGTGCATAGGTAGTAGTTGGCCATCCATTGCCAAAGCTTTAATTGATTATTGCCAATAATAGGGGCAGTATCTTCTACTTCCAGTATTTCTTTGGGTGTAAAACCATCAGGGGCTTTTTGATGAACAGCACTCACCAAAGCTGTGTATAGCCTGCGTTTTCCAAACTGAACGATTACACGCTTGCCCACCGCTACTTCAGTTTCCAGATGAGCAGGAATACTGTAAGTATAGTTTTGTAAAAGGGCTAATGGAAGGATTACTTCTGCGTAGTAGGGCATAGGTGCAAATTTACTATTAGGGAAGAATTGTGTTATTTATTATTGAAGAATTAATAATGAAGTTTTTGGGGTAATCTCGTAGTATGGTGCAATTCCAAAAGTATTTTGGTACAAATAGTTTTTTGTAAGATTCTTAACTCACTAGTAATGAATACTTTCATTAATTTTAGTGAAACCAAACAAAATAACCACCATGAAAAAGCTATTAAAAATCCTAATGTTTATTGTGCTGGCCCTAGTCATAGTTATTGGAATAACTGCGGCCGTAATTAATGCCAAAGACCTACCTACTTACGAAGTTGAAAAAATAGAGTACACAGCCTCGGCTGACTCTGCAGGCCTAGCCAGAGGCAAAAAGTTTGTAACACTGCTTTGTGCTGGTTGCCATTTAAATACCGAAACGGGCACCCTATCTGGTAAAAGAATGGAGGACGCCCCAGAGTTTGGAGATCTTTATGCTCAAAACATTACCAATGACAAAGAGTTTGGAATAGGTGACTGGACGGATGGAGAAATACTGTACTTACTGCGTACCGGGGTTTTGCCCAATGGCCGATATGCACCACCCTATATGGCAAAATTGCCACATATGTCGGACGAAGATTTAAATAATATCATTGCTTTTCTTCGCTCGGATGATGAATTAGTAAAAGCCACAAATACAGCTGATCAGCCCTGCGAGCCAAGTTTCCTCACAAAAGCTTTGTGCCGAGTGGCTTTCAAGCCTTTGCCTTTTCCCAATCAGCCTATAAAAACACCCGCAGCTGGTGATAAACTGGCATTGGGAAAATACCTTACGATAAACCTCGACTGCTGGACCTGCCATTCACCATCATTTGAAAAACTAAATGTAATGGAACCCGAAAAGACTCCGGGATTTTTGAGCGGTGGAAATCAATCGTTGTACGATAAGGACAGAAACCAGGTGGTATCGTTGAATATCACTCCCGATAAGGAAACGGGTATTGGAAACTGGACGGAAGAGCAATTTATTAAAGCCACTAAATATGGCATACTACCAGAGGGGCATACACTGCAATTTCCTATGGAGCCGTATACAGAATTGACGGATGAAGAAGCAGCGGCTATTTTTGCTTATCTCAAAACCGTTCCGGCTGTTTCTAATAAAGTAGAGCGTAAAATTTACGATTAGGTTGTACATCTTTAGTTTATCAAGGCCGGTGAATTTTTGGTTTGCCGGCTTTTTTGCATTTTCACCACATGAAAAAAATCTATCACTTAGGCACTTGTTCTACTTGTGTACGTATTATAAAAGAACTGAATCCATCTTCTGAAGTTATCCTTCAGGATATAAAAACAGAACCCATGACCGAAAGCCAAGTAGATGAAATGGCAAAGATGGCGGGATCTTATGAAGCTTTATTTAGCCGCAGGGCAATGAAGTACAAAAGCATGGGGCTGAAAGACAAATCCCTGTCTGAACAGGATTATAAGCAACTTATACTAGAAGAATATACTTTCTTGAAAAGACCGGTGATTATTGTTGGCGACAAGATATTTGTTGGTAATGGAAAGAAGGAAGTGGAAGGAGCCAAGGCTGCTTTGTAATGAACAGTATGAGGGAAGTGAACGGTGAGCATTAGCTACAGGGGAGTAGGGAGTTAATGGCTTGGATGATTGGAAGAGAACCAAATTAAAAAAAGTAATTTTCACTACTCACTACTCACTACTCACTACTCACTACTCACTACTCACCACCCTTCCTCTTCCTACTCCCTTCATACAAATCATAGCGCACCAACCAGCTTTCGAGCTTGGCATTGTACAGTTTTATTTTTTTTGAAGGTTTAAGTCCAACGTGTTTTAAGCCTTCAGCGCTAGAGGTTATCATCCAGGCAGTATAGCCCGGAAATTTATGCTTAAGCGTATTGCCAATCCCGTTATAAAGCTCAGGAATATTGGCTTCAAACTTTACACCGTAGGGTGGGTTAAATACAATGATACCCGGTTTCTTGATTTCCTGGTCCGTTTCAAATTCCATAAAGTCAGCTTGACTTGTAGTAATCTGATCCGTCATCAATGCGTTCTCAATATTTTCTTCGGCTTTCGCCAAAACTCTATTGTCCATATCAAAACCTTGAATGGTATAATAGAAGTTCTTTTCTTTTTCCAAAGCCTTTTCAAATAGAAAATCATGCAGCTCGGCATCGTAGTTTTTCCAGTTTTTGAAAGCAAAATCTTTTCTGAAAACACCGGGTGGAATATTATGAGCTATCAGAGCCGCCTCAATAAGGAAAGTACCCGAACCACACATAGGATCTATCAAATGGGCCATGCCTTTCCAATCGATA
>JAUHWX010000044.1 GCA_030427285.1 Bacteroidia bacterium
AAGAAGTAATCAGGATTTGGAGGAAACATCAGGGAGTAAAAACTTTTGGGGAGCAGAGATAGTGTGGGGCAAAGAAGCAGCAAATTATGAAGTGCGATGTGTCCACCCCGAGCATCAGCGCCTGGAGCGAAATAATATGGTTTCCGGCAGATACATCAATCAGCGGGATATAGCGGAATTCAGAAAAGTGGCTACTATTGGTCGTAAGGTTTCCAGTGACATTTTTAAAGGTGTAGACCCAATTGGGAAATACATAAGAGTAAACGGAGTATTGTTTGAAGTAGTAGGTGTATATAGCGATGACGGAGGTGATGATGAAGAAGACAATGTGTACTTGCCAATAAATGTTGGTCAACGAACCTTGAGCACCGACCCTGAAGAGCTAAATAGAATAATAGTAGCCTACAATGAGGACTATGATGTGGACGATAGCAAAGCTTTGGAAGCGCGGATTGTAAATGATTTGGCCGCACGAAAGGGCTTTGATCCCACAGATAAAAGTGCCTTAAGGATATGGAACCGCCAAGAGAATATGCAAGAGGTAATTGGCGTGATTGGTGGGATAAAAATATTTGTTTGGGTGATCGGTATAGGAACCATTATAGCTGGAATTGTAGGTGTGAGCAATATTATGATGATAGTGGTAAAAGAGCGCACCCGCGAAATAGGAATTAGAAAAGCATTGGGAGCTACACCAAAGTCAATCATTGGATTGATTATTCAAGAGTCAGTTTTTATTACCACCTTTTCGGGATATGTAGGTTTGGTGCTGGGAGTTTTACTGGTGAGTTCAGTAGGTGGAGGTATTGACCATGACTTTTTCAAAAACCCGGAAGTAAACTTTAAAATAGCAATGATAACCTTAGGAATACTGGTGGTGGCTGGTGCTTTAGCAGGATTTTTTCCCGCAAGGCGAGCGGCACACATTAGGCCTATTGAAGCATTGAGAGAGGAGTAAACTAAAACTCGAAATACTAAACTCTAAAGACATTCACAAACGACCAATGAAAAATCCAAAATCCAAAATCAACAATAGTAAATAGAAATGGATCGCGACCAGTGGCAGGAAATATTAGTAGTACTAGGGCGAAATAAACTTCGCACCTTCCTTACAGCCTTTGGTGTGTTTTGGGGAATATTTATGCTGGTGATAATGATGGGGAGCGGCAAAGGACTTCAAAATGGCGCAAATGCCGGATTTGGGGGAACAGCTACCAACAGTATTTTCATTTGGACACAACTTACGAGTATGCCTTATAAAGGCTTTAAGCGTGGTCGCAATTTTAACTTTAGAAATAGTGATGTGCCGGCTTTGCGTGCTGCCGTGCCCGAAATTGAAGTGTTGGCACCGCGCTGCCAGGCCGGTGGGCATAGAGGTTCTGCCAATGTATCGCGAGGTGTAAAAACCGGGGCTTTCAATATTTATGGAGACTACCCCGAGTTTCAGCAGGTGCAGCCATCCGAAATGGTGCAAGGGCGATTTCTGAATTACAATGACCTTCGCGATAAGCGAAAGATATGCGTGATAGGGATGGAGGTTTACAATGCGCTGTATACTACGGGCGAAGACCCAATAGGCACCTACATAAAAGCACAAGGTATCAATTACAAGGTGGTGGGTTTATTTAAAAGTAAATCTGATGACCCCAATCGTTCGGAAGACCAGGAAAAAGCTATTTACATTCCGCTTACCACTTTTCAGCAGGCTTACAATTGGGGCGATATTATTGGCTGGTTTAGTATTACCAGCAAGGATGGAGTTTCGGTAACAGAAGTAGGCGATAAGGTAAAAAGTGTGTTGAAAGAAAGACATAAAGTAAATCCTGAAGATGACCAGGCGCTGGGTAGCTGGAACATGGAAGAAGCCTATAATCGTATGATGTCACTTCTTACAGGAATCAATCTACTGTCGCTTATCGTGGGGACTTTAACACTTTTAGCAGGAGCTATTGGTGTGAGCAACATTATGCTGGTAATTGTAAAAGAACGCACAAGGGAATTTGGAGTCCGAAGAGCATTAGGAGCAACCCCTTCCAGCATTATGATTCAAGTGATTTTGGAGTCTGTGGTGCTTACCACCGCAGCAGGGATTATAGGAATCATCTGTGGGGTTTGGCTTTTAGAACTTATCACCATGCTCATGAATAGCTTTTCGGAGCAATCCGGATTTTTTAGAAATCCTGGTGTAGAATTATCTATCGTACTTACAGCATTATTTATACTTATTGTGGCAGGTGTACTGGCCGGAATTATTCCTGCTCGAAAGGCGGTGAGTGTACGTCCGGTAGAGGCTTTGCGATATGAGTAAACTTATTAGAAACTAAACAAACACAAAGAATAGATGAAGCGCTTTTTTCGAATTTCCCTTCTTGTCATCATTGCAGGAATTTTTATCTACACGCTATTTTATCTTTATCAAAAGTCACAAAAGCAGCCTCAAGTATTCACTACCGAGACTCCTTTTTATGGCGATATAATCAATAAGTCCGTTGCCACGGGAAGTATTATTCCACGCGAAGAAGTGGAGCTAAAACCACAGGTGAGCGGCATTATTACCGAAGTATATGTGGAGGCGGGAGACATAGTGACTACCAATCAGCAGATTGCTAAGATCAAGGTTATTCCGGATATGGTTTCCCTAAATAATGCTGAAAACAGGGTGGAAGTAGCTCAACTTGCGCTGGATAATGCAAAGATTGATTACGACAGAAATAAAGCACTTTTTGATAAAAATGTAATAAGTACAAGTGAGTACCAGCGCATTGACCTTAGCTATAGAAATGCCAAGCAGGAGTTGGCAGCGGCCAAAGACAATCTTTCAATCATTAGAGAGGGAGCTAGTAAAAAAGGTGGAGAAGTGGCTTTGACGATTGTCCGAGCCACAGTGCCGGGCATGGTGCTGGATGTTCCTGTAAAAGTGGGAAATCAGGTTATTGAGAGCAATACCTTTAATGAAGGAACAAGCATTGCCACACTAGCCGATATGCAGGATTTGATTTTTGAAGGGAAAATTGACGAATCTGAAGTAGGGAAGATTAAAGAAGGAATGGACATTTTACTTACCGTTGGCGCTATCGAAAACAAGCAGTTTAATGCCGAATTGGAATACATCGCTCCAAAAGGAGTTGAAGAAAATGGTGCCATCCAATTTGTAATTAAAGCAAAAGTAAAACTGGATTCAGCTGATTTTATTCGTGCCGGGTACAGCGCTAATGCAGATATCGTTCTTTCTAGAAAAGATTCAGTATTATCTGTAAAAGAAAGTTTGGTACAGTTTGATGATGGTAAGCCCTATGTGGAAATATCTACTGGCGACCAGAAGTTTGAGCGTAGAGATGTGGAGCTTGGTCTTTCTGATGGAATAAACGTGGAAGTGCTAAGCGGAGTAGAAGCTGATACCGAAATTAAGGTTTGGAATAAAGCTGGGTAGGTTATTAATCGGGAGTAGGGAGTATGTAGTGGGGAGTTATTAATTTACTCCATACTCCATACTCCTTACTCTTTCTTCCTTCCCGCATCTTTCAGCGCTTTATTAATCAGCCATTCCAGCTGGCCATTGGTACTGCGAAATTCATCCGCAGCCCATTTTTCTACGGCCTTCAGCATCTCTTCATCTATCCTCAGTGCAAAAGCTTTTTTAGCCATACATCTCTTCGTTTTGCTCCCAATGAGCTTTTATAAAACGTGCTACCATTCCTGGGCGGTTGATGCCAAATTTATAAGTTCGGCCATCCCTTGTTTTTATTACCAAAGCTTTTCCTGGGGTCATTACATAGCTCCTCTTCCTCATCATAGAGTGGTGATAACCCAGGCCATCTATCCATCGGTGACCCTGAATTTTCCATTCTTCAATGTCATGGATTGAAATGGTTTTGTGTTTGGCAAAAAATGGCCTGCTTTGATAGGTCAACTTATTTGAGTCAAGCTGTACCATAGTTTTTATTTTTAGTAAAATCAAAGTAGTAATACAAGTTGTTAGTGTGGTGCCGGCTATTGCCCAAACTTCTTGTGTGCCATATTCCTTCATCTGCGACCAGCCGATAGCAAATAGTCCCAAAGGGATAAAGCAAAGACTAACTATCGCTATGAGAGCTAATTTGCTGTCTTTAAAACGCTGTATTTCTACAAGGTTTCTCATTCTTAATTATAAAGTGTTCCGGTGTTTACCACAGGTGTTGCATTTTTGTCTCCACAAAGCACCACCATCAGATTACTCACCATGGCAGCACGTTTTTCAGGGTCAAGGTCCACAATGTTTTTGGCGCTCAATTCGGCAAGAGCCATGTCTACCATACCCACGGCACCTTCTACTATTTTCAGTCTGGCCGCTACAATTGCGGTAGCTTGTTGACGCTGGAGCATTGCTCCTGCAATTTCAGAAGCGTAAGCCAAATGATTAATTCGAGCTTCGATCACTTCAATCCCAGCCATAATGAGACGGTCTTGCATTTCGCGCTCCAGCTCATGGTTTATATCTTCCAGTCCGCTGCGAAGACTTACATCTTCTTCATCATCGTCAAAAGTGTCATAAGGATAAGCACTAGCCAGTTTGCGTACCGCAGTTTCACTTTGTATCAATACAAATTCTTCAAAGTCGTTTACATCAAAACTCGCTCTGTAGGTATCCTTTACTCGCCATACCAGCACCACGCTTATCATTATAGGGTTACCCAATTTGTCGTTTACCTTAATGGGTTTGCTCTCAAGGTTGGCGGCACGTAAGCTGATCTTGCTTTTGGTAAAGAATGGATTTACCCAAAAGAAGCCGTTTTTTATAACTGTCCCTTTATAATCTCCAAATAGAACTAGTACCAAGGCTTTATTTGGGCTAACCACTGAAAAGCCTACGATGTGTAATAAGAGAACAGGTATTAGTGCTAAACCAAAAAGATTACCTCGAGTAATCATAAAGATTCCACCGGCTACTATGAGTAAAGTTATAAGCAAATGAATGTACCCGGATTGAGCTGATATTATTTTTTCTTCTTTCATCGTTTTGATATTAAAATGATATTACAATAATACATAATAAATTTTAATTATGAACTATTGTGTAATCGATGTGGTTTACTATATATTTGCATATTCATTGTTTAAACATTAATAAAACACAAACCAATAGAAAATGAAGCACTTAGGTAAATTTTTCGCGGCATCTGCAGTTCTTTTTGCAGTAGCTTGTAATAATGCTCCTACCGAAACTGTAGAAACTACAGAAGCAGAAGAAGTAGCAACCCCAGAAGTAACAGAAGCAACTTATGCTGTAGTAACCGAAGGAGATGAAGTAAAATGGGAAGGATTCAAAACTTACAGTGACGGAAAGCACACCGGTGCTATTCAAGTGTCTGAAGGACAATTGATGACTGAAGGTGGTGAAGTAGTTGGTGGTTCATTCGTAATTGATATGAAGTCTATCAGCAACGATGACCTTCCTGAAGAAGGTGATTACAACAAAGCAAAATTAATCGGTCACCTAAGCAGTGCTGACTTTTTTGATGTAGCAAATCACCCAACTGCTACTTTTACTATTACAAAAATAGAAGCGGCTGCCGAAGGTGAAGCTACTCACAAAGTAAGCGGTAACCTTAATATGAGAGGAAACGAAAAGAACATTACTTTTCCTGCTACCATCAATGTAGAGGATGAAATGGTAACTCTTACCACTCCAGAGTTTGTGATTGATCGCACCAACTGGAATGTGATGTACGGATCAAAAAATCTTGAGAGTGTTGCTAAGGATAACCTTATTGATAACAACATTAAGTTAATGGTTGATCTTAAGGCTTCTAAGTCTTAAGAATCAGATGTTTGGTTAATAGATAGAAACTGCCCGCCATTTGGTGGGCAGTTTTTTTTATTTTAGGGTGTACCAAACCACTCAATTTGAACTATCAACCATCATCAAAAGGAATAAAAAGCTGGGCTGAAGACGACCGTCCCCGTGAGAAGCTTTTGCTCAAAGGCAAAGCCGCACTTTCTGATGCGGAGCTTATTGCCATTTTGCTTGGCAGCGGAAGTAGAGATGAAACAGCAGTAGATCTGGCAAAACGGATTCTTCAATCTGTAAATGGAAACCTTAATGAACTAGGGCGGCTTGGCGTTCCTGAACTAACAAAGTTTAAAGGAATAGGCGAGGCTAAGGCTTTAAGTGTGATTACAGCTTTAGAAGTTGGTAAACGCAGAAGAATGTCTGAAGCTTTGGAGCGAAAGAGAATAACATCTAGTGCTCAGGCTTTTGAAGTTCTTCAGCCCTTAATTGGCGATTTAAGTCATGAAGAATTTTGGGTGGTATACCTCAGTGCTTCCAATAAAGTATTGGCACACCGCTGCATTAGCAAAGGAGGCATCACGGGCACCATGGCTGATACGCGTATGATTTTTAAGGAAGGTTTGCACCTAAATTCTACGGCCATGATCTTGGCACACAATCATCCATCGGGGAATTTAACACCGAGCCAAGCAGATAAAAATCTTACCAAATCACTCATAAAAGCGGGAGACTTGATGGAAATAAAAGTGATGGATCATTTAATAATTACCGAGCATCAGTACTTCAGTTTTGCTGATGAGGGAGAAATGTAGTTGCATACTACATGCTGGATGGTGGTCAAGCTTTTATTTTTTAAATTGAGGGTCAATAAAATAAGCTCAAATGAATTCACGCATAGCTATCCTCTCTATCTGCTTTGTTATTTTATTTTCATGCAAAAAGGAATCGGAGGCCATCAAAGAATCCCCTGCTTGTTACAATTTGGTGGAGAATTCAACTGACATACAACTTTTACCAGCTAGTGATTTGGCTCTAATCGATAGCCTCTTTATAAAGAATAATCTGAGTAAATCGAATCTTCAGTTTTATAATGTGAGCGTTTCAAGCCAAACAAATACTACTTATATAAAGTGCCATCAGTATATAAATGGATTGAAAGTGTTTTCAGGAGATCTGGTTTATCTCTTTGATTCAAATGGAAAATTTGACGTAATGTTTGGTGATACAATATCAATGATAAACCTGGGTAATAAGCCAGCCATGAGTCCGGATGATTTGGTGAAAACATTCCACGATTCAATAAAGGCGGATCCACAAATACATGCGCACAAGAGCCAAATGCTGGCAGAATGTGTAAACCTTGAGTTTGGTTACTTTGATGAAAATGCTGGAGATGGCAGTGCTAGTCCATCTTACATAAAAGCTTGGTGGCTCACTTATGATGCTTACGGAGCTGAAATGATTGTGAATGACCATTCTGGTAAAACATTCTGGTATTTTAATGGAATTTATACTTCTACAAGGTAAAATTCAGGCGTGTTTTACATCCTTCAATTTGTCTCATTTTAGCAACGAACGGAATTCTATATTTGCTGAATGATACTGATTTACTCCGAAAAGACTACAGCTCGTTTTAGATACATCGCTCGCTTGATGCTGCAAAACCTATTGGGCCAGGAGTTGACTTTTACCAACAGCATTGAAGATTATCTTCAAAGTACCCTTCCTAAAATAAACTACTCTAAAAATCCACTGCAAAGTGGGGTTTACATTCAATCTGCCAATCTTCTTTTTGAAACAGATATTTTTCAGCAAGATTTTCAGGTTTCGGAGTACGAAGGTGAAAAAGTTTTTTTTCTGTCAGGAAAGCTTTCCAGCTTGCCTTTTGATCCTTTTGCTGCGTCTTTCTTTTTGGTGAGTAGGTATGAGGAGTATATACCTTTTATAGCGGATAGCCACAATCGCTTTCCTGCAAAAGAGAGTTTTATGTTCAAACAAGGTGTGTTGCATCGTCCCTTGATAAATCAGTATGCCGAGTTTATTGCCGAAAAGCTTTTGGAACAGAACCCGAGTTTAGAGATTAAAAGAAATCAATATGAGTTTGTAAATACTGTAGATATTGACAATGCCTATGCTTTTCAGGGCAAGGGACTGGTGCGTACCGTAGGAGCTTATGCTCAGGATTTAGCCAAATTTCGATTTACCGAAATAACCGACCGCACACGCACATTCTTGGGCCTTTTAAAAGACCCTTACGAAACCTTTGATTATCAACTTAGCCTGCAGGAACAGTATGGCTATCGTTCTATTTATTTTGCCTTATTTTCCAGATTAGGTCAATACGACCGAAGTCTTACGCTGCACAGCAACCGCCTTCAGCGGTATTTAAAAGGTGTAAACGATTTTTGCGAAGTAGGAATACACCCATCTTATCGATCAAACAGTCATGTTTCTATAATGGAAGAGGAGCTTCATGGGCTCGAAAATGTGTTGAATATTGATGTTACAAAAAGTCGTCAACATTATTTAAAACTATCTTTTCCTGAAACCTACCGTCATCTTATAGACCTTGAAATTACGGATGATTACAGTATGGGTTTTGCTGCCGAATCTGGTTTTAGAGCTGGTATTTGTACCCCATTTCGCTTTTATGATTTGGAGCTTGAAACTGAAACACCATTAATTGTACACCCTTTTGCCTTTATGGACGGCACCTACATTTATTACAAAAAGATGAAGCCTGAAGATGCTTGGGCCGAAATCACCACATATATTGATGTGTACAAAAAATATGGTGGTGAATTTACCCCTATCTGGCACAATCGTATTTTTAGTGAGCGTGAACCCGAATGGAAAGGGTGGAACCATATTTTTGAAGAAATGGTAAAAACCGCCACATGATTAGATATGTAAAGCATCATTTTATTGACAAGACCAAATATGATCATTGCACAAAACTGGACAACAGCGGTTTGGTGTATGGTTTTTCATGGTATTTAGATACAGCCTGCGAAAGCTGGGATGCCCTTGTTTTAAATGATTATGATGCCGTATGGCCTTTACCCTTCAGAACTAAATTTGGTGTTAAGTATTTCTTCCGACCCTTTGGAATACAGCAGCTGGGGATTTTTTCTAAGATAGAACTGAGTGACGATGATCGGAACGAATTTGTAATGCAAATGCTTGCTAACTGCAAATTTGCAGATGTTTATCTCAATGAAGATCAACTAATAGATGTAGAGAAACTAGACGGAGTACAAACCGGAATTAATCGAAACTATGTGTTAAACTTAGGTACATCGTATCGAGAAATCTATAATGCATATAACTCCAATACCAAAAGGGCTATAAAGAAAGCGAATGCACAGAAGCCGGACATATTTGAGCATGACGGTCCAGATATTTTAATAGACATTTTCAAACACGCACGCGGCAAGCACCTAGGCTTGAGTGATGCATTTTACAGAAATATTACAAAGCTAATGTACCAGGCTTTACATCGTGGTGTGGGTAAGGTATGGACAGTATATGGCCCGGGAAACATTGCCTGTGGAGGTGCTTTTTTTATCGAAACCAATACACGGTGTACTTTACTTTTTACAGCTTTGGATGATATTGGAAAAGACATGCGCGCCATGTTTTATTTACTTAATGAGTACATAATCCTAAACAGCGAAAAAAAGCTAATACTGGATTTTGAAGGTAGTAATGACACTGGCGTGGCAAATTTTTATCGCGGTTTTGGCGGTAAGGAAAAATACTACCAACAGTTGAAGTACAATGGTCTGCCATTACCTTTGAGGTGGCTAAAGAAGTAGGCTTAATGACAACAAAGTATCATCACTTGTTTTTTGATTTAGATCATACCCTGTGGGATTTTGAGGCAAACTCAAGACACACACTCATGTATTTATATATTAAGTATAATCTCGAGTCAGAACTAAAATCGGATTACGAGGCTTTTTATAGAACCTATATAAAAGTAAATGATAGTAAGTGGGCATCGTACAGGGTGGGAGGTATCACAAAAGAGCGTTTGCGTGAGGAGCGCTTTCAAGAAACCTTTGCGGCATTTGGTTATAATGATAAAGAGTTTGCGGCTGATTTTGAAAAGGAATATTTAAGCATTTGTCCGCACAAAACCCAATTACTTCCTGGTACTGAAGAGCTTTTGGAGTATTTGAAGCAACGCTATGAATTGCATGTGCTGACCAATGGATTTGTGGAAACACAAAAAATAAAAATGCAGAAGAGCGGCTTAGAGATTTTTTTTGAAAGCATGATATCCTCTGAAGAAATAGGTGCTAATAAGCCTGCGCCAGAAATCTTTAAGGCATCGATTCAACGGACTGGTGCCGACCCTAAATCCTCGCTTATGATAGGCGATAACTTGCATGCAGATATAATAGGGGCGCAAAGTTTTGGCATGGATCAGGTGTTTTACAACCCTCTAAGAATAAAACACAGCGAGAAACCTACTTTTGAGATTTCTCACCTTTTGGAGATGAAGGGCTTTCTGTAATTTTCCAATATCTAAATACGCGATAGTTCCAAGGGTCACCTGTTCGATTTTGTGTGCCTATGAACTCCATTTTTATCGTGTCCCCCGCTTTTACGCCCGGTAATTTAGGGTCTTCATTGGTGGGCTTAGAGCCAAACTCAAACGTGCAAACCACTTCATTCGAAATAATTTCAAAATTAGCGTTGGCCGTGTCGGCTTTTGAAATTTTCATCAGCACAATGTTATCCATTCCTTCAAACACACTGATTACCTCACCAGTGGCACTTATAGGCTTTAGTTGTACTAGCTCACCCTTGCTTTGCGCAAAAGCGTAAGTGGAAATTAAACAGATCGAAAGCAGAATAAAAAACAGCTTTTGAGTTGTGTGTGTCATACTTAGATTTTGAGCCACTAATAAAACAAAAGTTTGACTAAAAATCTAAGCTAAACTAGTATAGGACAGGTTTTATTTATATTTACAGGAAGCAGATGAGTCTAGTCATGAAAAACACATTATACATATTGCTGACTTTCATCCTATTTGCTTGCCAAAAGCATGAAATAGAGGAGGTTCAGGGTAACGTTGCACCTGACGAAAGGCTGGTTACTCAGGCCATGAAGGACACTTATATAAATCGTCTTTACATTTCTCTTACGGGAAGAAAACCTGATCAGGCAGAGCTTAATTTGGCGAGGAAAGGAATCGGCAAATTAGCGGGTATTCCCGCGAGAGGAGTGGTGATTGATCAAATATTTTCAGATGAAGATTACACTATACGCCTTTACGATATCGCTCGTGGCGACTATCTGGAATCCCTCGACACGGCCGTGATTCGCACAGATTATGATCAGGTTGTAAATGCTTTGCAAACCGCCACAGGCGCCTCAAGGGAGTATTATTTGGAAATGGAACGGGAGCTAAAAGCACTGCTCGAAATACCAAACGGCTTGCTTGGGAATAAAATGGATGTCACCGAAATGTACAGGCGGATAGTGAATAATGCGTATTATGATGATATCAACATGGGTAGCGAAAACTTTGTGGTAGCTACCTTCCAAAACTTCTTGTTTAGATACCCCACTAATGTGGAGCTGGAGAATGGGACTAAGATGGTCGATGGAAAACCAGCATCGGTTTTCCTTACGGCAGGCAACTCAAAAGAGGATTTTATATCCATATTTTTTGATAGTGATGATTATGCAGAGGGTGTAGTGATCAATTTATACCGCAAGTATTTATTTAGAGAGCCTACCACTGTTGAGATGTTTACCAAAACAGATTTGTTTATTTCCAGCGGTGATTATCGTGAATTACAAAAAACCATTTTGACAAGTGATGAATATTTCTTCAATTAGAATAGGTGCTATTGCTTTGGTTATAGCTTTTGGTGTTTCCTGTAAAAAGGAGGTAACCAAGCAATATGCTATTGACGAGGTAGAGCTATACACTAGTGCAAGCGAAAAGAAAAATCTGAAAACGGATGAGCAGTTTATTTCTATCCTTTATAGCGATTTATTTGGCACAGCCATAACCAACACCAAACTTCAAGAGCTAAATCAAGCCTATACCTCTATGGGAGATAAGGTGTTGGTAATAGATATTTTGATAAAAAGTATGTTGGCAGACCCTTCAGCGGAAGTGCCTACTAAAGCTGCCATGGATGCTCAGCCTGCAAACTTTGTAAAAACAGCTTACAAAACACTTTTAGTAAGAAACCCTACCAGGCAAGAAGAATGGTTTTTAGTTAATCAGATTGAAAAAAATAAAGTTTTAGAACCTATAGATATTTACTACGCAATACTTACAAGTGATGAGTATAGGTATTATTAAAGAGCGTTAATATGAAACGGAGGGAGTTTATTCGAAAAACAGGTATGGCAGCGGGAGCAATGGTATTACCATATGTGCTTCCTGGCGGGAGTTTATTTGCCCCCACGGGTTCTCGTAAAGCAAATCACGTTGTGTTTTGCATGTTTGCAGGTGGTGTGCGCAACCTGGAGAGTGTACATAAAAACGATGGAAACCTTATGCCTTCTATGCTCAATGGTAATGAGAATATTAGCAGTGATATTGTGTCCTCTATGAGCGCTTTGCCTTCACCGGCTATTAGTTCTCCGTTGCAAAATTTTGGAACACTCTATAAAGAATTTCGATATGATCAAGGTCCCACGGGGCATTTTAATGGGCACACTACAGCAATCACGGGTCAATATACCAATAGTAGTTTGAGCTTGCTGGAAAGACCATCTTACCCTACAGTTTTTGAGCTGTACCGAAAGCATAACACCCCTAGCATGTCTGCCTTAAACTCGTGGTGGATTACCCATACCAATAATCTCTATCCTATTTTAAACTACAGCAACTATGAGGGATATGGTCCAATTTATGGTGCCAACCAGCTTTCACCGAATGATTTTTTTAGCGGAGATTCTGCACAAAACTTAATTAACAAAAATGGTTTTCCTGGAACCAATGACACACTTCAAAATGATATTCGAAAATTTTTGAATAACAACTTTGGTGGTGGATTATCAACTTCCGCTGGAATGAAAAATAATGCGGAAGATGCTGCAAAAATTGAAAATTGGGTAGATAAGATATTGTTGAGCATATCCAACGGTACTATTAATAATCCATGGAATATACCATCTTACATGAGTGGTGACATGTACAATATATATTTTGCTGAGGAAGTACTTAAGGAGTTTCAGCCAGAACTTTTGGTTGTAAATATGTTTGGGGTAGATGCGTGCCACACAAATTTTACGGGTTACTGCAATGCAATGCGCAGAGCTGACTGGGCTGTTGGCCATTTGTGGAATACCATTCAAAATACACCTGGTTTGGCAAATGATACGGTACTAATTGTAGCTCCGGAAATTGGAAGAAATGGTACACCAAACTCCATTATAGATGTAAATGGTCGAGCGGCTTTAGATCACACAAATAGTGATCCCATGTCAAAAGAAATCTTTTGCTTGATAGCAGGCCCGCCATCAGTGGTAAATCAGGGAAAGGTGATTAGTCAAGAGGCAGGTCGCAGCATTGATATTGTGCCAACTATCGCCAATATTTTAGGCTTTGATAGTGATATTCCGGGTTTGCTTCCAGGAAATGTTTTAAACGAGGCCTTTGTATGAAGAAATTGAGACACATAGCAATACTTGGTGTCATTATGATAATGGCATTTGCCTGTGAGCGTGAGCTTGATGATAGTAAAAATCCATTTGATATAAATGAAACTACTGATACAAGTAAAGTGAAGCTGAAAGACGCTACCATCGAAGGATTGCACCAAAATGTATTTTCGGTACGATGTGCAAACCCCACCTGCCATGACGGAAGCTTTGAACCAGATTTTAGAACGGTTCAGAGTACATATTCTTCATTGGTTTATCATCCGGTTACTAAAAATGACGATCAAAATAGCTATACCTATCGAGTGCTCCCTGGTAATGCTGAAGAAAGCTGGTTAATGCGCAGGATTACTGTGGAGGACGTTTTGGGGAGGATGCCATTATATGCTGTGCCTTTGACAGTGAATGAGGTAGAGGCCATACGATTTTGGATAAATGATGGGGCAAAGGATATGCAGGGCAACCCACCAGATTTACCTAATATACAGCCTACCGTGCATGGTTACCAAATACAAGATTTACAGCAAAATAGGGTAGATACCATTCGAGTAAATGGCTGGGCCTCTGCGGTAATTTTACAAGTGGATACGAGCTATGAGTTTTACTTTTACATAACCGATGACAACACTTTAACTGAGAACCTAAAAAATCAAAAAATAGAGTTTAGTTACGACCGTGATACCTGGACTCCTTTTCATCAAATCACCCCTGCAAAAATTTGGACTGATGTTACCAAAGCTTCATTCAATGCCTCAGATTTTCAATCAAATACCACTGTTTACTTTAGGTATTTTGTAGAGGATGATCAGGGAGGGGTAACTCAAACTCCTGAAAATGGAAGCCCTTATTGGTTGAAAGACTACTATTCAATTATCGTACAATGAGAATTCTTACAGCGATCCTATTTCTGTGTATTCTAATTTCATGTAAGAAGGAAGATGACCTATTAAGTGATGTTCCTAATTTAGAACTGATTTCTATCGGGCCAAGCAGCGTAGTTCAGTTTGAAGATTCGGTGGTGATAAAATTAGCCTACGAGGATGGCAATGGTGACTTGGGTGGTTTTCCCGCTGATAGTGTAAACTTATTTGTTGTGGACACCCGAAATGGAGTTCCATTTGAATTTAGAATACAAGAGCTAGTGCCGGGTGGTGCTGAAGTTCCAATCAAAGGTACATTGAGTATTACTTTGCAAAACTTGTTTCTTACCGGAAGTGGATCGCAAGAAAATGTAACTTTTGAAATCTACGCGTATGACCGTGCCGGAAATAAGAGCAATGTGGTGAAGACACCTGGGGTTGTGGTGAGGGAGTAATGAAGTATGATTTAATTCAGTTTTATCAAATGCTAAATTCAGAAGAGATAGTTTATTTCTTTTTAATCTCTTTCGCATTTTGGATTTTTCCTTTTTTGGTTTTGGTGAAATCTAATAGGAGAGTGTTGGTTACGAATTTTTTGGTTCAAATTGGATACTCACTTGTTTATGCATGGCTTCTTGAAGAGTATGGCAGCGAGGGGTCTAGTTTACTCTGGATATTTTATTGGTTTATTACTTTACTAGGTCATTTGGTTGGTCTAAATATCTGGGTAGCTTTTTATAGAAAGAAGCAGAAGAGAATCAAAAACTAAGGCCTTTACTCAATTATAAAATTTGCCCACCTAACTTTTTCTAGCTATTTTAAACATCACAATCAAAGGGGGAGTGCATAATCCAAAAGGAATATGCAAGCTTAACTTATACACCTCTCCCAATGATTGCTCAACGCTACCCCGTTTTTCGTGTGTTTCTGCTGTATGGTGCTGGCATATTGCTGGCAAACTTTGTAGAAACTCCATTTAAATTTTTCTCATTACTTCTTGGGTGTTCTCTCATCGCCACACTGTTTTTTGCCTTCTTCCCTCCTGTGTTTTACTCTTTTCGCTTGCGCTGGATGTTTGGGTTTATAACATCTATATTCTTCGTTTCATTAGGAGTTTTTATCACCCATCTTTATGGTGAAACACATTTCAAAAATCATATTTCAGACTTACCAAAGGGTAAGAGCTACTATGAGGTGGAACTACTGGAAGACCCTTTGCAAAAAGCCCGCTCGTATGGTATGCAAGTTAGATTGTTGGGTTTTGAGAATAAGGAAGGAAAGCTTTCCGAAGGAAGCCTTAAGATGATGCTCTATTTACAGAAAAGTAGTGGGGCTTCTGCTCTAAGATATGGCGATAGAATTTTGATTAACACTTCTGTAAATAAGCTTCGAGGTCCGCAAAATCCCTTTGAATTTGATTATCGAGATTTCTTAAACCTGAAAGCAATTTATGCCCAGGCTTATGCGGATAGTACTTCGTGGAAATTGGTAAGCACTGGCCATGGTTGGGCAATGTTGAGGTTTGCCAAAAATGTAAGGCGTTATTTTTTGAAAGTTTTGGATACCTGGAACTTACCCGAAAGTCAGGCAGCTATAAGTAAAGCGCTGCTTCTTGGGTACAGATATGACATTGATGATAATACGTTGAAAGCTTATGCCTCTGCGGGAGCAATGCATGTGCTGGCGGTGAGTGGTTTGCACGTGGGGATTGTTTACACTATGGCTGGTTATCTTTTGTTTTTCTTAATGAGAATAAAACGAGGTGCAATAATAAAGAGCATTATTCTCATTCTTCTTTTATGGATGTTTGCGCTCATCACTGGGATGTCAGCTTCAGTAGTTCGCGCGGCCACCATGTTTACTTTTGTGGCAATTGGCTCTAGCCTAAAACGTTACACTTCAATCTACAATACCATTTTAGGCTCCGCTATTTTATTGCTCATTATCAGGCCATCGTATCTTTTTGAAGTAGGCTTTCAGCTTAGTTATGCCGCAGTATTTGGCATAGTTTGGATTCAACCAAAGTTGTCAACTCTGTTTCGTCCGTCTACCAAGGTTGTAAAATTATTTTGGGACATCACAACGGTTTCTGTTGCAGCCCAGGTGGCTACTTTTCCTTTAGGGCTTTATTACTTTCATCAGTTCCCTACTTTGTTTTTGGTGTCTAATCTTATTGTGATTCCGGTAGTAACGGTGCTGATGTATCTAGGTTTACTCTTACTAATGTTAAGCAGTATGGGTTTCCTTTGGCTTCCACTGATAAAGTTTTATTCAGGTTGGCTATGGCTTATGAACACGGGAGTGCAGTGGGTGGAAAAACAAGCTGCATTTTTGATTACTGAGATTCACGTAAGCCGGCTGGAGTTGGTTTTGCTTTACGTTCTTATTATCAGCGGATTTTTATGGTTGACCAAAGGCGGTTACAAAAGATTGGTGCTAACCATGCTGTCCATCATCTTTATTGGATTTAGTCAGCTGTACGAAAAGTACAATTTGCAGCAAGCAGCTACCATGGTAGTCTATTCTAGCAAAGGGCACACGGCCATTGGTTTGTATCATCCTTCGCAATCACTGTTTATTGCCGATTCTGCATTTCTTCAAGATGATGATGCCTTGACATTTCATGTAAAACACCATTGGTGGGCTTTGGATGCCAAGCCTCAATGTTACTGTCTGGAAGAGATTTGTACTAAAGCTAATAGCTGGAATCATAATGGACTGCTCTTCTTTTGTGGCAAATTTATTTGCATTCCTAAAGAAGGGGAAAGGATATTTCCGAAAGCGGAATACTATATAGTAAATGAAGGTTATCCAAATTGGGAAGTAGCTGATTTAGAAACCAGAAAAGTTATTTTAGGTGGCAAACTGAGATTTGACCAACGCATAAAGTGGAAAGAATTTTGCCGGCAAAATGCGCTTGCATACCACGATTTGAGCGATGCAGGAGCCTATGTAGAAACGCTCAATCCTTGAGGTGTTCGAGAATATGCTTTGGCAGTTCGGCTGCAGTAACTTTATTTATAAACTCATCACCCACAGCAATCGATATGGATCCTGTTTCTTCAGAAACCACAATGGCCAGTGCATCTGTTTTTTCGGCAATACCAATGGCTGCTCGGTGGCGAAGTCCAAATCGGCTGGGGAGCGAGGTTTTTTCGGTGACAGGCAAAATACATCCTGCAGCAATAATTTTTTCACCACTAATAATCACAGCCCCGTCATGCAGCGGAGAGTGTTTGTTGAAAATGCTTTCCAAAAGTTGTCCGCTGGTTTGACTCCGTATAAGTGTACCGGTATCCACATAACTGCCAAGTCTGCTTTTACGTTCCAAAACAATTAGCGCTCCTGTTTTGCCATCAGCCATATGGCGGCAAGCTTCTGCTATTTCTCTTATGGCAATATTGGGCTCATTATCATCTCGAAGAATTTTTAAATGACGCAAAAATCGCCTGCGCTGAGTGAAATTGGTTGAGCCCAAAAGAAGAAGAAATTTGCGAATTTCCTGTTGGAAAACTATCACCAAGGCAATTACTCCAACACCGATGAACTTTCCCAATATTTCGGATAGAAGCTCCATTTGAAGGGCTTCTACTAATTTCCAAATGAGGTAAATAGCAGCTACACCAATAAAGATGTTGATGGCCACAGTACCCCTTATAAGACG
>JAUHWX010000045.1 GCA_030427285.1 Bacteroidia bacterium
ACCGTCAGCGGCACTGGCAGAATTGCCCTCAAATTTCATGAAAATGTATCCCGTGTTCCAGCTCCAAAACATATCGTTGGCCGGGCTAAGGGCGCCTTCTTGTGCACCGGCTACATTGCGTGCGCTATCCACGCCTATCATGTAGCTTATTTTGTGATATTCACCTGTTGGCACATCCTTTATCATAAATAGGGTGGATGAAGGAATAGAATAGTCAATAAGGTGATAACTTTCATCTTCACTCCATACGGTGCCATCCATTTTTTCCAACTTTATATTGCTGATGTAATAGCGCACGCTGGTAAACTCCAGTACTTCGTTTGAGCTATTAGTGTACTCAGTATTATAAGCAAAAGCGGATCCATCATACATGTGATCCAATTCCATGGCGAATTCACCATACGTGACTTTATCACCTGGATCCTGGGTATCGTCTTTGGTATCATCATCACATGATGTAAATAGTGTAACTGAAGAAAGTAGGGCTATGAAGCCAAGGTTTTTTAAACTTTTCATATTTATAAGTCTTGAAATAATTTTTTAATAAAACTGCCTGATAGGTGCAGACATACACATGTAGATGCAAACTATAGCATACAACTACAAACAAATTACCCGTAAGGGAAATGCAATAAAACTAGGGTATGCCTAAGCCTGGCGGGGTGGGTGAAAAATATCGTGGGTATACATGCTCTCCATTTGATGGATTGGAGCAGGTAAGTTTTCAGACGAATCGGCAAGAGGCGATTCTATTGGCTGAAAAGTGAAATCATTTACTACAAAAGATGAAAATTCTATTTGAGTGATTTGTGGTAATTGCTGAGGTTCGTCTTGCTCATTTTCTGTGAGTTTCAACTTTTGCATGAGCACACATTTACCGCCACATTCCATTTCGGGCTTATCACGGTTTTCGCAAAGGTTTTTAGCAATATAATCCTGATGAATCACAAAATCGGCTGTAATAGCCACTTTGCTGACCCACGGAAATGCCAGTACGGCACAAAGTATAAAAGCTATAAATCCCCTTAACATAGCCACAAAATTAAGGGAAAATCCAGTTGACTTTAGAGATAGTTTTACTTTTTCGAGGTATGATTTATTTTACGATAACTTTCTATTTGTTATCAGTAAGCCTAAAATTGCAGAAGATGTGGTGAGGTCTAATTCTTTTTCGCAACTTTGTTGCGTTAAATACAAGAAGCTTGTTGCGTTTACTCTATTTTTTTCTGATTTCACTTTGCTCTGCTGGCCAGCTTGTAGCCCAGCGTAAGCTAATTGTTGAATTTCGCGATAGCGACACAAAAAAAGCTATTCCCAATGCCTTGCTGGAAATTCACGAAAGTGGTGCACACATAAGTGCAAACGCAAAGGGGCTTTGCTCTGTTGAACTAGTAAAAGGCAATTACCATCTTCACTTTTCAGCTACCGGTTTTGAAGCGGACGATCTTGATATTACTCTTAAAAATGATACGTCATTTACCATTTATCTCAAACCAACTTTTGTAGAACTGAAAGAGGTGCTTATTGAAGAAGGCATGTCTAAAACCACTAGTCGAAAGCTTACACAAGATATTGAGCGCATTAATATTAGTGAAACAAACAAAACTGAAGGTGCAACTTTGGCGGAAGCCTTAAGTAATGTTGCGGGTGTGGAATCGTACAACACGGGTGTGGGTGTGGCCAAACCCATTATTAGAGGATTTACGGCCACACGTATTTCGGTTTACGATCAAGGAATAAAGCAAGAGGGGCAGCAGTGGGGGATGGATCACGGATTGGAGATAGACCCTTTTAGTGCCACCCGCATTGAAATTTTGAAAGGTGCCGGAGCCTTGCAGTATGGCTCTGATGCTTTGGGCGGTGTGGTAAAGCTATTGCCTGACCCCGTCCCGGATGAAGGTATTTCAGGTGGGTACACGGGCATGTATAAATCCAATAATAATACGTTGGGAAACTCTGTGCATCTCAATTATAAAAATGATAATCACTTTGTAAGCGGCCGCCTTAGTTATCAGGATTATGATGATTACCGCATTCCCGCGGATGAGTTTACGTATAATGGATTTGTGCTTCCGGTGGTGGACAATCGCCTCAAGAATACCGCAGGGCAGCTTTTGAGCGGTAGGCTCACGTATGGCTATTTGGGTGAAAAGTATAATTTGAGATTGATGGCCAGTCAATACAACCAAAAAGTTGGGCTATACCTAGGTGCTACAGGAATTCCCAGAGCTTTTGATTTATCGCGAATAGGGGATGTGAGCGACATTGATTTACCAAATCAGGACGTGAAGCATAGTAAGCTATACGCTAAGCTCAATGTAAAATTAAAGGACAACTGGCTGACCACCGATATTGGCTATCAGGAAAATAATAGGGTGGAAAACTCCAACCCCCATGCGCACGGTTTTATTGAGATTGATGAAAATGACACCAAAGCTTTGGGTTTAAACCTTAAGACATGGAGCTTGAATAGTAGCTATAGCTGGAGCGGGGAGAAGGTGAAGTATGTACTGGGTACCAATCAGCAATTTCAAAAAAATGAAAGAAGCGGCTGGGAGTATTTGCTTCCAGATTTTGAAACCTACAATGGTGGAGTTTTTACTTTGCTCAACGGGGATTTTAGCGAAAAGCTAAGCTGGAGCGGAGGGCTTCGCTTAGATTTTGGAAATATTAATTCAGAGCAATATTTGCAACCTTGGTACAATGATTTAGACTCTTTGGTAGAGCGGTCACCAGCTTTGAACAGAAACTTTTTTAATTATGCAGCTTCGCTTGGTCTGAGTTATTACCCTGATGAAAGCTGGAATTTTAAACTAAACCTGGCTAAGAGTTTTAGAGTGCCGGTACCCGCTGAGTTGGTGAGCAATGGCGTGCATCATGGTACGTTCAGACATGAAATTGGAAACCCTGACCTGGATGCTGAAGAAGGTTATCAGTTGGACGTGACAGCCATCTATCAGCAAAAGGCATTCTATGTAAAGCTTACCCCATTTGTAAATTACTTTACCAATTATTTGTACTTGAGACCGTCAGGTAGGTTTAGCCCTTTGCCAGATGCGGGGCAGATGTACATTTATTCACAAACGGAGGCTTTGCACATGGGAGGAGAATTATTTGCTGAGGTTCACCCAATTGAGCGTTTGCATATTTCTACAGCTTTGGAATACGTGTATAACCTGAACCTTGAAACTCAATTGCCTTTGCCGTTTACTCCTCCGCTTTCTAACCTTTTCGCTATGGAGTATGATTTGGTAAAAACCTCAAAAGTAAAATGTAACATCGCTGGTGAATACCGCGCTACTGCAGCGCAAAACAGGGTAGACCGAAATGAGAAGCCTACCCCTGGTTATAATCTATTCAATGCAAAAACCTCAATTGAATTTCTATTTTGGAAGACCGATGTAGTTCTTGGACTGGCTTGCAGAAATATTGGTAACACGGCTTACTTAAGTCATTTATCGCGATACCGTATTTTAAATTTATCCGAACAAGGGAGAAACTTTATAGTTTCAGTAAATATTGAGTTTTGATTTTGCAACATTGTTGCGTTTTTGTATTTTTGTGGCTTAAATAATAGAAAATGAAAAGGATACTGAAAATTTTGGTACCAGTAATTGGAGGCATTTTGCTTATGGCATCATGTGATAAAGATGATGATAATGACACCACAGCACCCATTATAAAATCAGCTACTATTGACGGGGAGGATCATGATATCAGCGCAACAGCTGGAGGTTCTATAACTTTTGAAGTAGAGGTAAGCGATAACGAAGAGCTGGGTCAGCTTAAGCTGGATATTCATGATATTTTTGACGGCCATGAGCACAAAAGTACCTCGGCCAATAAATGGGCAGATGTAAAAATCGTTGAGCTTTCTGGAACCAATGAAACCGTGACACAGGCTATGGATGTGCCTGCTAGTGCCATTGCCGGGCCTTATCACGCCATTATATCAGTGATTGATGCAGAAGGAAATGAGGGTGAATTTGTAGAACTCGAGATGATGGTTTCTAATGGAAGTGAGCCCGAAATCAATTTGACCAACCCTGATTTTTCTGTGGAAGTACACGCCATGAAAGGTTCTACACTTTCCCTTAAAGGTTCTGTTTCAGATGATGTTGATCTTGCAGAAATTTTTATTGTGTTAGAAGAAGAGCATGAAGGGCACGATCATAAATCTGCCGGGGGTGAAGTGCTTTATGAAAAGGACTTTGACCTGGATGGTTCATCTGATACGAGCTGGGATTTTCAAGCTGATGGCTCGGTAGACATAGCTATTCCTACCAATGCTGAAACGGGTCATTATCTACTTACTATAAGAGCTGAAGATGCTGAAGGAAATATTAATATTTTTAGCGGTGAAATACATATAATGTAATGAATGCCGAGGCACTTTTAAAATCACATGGATTACGCAAAACCGCTGGGAGACTAGCGGTTTTGGCGTTATTTGCAAAACGGGAAAAAGCACTATCGCACAGTGAACTTCAGGAAGGGGTTACAGAGAATGTGGATCGTGTAACCTTATACCGGATTTTAGAGTCCTTTGAGCAAAATGGCATTTTACACAAAGTGCCTGATGATCAGGTTTCGGTAAAATATGCGCTTTGCGATCACGATCATGAAGTGGGAGAGGCCCACTCTGATAATCATGCTCACTTTAAATGCCGTGTTTGCGGAGATACCATTTGCCTTGATGATTCTGAAATTCCCACAATGCAAGTGCCTGAAGGGTATTCTGTAGAAGGAAGCTTGTTGCTAATAAGCGGGCTTTGCTCCAAGTGCGCTTAGACTTTCCATTTAGCTCGGATAAATTCTTAAATTTTATCTAAATTTCTGCCCTCATTCAACCAACCTATGCTTAAGCGGCTGTATACAGGAGTTTTAATGTTTATTGCTTTTTCGGCTATGGCCGATCCTTCCAGTTATATCTTTTGTATAGAGGCAGAGGGCTTCGAAAGTTTTAAAGCCGTTGTAACATTTCGCGCGGTAGACTTTGGTGAAAGCACCGCAAGGCAACTAGTGCTAAACGAAGTGAGGCCAGCCTTGGGTGATACTGTAAAAATTGACATCATACTCACCGCTATTTGCCCATGTGGGACGGATTGCCAAACTCTTACTGTAGTCCCCAAAAACTGGAGTGGTAACTTGAGTGAAAATTATACTAGAGGCGGTGCTAAAACCCTTCCTACTTCGTGCGCTGCTGCAATAGATAAATTGGTATACGAGGCCGAGTCACTGTTTAGCGACCCTGGCGGCTTTTTGAAGCGAAACCTCTTTGGGCAGAAATAAAAGGCAATTCAAAGTCTGATTTGACAAAGGGCCTCGTGCAAAATGTGCCCATCCATATTTTAAGCTTTTTATAATTACAAAGATCCTATCAATCTCTGAGTTTGATAGGGATTTATCATTTGCTGCTGGTCCATCACTTTTTGAAAAACAGATATTTAGAGTAGCTAGTGTTATGATATGTTAAAAATGTTACTATTTTTGTTTAAAATTACAAAATAAGTAACATTGGCATCGAAGCGTAACAATATACTAAATCAATCTAAAGAGCTCTTTTGGAAACATGGCATTAAGAGAGTAACCATTGAGGAAATATGTGAAAAGTCGGGCTGTAGCAAAATGACTTTTTATAGAAATTTTGCAAACAAGGTAGAAGTGGCTATAGCTGTGTTGGATACGCTGGCAGTGGAGGGTAGAATGGAATATAACAAAATTATTACAAAGGATATTTCATTTCACCATAAGCTTACCGAGCTGGTAAAGCTGAAGGCTGAATCCGTAAAAAATATCAGTCATGAATTTGTGAAAGATATAGTGGCGAGTGATGAACCACAAATGCTGGCCAAAATGGCTGAAATAAAGGAGGAGGGACAAAGAGATTTCAAAAACAGTCTGAAAGAGGCGCAGCAAAACGGAGATATCCGCAATGATTTGAACCTGGACTTCGTCATTGCTTTTTCTGATAAGATAACAACACTGGCCATAGACTCTGACTTGCAGAAGTTTTATGCCACACCTGAAGAATTGATAGTAGCCCTTACCAGTATTTTCTTTTCTGGTATTGAAGCTCGCAAGGAATAATGAAAGCAATTAGCCCCTATATTATTCTGCTATTGCTCACAGCTTCAGCTTACGCTCAGCAGGATACGGTTCCTAAATTCAAATTTTCGGGGCAGGTATCTACTTATGGTAATTACAACTTTAGCAATGACCTGGATGTGCTCCTTGGCGGAAATTTTATTCCTGAGATATCATATTCAGTTCCTTTTAAAAATAAAACTTTGCTGGATTTTGACTTTTCAGCAAATGCCTATGGCTCTTTGAATTTTAGACCCTTTGATACCTTGCTTGACAATGGTGATGTACAAGCTTATAGGGGCTGGGTGCGATATTCGGGTGAGCAATTTGAAATTAGGGCAGGCCTTCAAAAAATAAACTTTGGTTCGTCTAGCATCTTACGTCCTTTACGCTGGTTTGACCAAGTTGATCCTCGTGATCCTTTGGGTTTAACACCTGGTGTATGGGGGCTTTTAGGACGTTATTACTTTTTGAACAATGCTAACGTTTGGCTTTGGGGCTTGTATGGAAATGAAGATACAAAGGGATGGGAAGCTATTTCTACCTATGAGCAAATACCAGAATTTGGAGGTCGTTTTCAGCACCCGGTTTCGCAAGGAGAGTTGGCTGTTACCTATCATCATCGAACGTCAGATTCTAGAAATTTAGACATTGATTCATTGGCTATAGCCAAAAATCCTGAGAACCGTTTTGGGCTGGATGGAAAATGGGATGTGGGTGTAGGCCTTTGGTTTGAAGCCACACAAACTATAAAACAAAAGAAAGTGGGACCATTTACCAATCAAACAATGCTAAATGTGGGTGTAGATTACACTTTTGGAATTGGAAGTGGGTTAAATGTGGTAGGCGAGCATTTAATAGTCGCAACATACGAAGCCAAGCCTGACTTCAGCGATGCCCAGCAGATATCAGCTTTTACAGCATCTTATCCTATTGGTATGTTTGATAATTTGAGTACCGTAATTTACTATGATTGGTATAATAATGGGCTGAGCACATTTCTGAATTATCAGCGAGACTTAAGACTATTTACACTTTACATCATGGTATACCTCAATCCCGAGGATGAGAGGGATATTCAGCAAAACGATTTGGTAAATAATTATAACGGAAAGGGCGTGCAGGTAATGCTCGTTTATGATTTTTAAATAAAAACTATGGAAGAGATCATTTCAATTAAAAATGTGGTTAAGCGATTTCCGGTTGGAGATGGCTTTTTTACGGCACTTCAGGATATAAATCTTGAATTTAAGAAAGGTGAGTTTGCCGGGCTTGTGGGCCCAAGTGGATCTGGAAAGACAACTTTGCTGAATATTATCGGATCGCTGGACACTCCCACAGAAGGCGAGGCTATTGTTATAGGTAAAGATATCTCAAAGCTTAGCCACCAGCAATCTGCCGATTTGAGAAATCACAATGTAGGTTTCATTTTTCAGGAGTATCACTTGCTACCTGTGTATACGGTTTATGAAAATGTAGAGTTCGCACTTTTACTTCAAAATATTGGCGCAGCCGAAAGAAAAAAGGCTGTGATGGAAGCTTTGGATTGGGTAGGTCTTACTCATAAAAAAGACAGCAAGCCAGACAAACTATCAGGAGGTGAAAGTCAGAGAGTGGCTGTGGCACGGGCTATTGTAAAGCGCCCCGCAATTCTTTTGGCCGATGAGCCATCAGCAAATCTTGATGCTGAAAATGCACACAACATTATGAAGGTAATGAAGAAGCTGAACGAGGAGCTGGATACCACATTTATCTTTTCTACGCATGATGAAAAAGTAATGCAGTACTTGGACAGAATTGTACACTTAAAAGATGGGCGTATAGAAAAGGATGAAATGATGAAAGCCAAGTATGGCGTGCATGGGGCGCATTAGAAATGGTTTCACGCAAATACACGAAGCAAAGTTTGAATATTTGGCGCCTTAGCGGCTTTGAGTGAGAATTAACCCTTAAAACTTTCAATATTATGTTAACCTTCAAATTGGCATTAAAAAACCTGCTTTCGGCAGGATTGCGCACATGGCTCAGTGTGTCGGTGATGGCTTTTGCCTACATCCTCATCATATTTTACAACGGAATGTTGGACGGTTGGAATGAGCAGGCAAAAACAGATTCCATTGCCTGGGAATTTGGTCATGGCCAGCTGTGGCAGGAGGACTATGATCCTTATGACCCCTTCACCTTGCAGGATGCACACTCTAAAGTTCCCAAAGAAGTATCAGAAGATGTGGTTCCAATATTGATTCGCCAGGCCTCTATTTATCCTCAAGGTAGAATGGTGTCTGTGATGCTTCAAGGTATTCCTCGAAATCAAAACCTTCTTGAATTGCCTACTAAAGAAATCCCTAAAAGCGTGGATGGATCGCTGAACGTGATGATTGGGACAGGGATGGCAAAAACGGCAAAGTTAGAAGCGGGAGATAACGTGCTTATGCGTTGGCGTGATAAAAATGGAACTTTTGATGCCTTAGAAATAACGGTGGCCGGAGTATTTAAAACCAATGTACCTGCTGTAGATGCAGGAAAGATTTGGGTAGCCATGGAGGATATGAACCGTATTACTGGTTTTGAAAATGAAGCTACCTACTTGGTTTTACCAAAGGGTTTTGACCATGAAAACATAGCAGGTTGGGAGTATCATTCACTGGAAAATCTTTTAGAGCCTACTGAAAAAATTATTGCTTCCAAAAAAATAAGTGGTTATGTGATTTACGCTATACTATTAGGCTTAGCGCTCCTTGCCATCTTTGACACTCAGGTACTCAGCATTTTTCGCAGGCAAAAAGAGATTGGTATTTACATAGCCTTGGGTATGACCCGCTGGCGCGTGGTGCGCATGTTTACCATAGAGGGAGCGTCTACAAGTATTTTGGCAGCAGGAGTAGGTGCTGTAATTGGAACGCCACTCTTTATTTATCTGGCTAATACAGGAATTTCATTTGGGATGAATACCCAAAGTATGGGACTAACCATGGCCGAAGTTATTGTTCCCGTCTATGGGGTAGGACTTGTTGTTACAACCATCATATTGGTAGTTGTTGCTTCTACCATTGTAAGTTTTTGGCCATCAAAAAAAATTGCCAATATGGATGTGACCTTGGCGCTAAAAGGAAAAGTACAGTAGAATGTTAAGATTCAGGTTGGCAATAAAGAACTTACTTTCTGCAGGTACCCGCACTTGGTTAAGTGCGTCCATTTTGGCCTTGGCCTGTCTCATTATGGTTATGTACATGGGTGTGCTACAGGGTTGGAATACTCAAGCCAAAACTGATGCTATAAATTGGCAGTTTGGGCAGGGAGAAATACGGAGTCCTAAGTATGACCCTTATGACCCATTTACTATTGATGATGGTCATGCTGTAATTCCAGCTGGAGCTGAAGGGGAAGCAGTACCGATTTTGGTGCGTCAGGCGAGTATATACCCACAAGGTAGATTGCAAAATATCACGCTTCAAGGGCTACCTAAACACCAAAACCTATTATCAATACCTACGGGGAAATTTACAACGGAAAAAGAAGGGGTGATACCCGTGGTGATAGGAAAGAGAATGGCCAAAACAGCCAACTTAAAAGTAGGGGATATGACCACTTTGCGCTGGCGTGATAAGGGTGGAACCTTTGATGCCGCTCAGGTTTTGGTAGCAGATATTTTTAGAACTAATGTTCCAGAAGCAGATATGGGTATCCTTTGGTTGGATATTGATAAGCTTTATGAAATGACGGGTCTTAGGGGTGAAGCATCTTATTTGGTACTGAGTAATGCAGGGTATCACAAAAATGTACCATCATGGAACTATATTTCTAAAGAAACCCTTTTGGAACCTCTAGAAGCAATGGTGGCAGCAGAGAGTATAGGTGCCTACGTGATATTTTTCATTTTGACAGGGCTAGCAGCTTTGGCCATTTTTGATACGCAAGTGCTGAGCATCTTCAGGCGCCAAAAGGAAATCGGAACATTCATAGCATTGGGGATGACACGTAAGCAAGTGGTGCGCATGTTTACCATAGAAGGCACATCACTCAGCTTTTTTGGAGTAATACTAGCTGCAATAGTAGGAATCCCATTTGGCGTTTGGCTAAAAAGTACTGGAGTAAGCCTTGGCAAACCTACAGAAGCGATGAATATAAATATGGCACAGACCATCTATCCCGTATTTGGCACAAGTCTGATATTAGGTACAGTTATAATAATAGTAGGAATATCGGCTTTGGTAAGTTATTTACCAGCTCGCAAAATTGCACACATGGAACCAACATTAGCACTAAAAGGAAAAATACAATGATCAAATTTTTATTTAAAGGTATATGGCGTGATAGCACGCGTAGCAAATTTCCAATTATCATTGTGGCAATTGGAGTGGTGTTTACTGTAACCATCACGGCTTTGCTTACAGGAGTATTTTCTGATATGATTGATATGAATGCCCGATTTAGCACTGGTCATGTAAAGGTATCCACACTTGGGTATTCGGAGAATGCTTCTCAGAATCCCTTGGACATGGCGCTACTGGATGTGGATTCTATTATTGAGAATTTGACAGAGCAGTTTCCTGGTATGGAATGGGTACCTCGTATCAACTTTGGCGGACTAATGGATCTTTCTGATGAAAACGGGGAAACTCGTGGGCAAGGCACTGCCACTGGGCAGGCCTACGATTTACTATCAAAGGATAGTAAGGAAGTAGATCGCTTGAATCTAGAAGGAGCCTTGCGTGAAGGGAGTCTTCCAACCAAAAGTGGAGAAGCTTTGGTAAGCCAAAAATTTGCTGAAAAGGCAAAACTGAAGATTGGTGATGAGATAACATTTTTTGGAAGCACTATGTACGGAAGTATGTCCTTTCAAAATTTTACTGTGTCAGGTTTAATTTCATTCGGTAACCCCGCACTCGACCGTAGCGGGTTTATCATCGATATTACTGATGCTCGCCAAATGCTGGATATGCAAGATGGTGCTACTGAGCTTTTGGGCTACTTTGAAGACAATAAATATGATGATAAGCAGGCCAATGTTATCAAAAGTGGCTTTAATAAAACAGCTACAGATAGCACAAATGAGTTTTCATCTGTAATGCTTACCCTAAAAGATCAAAATGATTTGAGAAGCTTGATCAGTTTTGCAGACAATATGCAACAGATAATGATAGGGGTTTTTGTGCTGGCCATGTCTATAGTACTTTGGAATGTGGGCCTGCTTGGTGGCTTAAGGCGTTATAAGGAGTTTGGGGTGCGCCTTGCCTTGGGAGAGTCCAAAGGTGCTATTTTTAGGAAGCTACTTATTGAGGCCTGTCTTATTGGTTTGATCGGTTCAATAGTAGGTACTTTGTTGGCTTTAGCTATAGTATATCCTCTTCAGGAATATGGCTTTGATATAAGCGGACTACTTCCCGAGACTGCCATGATGATACCATCAGTTTATCGGGCAATTATCACGCCTTCTACTTTTTATCTAGGTTTTATTCCGGGTATTTTGGCTATGGTGTTGGGCCAGGCATTGTCGGGTATCGGGATTTATAAACGTGAAACATCTAAGTTATTTAAGGAATTGGAGGTGTAGAAAGTTTTGAGTGTGGAGGGTTGAGTTTTGAATGGGCTTCGACTCCGCTCAGGCTGACAAACGCAGACACTAACTGAAGAAGTTAAACAAGATTTAAAAACTAATTAAGACATGAACACAATCACAGCAATTTTAGTAGCCTTTTTAGGATGGCAATCTCAGCCTTCAGCAGAAACCATAATGAAGAAGGTAGACGAAAATATGACCTCAAAAAATCAGGTGGCAGAGAGTAAAATGATCATTAAAGGAAAACGAGGTAGCCGCACCATTACTAGTAAAAGCTGGAGTGTGGGTGATAAAAAAGCCATGACGGAATACCTTTCTCCGGCACGTGAGGCAGGTACAAAAATGTTGAAATTGGAAAATGAGTTGTACATCTATAATCCTTCTACTGATCGTACCATAATGTTATCCGGTCACATGCTGCGTCAGTCGGTAATGGGCTCTGATCTTTCATATGAAGATATGATGGAAGACCGAAAGCTAATGGACATTTACAATGCAAAGGTGGTAGGCGAAGAAACCATTGGAGATAGAAAAGTATATGTCATAGAGATGGAAGCTAAGGTAGAGGACGTGGCATACGCAAAACGCAAAGCCTGGATAGATGTAGAACGCTTTGTTCCGCTAAAGGAAGAGCTTTTTGCCAAAAGCGGACAACTACTGAAGAAAACTACCATGAGTGATGTGGAAAACATTGATGGCCGCTGGTTTCCAAAAACGGTCCTCTATAAAGATATGCTAAAAGATGGGGAAGGAACCACTTTCTCACTTACGACAGTAAAATTTGATCAGGACATACCTGAGTATATTTTTACTAAGGCGGCTTTGAAGAAATAAGGGGAGATTTTAGAAAAGGTTGAATTATGGTGTTCTTATTACGGATTATTTTTTATCCATAGTGTATAAGAGGTAGAGGCCCGTCTCTTTGTTTTCCAAAATTGTTTGAACTTGAGGAGTTTTTTATTAGAATCATTGACCTTGGTAAGAAAATTCTGTAAACCAAACCTTTTGACGTACTTTGTGGTTTACAAACTCAAATCAACTGGTATCCATCGTTTTCTAATATGGCAAATTCCTATTCAAGTAAAAATGCTCAAGAGGCCAGAATACTAATTTCTGGCGTTCAAAATGGCGATCGGCAGCAATTTGAAAAGCTCTATGATAATTATGCTCCCCTGCTATTGGGAGTGATTTCAGGAGTAGTAGAAAACGAACCCCTTGCGGCCCAGGTTCTTAAAGATACCTTCATAAAAATAAGAAAGGATATGATAGACGGACATTGCTCTGCAGATAACCTATGTACCTGGATGCTGAGCACTGCCAGAAATCTTTCGCTAAAAGTGGTAGAAAAACTTGACTTGGGGCAAAGCACAGAAGATAATGAAGGAGCCTTGGAGCTTATACTACAAAAAGGATATACCCCAGCTCAGGCTGCTACTAAATTGGGAATTAGCGAAAAAGATGTTTGTAAATCCTTACATGCAGAGCTAACCACTAAATGGACGCGTAAAGGATGAACAGAAAATCAACAGAACTTATAGAGTCTGGACTTTTGGAGCTTTACGTTTTTGGTATGGCTAGCGATGACCAGATTAGGGAGGTAGAGTCGGCCCAGGCAAAATATCCCGCAGTGGCAGAAGAGCTCAATCAAATACATCAGCGCATTGAGAATTATGGCAGGGCAAATGCCGTGCAACCGCCAGCTTTGGTAAAAACCGTGGTAATGGCAGCCGCAGATTATATGAGGCGCCTTAGGGAAGGGGAAGAATTTTTGGATGCCCCCATACTTACCGAAAACTCAAAAATTGAAGACTTTAGCTATTGGCTAAACCGTGAAGACATGGTACTGGCAGATGTAGAAGAAAGTATATATGCCAAAATAATAAGCAGCACGCCAGAAAGAACCACCTCAATAGTGTGGGCCAAAGACTTTTTGGAACCCGAAATTCACAGTAATGAGCGTGAGAAATTTTTGATAGTGGAAGGAACTTGTGAAGTGTATATTGGTGAAGAAACCCATTGCCTCAAGCCAGGAGATTTTTTAACCATTCCCCTTCACGCAAACCATAGCGCCAAGGTAACTTCTGATATTCCGTGTAAGTTTATCATGCAACGGGCACTGCTTAATGTGGCTTAGATTTATTTTGTGCCGATTGACTTTTAAATATTAAAACCGCCTCAAATCATTTTTTGAGGCGGTTTCTTTTTAGAGAAAATCGGGTTAGCGATTTCAATAAATGATATATACTACAAACAGGGGTTCTCTATTTGTATTCCTTTAAACCTAACGGTGAAAATTTGGGTATAAATTTGCTCAATAGAGTAATCATTGGTTTGTAGGTTAAACTCAGAAAGAATTTGGGTAAGCATTGTTTTGTGAATAAAACACTCCAGATCTACATCTATCCAAAACATAATGTTGCCTTGGGCTTTTCCCTTTTTTAAGAGACGCTTTACCTCACAATAAATGGCATCTTCCAGCACATTCATCAAAAAGTCAAAATGGAAGGAGTGATACTTTTGGAGATCATTAAAAAAGGCCAGATTGAAATTGAGCATATAGTGAAATAAGTCGTTGTAAATCCTCAGAATTTGATCGGCAGGAGAGAGTAGGGGGTCATGAGTTTCTGGTACTATTTTTCGAATTTCACCCTCTATTTCTGTCATGCATTGCTCCAGGATTTCATCCTTAGATATGGGCAAGTTCATCTTTTCGCGAGCTGCATTTATAATATCCTGCTTGGATACGGCACGAATTCCGTTCTTTGAAAAGAGTTTTAAGGCGGTGGCGGCTATTTCCATTGTAATGATCTTTTTAATTTTTTTTGAAATCGCAGGGGCTTTGGACCTTTAGTCCGCCACTCCTGCGATTAACCAAACCTCACTCAACTAAACTTAAACTTATTACCAAACCAATTCGGCTGCTTCTTCCTCTTCGGCTGAATTGTTCTTAGAATCATTTAGCATTTCTTCCACTTCCGAGTTATGCTCCATTGGTGACTCATCTAAGTCAATAATCAGCTCTTTATTCCAACCAAACTTGGCCAATACTTTATCCATTAAGTAGTAAATTACAGGAACCACAATGAGGGTAAGGAACATAGAGCTTATTAGCCCACCTATAAGTACCCATGCTAGTCCATTTTTCCACTCTGCCCCCGGGCCATCTGCTAAAGCAATTGGCAACATACCAATGGCCATGGCCAGCGTGGTCATAAGTATAGGACGGATACGTGTTTGTGTAGCTTTCATCAAAGCTTGTTTTACTTCAAGTCCAGCGGCTTTAAGTTGATTGGTAAAGTCCACCACCAAAATCGCATTTTTGGCCACAAGACCAATAAGCATAATCATACCCAGAATGGAGAAAATACTCAACGAACTTCCTGTAAGTGCCAGTGCTAGTAGAGCTCCTATCACGGCAAGGGGCAGAGAAAACATCACCACAAAGGGATAAGCATAACTGTCATAAAGTGCTACCATAATTAGGTAAACCAATGCCAGTGAAGCAAACAAGGCGAAAAACAAACTACCAAAAGCCTCACCTTGTTGCTCCAACTGTCCCCCCATCTGGTATGTTACCCCATCTGGTAATTCAGTATTTGCCATTAATTCTTCTACTTCGGTACCAACTGTACCCACAGGACGACCTATTACTTGGGCTTTTATAGTAACCGTGGTTTCTTTGTCCAATCGCTCTAATCTCGAAGGACCAGATCCATCCACTACATCGGCAAACTGCCCTAGCTTTACGGATTCACCACGATTATTGATAAAGGATAAATTGCGAATATCCTGTGCATTTGATCGGTCAAACTGATCCAGCTTAATGGTGATGTCATATTCATTTTCGCCATCACGAAACTTACTATCCTGAGCACCACTAAATGCGGTTTGCATACTCGCACCTATCACTTCTAGTGAAAGACCAAGCTCAGCCATTTTATCGCGATCAACTTCTACTTTTACTTCAGGATTTCCATCGTCCACACTGCTTTCTATCTGAGCAGTTCCCTCAATAGTGGCTAGGTTTGCTATTACAGTTTTTGAATAATTAAGCAAAGTATCAAGCTCCGATCCACTAAGTATTACCTGGATAGGTGAGTCATCTGCTGTACCCATTATACTTACGGGAATAGACTTGATTTTAGCTCCCGGAATGGTTTCTTCAAGAGCAATTTTCATTTCGCGGGCCATTACATCCGAACTCACACTACGCTTTTCTTTATCTACAAGAGTTACGCTTACCTGTGCTTTATAAGGTTCACTTGTGCTGGCAGACATTCCACCATTGCCTTGACCTACCGTTGTATTGATAGATTCTACCTCTGGATATTTGCTAATGAACTGCTCAATTTCACGTGTAGCAAAATTGGTATTTTCCAAAGTTGATTTCTTGGGCATTTCTACCTCAATGATAAACTCACCTCTATCACCCGCAGCTACAAATTCACTACCGATAAAACCAAACCCTACCAAAGCAAATGAGCTGATAAAGAGTACAAATGTGGATACTAGGACAATTGCTTTGTGATTGAAAGACCAAGCCAAGGCATTGGACATTCCCTTTTCGAAGGAGTTTACAATTTCTTCAAAACTGTTTACCACTTTGCCAATAAGGCTACTTTCTTTTATGTGCTCCACTTTGGCAAATCGAGAAGCCAATAATGGAATTACAGTAAAGGCCACCAACAAACTCAAAGCAGTACTTACGGCCACAGTTCCAGAAAATTGAAGAAGCAAATCTCCCACAGTACCACCTGTAAGGGCGATAGGTAAGAACACAGCGATAATTACAAGCGTAATGGAAACTACAGTTGTTCCGATTTCACGTACACCATCATAAGCCGCTTGAAATTTGGATTTGCCCATTTCAAGGTGGCGATAAATGTTTTCGATAACTACAATGGCATCATCCACCAGAATACCTACTACCAGCGATAGTGCGAGCAGCGACATTAGATTTAGCGAAAAGCCAAACAGATACATGGCGGTAAGTGTAGCGATAATAGACATTGGTACCGATATCATTACGATAATTGCCGTACGGAAACTATGAAGAAAGAGAAGCATAATGAGGGCTACCAGTATAATGGCAATCATAAGGTCATGCATTACACCATTGGCCGCTTCTAGCGTAAAGTCTGAACTGTCAGAAGCAATTTTAAATTCAAGCTCATCAGAAGCGTAGAGAGTTTCCAACTTTTCTATTTCAACTTTGGCCAGTGCGCTTATCTCCACAGCATTGGCATCACCTTGTTTTTGAATGGTAAGGCCAATTGAGTTTTCACCATCAATCCTACTATAAATTTCAGCATCCTTCTTGGTATCCTGCACTTCGGCAACATCTGTAAGGCGAACTACAGAACCATCCTGATTTCTTACAATCACCAAATTTCTCATTTGGTCTACAGAAGAATATTTTCCGCTAAGGCGAATAGTGGTTTGCTTATCTTCATCCTTTATTTTTCCTGTAGGGAAATCAAGGTTTGAATTACTGATGGCCTGACTTACCTGAAGAATACTGAGCCCATATCCGCTTAATTTTTCCTCGTTTATGTTTACTCTAATTTCGCGTTCCTGGCCACCCAATATATTTACCTGTGCTACACCTGGTAGCTTGGCTAGGGCTGGGGCAATTTTATTATCTACCAGATCGTATAGTTCGGTAGGTGCCATTTTACCCGCCACACCCAATCGCATGATTGGCATATCACTAAAGTCAAATTTACCAAGAGAAGGGGTTTCTGCATCCTCAGGCAAGTCGCTTATCATAGCGTTTATCTTTCGCTGGGCCTCCTGAAGTGAAAGATCCACATCCATAGATTGCTCTAATTCTACAACTACAGATGAAACGCTTTCCATAGAGTTGGACGTAATTTTTTTGATACCCTCCATTGAAGAAATCGCATCTTCAATTTTCTTGGTTACCGAATTTTCTACCTCATAAGGTGAAGCTCCAGGATAAACGGTGGTTACTGAAACCACTGGTGAACTGATTTTTGGTATCAGCTCATAGTTGAGCTTGGTATAGCTAAAAGCTCCCAGCGCTAATAGTATGGTGAAAATCACCACCACCATGGTAGGTCGCTTTATTGATGTTTTTACAATTTTCATTGGATATTAATTTTCTCGGTTAGGGTTTTATTTCTGAGCGGTTTCAGCGTTCAAGGCTTTTACTTTGGTGCCTTCTCTCAGGTTTATTTGTCCATTTACCACTACTTCATCACCCTCATTTAATCCAGATGTTACTTGAACTTCATTGTCCAAAAC